>NZ_JBDPLV010000032.1:0-121595 GCF_039871605.1 Acrocarpospora sp. B8E8 | reverse complement strand
GACTGCTCTCCGGTCTCCATCACGATCACGAACCGTAGTGGATCTCCCTGGCATCCGCCCTCGAAGCGGTCGGCAGGGGCACATCACCGCACGTCAATCCATGATCAATTTAGGCTGAGTGGCATTGGGTCGAGACCGCCTGGCACGCCCCACCCGAAGTTGCCGCACACCCCTTCATCGAAATAGCTCACCCATATCTCGCCGGACGGGGTGGTCTGCACGTCTTCGATTCCGTCTCCCAGAATGCCCTCTCGCACGAGTTCGCCGTCCACGGTGTATATCGCGGCGTTGGGCTCGGCTGCTCCGTCACGCAAACGGCATCGGGCGCCCACCAGGAGCACATCTCCCCCGGGAAGCGGCTGGGCATACGTATGAGCGAGTGACTGCTCGGCGATGGGCACCGTCATCACCAGATGGGGACGGTACGTGGCGACATGCACCGAGACTGGCGCAGCCGTACGAGCCTCGGGGAAGGACGCACCCCCCGGCTGGATAGTCCGTGCAGAGATGGCGTCGGCATTCTCCTTCGACGCCCACAGGACCACCAGTTCTCCCTCCGGACCTGGCGCAGCCGTCACCATATCCGCACCGTCGTACGGTTGGATCAGCTCCGCATGATGGCGTAGCTTCACGATGCCCGTCTTCCGATCTCTTCTGATCCGACCTCGCATGGGGCATACGTTATTGACCGCGCCAGAGGATCACGAGCGAATATGCGGTGCGCCCGCAGGAGGCTCCGAGCTTGGGCATATCTCATATTTCTGGTGCTTTAGGCATAGCCTGGCCCGGTGTTCGACGAGCTTGATCATGTGGTCGATCTTTGCGACAGGGGATCGTTCTCCGAAGTCTCCGCTTTCGCACGACGCCTTGGCGCGGAACGTCCCGAGGACCCGATTCCCGTTCTGCTCAGCGCGCTGGTCCACGCACGTCAGGGCGACGCGGGGACTGCATGCGAGCTTGTCGATCGCGCCCTGACCCTGACCGTTTCTCCCAGCGCCGACTGTCTCGCTTTCGCGAGCATGATCTTCTGTGAACTGGGGAACAGCACCCAGGCCGTCTCGTACGGTTTGCGCGCGACCATGCTGGCCCCGCACGCCTGGCGGGCACACATGACCTTGGCCCGTGCCATGGCGACAGCAAGCGGGCTGTACCACGACGCCGAGCGGGCGGCACGCCAGGCCGTTGCGCTCGCTCCCGAAGAGGCGGCCGCTCATTTGGCTCTGGGCAAGGCTCTCCTGTCGTACCCGCCTGGACGTAGCCGCGTCCACCAGGAAGGCGTCGCCGCCTTGGCGCACGCCGCTGAGTTGGATTCCGGCAATGCCGCCATCCAGCAGGCGCTGTCTGAAGCGCGTTCAGACAAGAGCCCCTCCGCTTGGCTGGGTTGCCTGGCGTTCCTCGCCTTCGCTGTCGTTCTCGCGGCCGGTCCCAGGCTCATTGGAATTGCCGGAAGCGGCATGGCTCTCCTGCTGCAGATCGACCAGGATCGCCCAGATGGCGAGAACTCCTTCCTGGGCGCTCTGGTCGTGATCGCGCTTGGAGGCATTGCCTGGGGTCTTGCAGCGCTGATCAGACTCAAACGGAAAGGCGAGCGGCCGATTCTCGCAATCGGCCAGAAGAGGGCACTCGCTCGCGAGATGCATGAGGCCGATGAGGAGCGATTGCGAATCACGGCCACCACGGTGGCCGCCCTTGTCTGCGTGCTTCCCCTCCTCTTGACGGGTTTCCTGACCGCCGCCGCCGCGGATGGCACTCCTTTGCCAACCGATCTCGCTTTCCTGCCTCTCCCAGGCTTGGTCGCCGTATCGGTCCTCGGTTGGTCGGCCGCGCGGTGGTGGCTTGGCCCAGGGCAGACACAACAGGCATGGAAGGTCAGCGGAATATTGAGGGCATGCCTGCTGACCAGCTATGTCATCGTGATCGTCACCGCTCTGCTGAGCTGGACAGGAGTGACCGACGAGGCAGTATGGATCACACTGGCGGTGCTGCAGTTCGCGTGGTTCACGGCGGGCTTTGGGCCTCTGATCATCGCCGAGCGCCTCAAACGCCGCCGAGCCAAAAGCAGATTCCGATTTCCCCGATAGCTACCGGCGCACCAGGTTCAGCAATGCCACGCTGTCGGTGCGCCCGTCACGGGTCGCGGTCGAGCGGTGCGGGCGGGCGGGGAACCAGGTCGGTTGTCGCGGGCGGGTGTGGTGCCGGGTCGGGGGGTTTGGTGGGGGTGCGGGCGAGGGCCTGGGCGTAGGCGGTGCGGAGTTTGGCCAGTTCGGCCTGGGGATTGTGGAACCAGTTGGTGGACCAGACGCGGTGGAAGCTCCAGCCGAGACGTTCGAGATGCTCCTTGCGGAGCCGGTCGCGGTCGCGGACGCTGCGGGAGGCGCGGTAGGAGGTGCCGTCGGTTTCGATGGCGAGGATCATCTGGCTGGGGTCGTCGGGGTGGGTGGCCGCGAAGTCGACGCGGTAGCCGCCGACGCCGTACTGCGGGACGACGCTGATCCCGAGCGCGGCCAGCTGGTCGCGTACGTCGGCCTGGAACGGGTCGAGGTCGTCGCGTCCTGAGGCGTCCGCGGCGGTGCCGCCGGAGCCGGCGTAGGTGAGGTAGTCGGCCAGCAGCCGGGCCCCGGCCTTGGTCAGCCGGTCCGGGTCGACGTCATGGCTGGAGAACGAGCTGACCAGGGTGAGCCGCCGTTTGGCCCGGGTGGCGGCCACGTTGAGCCGCCGTTCGCCGCCGTCGCGCAGCAGCGGGCCCCACTGGTAGCGCATCCGGCCGTCGGGGTGCTTGCCGTACCCGATGGACAAGATGATCGCGTCGCGTTCGTCGCCCTGGACGCGTTCGAGGTTCTTCACGAAGAACGGCTCGGCCTGGTCCTCGCTGAAGAAGCCTTCCACGTCGGGGCGGTGGGTGAGGCGGGAGCGCAGCTCGGCGTCGATGCGTTCGGCGTGCCGCAGGCCGAGGGCGATCACGCCGAGGGACTCCTCGGGCCGGGTCGAGGCGTGGTCCAGGATCAGGTCCACGACCTTGTCGACCTCTGCGGTCACCGAGGTCTCCTGGCCCTTGTCCGCGGTCTGGCTGACCACCACGTGCGTCAGGCAGTCGTCGCGGGACACGCCGGGGAAGGTGGTCAGCGCGCCGCCGTAGATGCGGGTGTTGGAGAACGCCACAAGCCGTTCGTCGCGGCTGCGGTAGTGCCAGGTCAGCGGGCAGGTGGGGAGCAGCGGGCGGAGGGCGTCGAGGACCGATTCGAAGCCCGCGCCGAACGAGACGAGGTCGTCCACGTCGTCCTCGGCCTCCTCGTCGCCGACCTGGCGGAAGAAGTTGGTGGGCGGCAGCTGGCGGTCGTCCCCGGCGACCACGATCTGGTGGCCGCGCATGATCGACGGGATGGCGTCGGCGGGCACGACCTGGCTGGCCTCGTCGAAGATGACGACGTCGAAGAGCCGGGCCAGGGGCAGCACCTGGCTGACCATCAGCGGCGACATCGCCCAGCATGGCTTGAGCGCGAACAGGACGTCCCCGGCCTGGTCCAGGAGGCGGCGCAGCGGCAGGTGGCCGCGGCGGACCGCGGCCTGTTTGCGGATCACCCGGGCCTGCAGGGGGTGGCGGTCCTCGGCCTCGCGGACCCGTCCGGCCCAGGCGCGGCGGACGCGGGTCCGGTTGGCGGCCAGGTGCCGTACGTCGTCGACCTGGAACTCGCCGGCGATCTCGTCGAGGGCCGCGCCGTCGTAGGCCGCGTAGCGGGGGTCGCGGACCCGGATGTGGTCCAGGACGGTGGCGTACCACGCGTGGTCGAAGACCTGCGCGGCCAGGCCGGGCCCGGCCTCCCTGCGGGCCAGGCCGTCCAGGAGCGGGCCGAGGCCGAGGGCGTCGAATCGCACGCCGAGCTCGTAGAGGCGCGGCAGCTTCCACGGGGTGTCCCGGTCGGCGGCGAGCCCGGCCAGGACCGGCTCAACGTCGGGCGGAATCCGGACGTACCGGCGGAGCGCGGCCAGCTCCTGCTCGCTCTGCTCCCCGAGGGCCAGCAGCTCCGCGAAACCAGACGGCAGGCGGGGCAGTCCCGCTTTAGTACGGAGATACTCCCACCCGGCCAGTTGAGCGGCGGCGGAGACGAGCGCGGTGTGCAGGTCCTCGCGGGGAGCCTTCGGCGGGCCGATCCACAACGCCTGAGCCTGGCGGCGCAGCCGGAACCGGTCCCGCAGGCCGAGCTCGGCCCCTTCGCCGGTCGCCGCGGCCAGGTCGGCGGGGCTGGAGCCGTACACGGCCGGGTCGAAAAGCTCGTGGGTGCGGGCGATGCCGGAGAGCAGTTCGAGCACGGCCAGCTGGGCGGGATAGGAGCTCGGCGGCGTCAGCCCCAGTTCGTCGCAGGCCCGGCCAAGGCGGTCGGCCAGCATCGGCAGGGTGACCGTCGTGAGCTGGGTGACCATGTCCATGGCGAGCCGGGCGTCGAGCGGGGTGCGCAGGGCCGCGCCGTACCAGGAGGTGGCGCGCGGGCGCAGGGTGAATCCGCCGAGATGAGCGAACTCCCGCAGGTCGTCGCGGATACGGTCGGCGGCCTCGCGGCTCATGCGTTCCGACAGCGCGAGCCGTACGGGGGTGCGGGCCTCGGCCGGGATGCCGAGCAGCGCGGACTGAACCTCGAAGGCGGTCACCCCCCACGGCTCGTGCACCTCGTGCAATGCGGTAACGTGCTGGTTGAGGCGCTTCTGGCGTTCGGCCAGGCGGCGGTGCGGGCCCTCGTCGGCGGTTCCGGCGACCTGGGCGGCCAGGTCGAGGGTGGTGCCGAGGTCCTTGGCGATGCGCTGCCTGTCCCTGGTGCCCTCGTGGATGTCGATCGCCATGTCACCGAGCCCGGCACCCTTCAGCCGGGACAGTACGGCGTCGATGGCGGCCCGTTTCTCGGCCACGAAAAGGATCTTCCGGCCCCGGGCCACCAGAGCGGCGATGAGATTGGCGATCGTCTGGCTCTTGCCGGTGCCGGGCGGGCCGTGGATGACGAGGCTGCGCCCGGCGAGCACGGCGTCGATGGCGCTGCGCTGGGAGGAGTCCGCGTCGAGCACCGAGTAGTCGGACTCGGGCGTGTCGTCGATGGCGGGGAAGGTATCGGTGGCCAGCAGGAGTTCCTGAGCCTCCGGGTCGCCGGCGATCGCGGCCACGATGTCGCTGTCGGCGAGCAGTTCGCCGGCTGCCTGCATGTCCCTGACCATGGGCAGTTTGGCATAGGTGAAGGTGCCGATGACCTGCCTGGGGAGGATCTCGAATCCGGGGATCTCGGCGAGTTCGGCGGCGCGCGCGAGGTCGCCGGTGCTGGTCACCGCGGCGCCGTACATGGTGGCGAGCTTGTGCACCAGGACGGGGTTGAGCTCCTCTTCGTCGTCCAGGGCAAGCTCGAAATCGTCGTGTCTGGCGCGGGTCGGCGTGATGGTCAGGCCGCGCAGCAGCACGGGGGCCGCCGGTTCGAGGAACAACTCGTCCCAGCGGGCCATGCCGGTGGCGAGGTATCCGGCGCGGATGCCGCGCTCTTCGAGCAGTTCGCGTGCCTTGCGGTGGATGGCCTGCACGCGGCGGATCGCGTCCGCCCTGACGTCGGCGTCCGTGAACAGGCGGCTGAGACGGGCCGATCCGGTGCGCAGGAACCGTTCGAGGGCGATGGGATCGGCGTCCGCGAGGTCGAGCGTGCCCGCCCTGCGATCCTTGTAGTAGAGCAGCGTGTTACGCCCGCCCAGGTCGGTCAGGGCGGCGATCCAGCGGGCTTGAGCGGATTCGATCAGCTCGCCCCGGCGACTCTCGGTGGGTTCGGCCACCGGCCTCCACTGCCCGGAAATATCCGGATCACACCGAAAAATGCCTACACGGAAACGGGATCGGCCAGGATGCGTTCCAGGGTGCGCCGGCCCATCCGGCACATGACCGGATTGCTTTCGAGGTAGTACCAGACGACCCCCATCGCCTGTACGAAGGCCCACGCTTTGCCTCGCTCCCATTCGAGGTCGTCGCACCCGAGGTCCTGGCGAAACACCTGCCGCGGCCCGGCCTCAAGCAGATGCCATGCACTCACAAGATCTAGAGCAGGGTCCGCCGGCCCGAAGCCGCCGACGTCGAGAATCCCGGTCAGCCGCCCAGCGGACACGAGCACGTTGCCGGGAATGAGATCACCATGGGCCATCACGTCGGTGGCTTCGCGCGGCAGATTTCGAAAACTCTCCCACATGAGACGAAGCCGGCGAACGTCCAGAAGCTGTTCGCTGTGCTCGAAACAGGTTTCCACCCACCCGTCGTGGGATTGAAGGTCACCCCCTCGGCCCTTGCCGGCAAAAGTACGGCCACGCGTGTCGATTGCGCGCAGGCTGTCGATGAGATCAGCCAGGTCGTGCGCAAACGCGACCGATTCGCCCGGGTCCTCGTCGGTGGCCACGACACCCGGCAGCCAAGTCTGCACCGCCCACGGGAGCGGATATCCCGCCCCGGGCTCACCGAGCGCGACCGGCTCGGGCGGGGGAAACCGCGTGCGACCTAGCAACTCGCGGGCTGCTTCCGCTTCGGACTCCAGCCACCGCCGCGTCGAGTCGACGTGCCCAGGCTGTAGCGGGAACCGAGCCGTGAAGTGCTCGCCTACACGAAAGATGGCGTTCACTGTCCCATGCCCGGCGACGCTCGTGATGGGCAGACTCCGCCACTCGGGAAACTGCTCATCAACCAATGCACGCACAGTCTCCGGTGCCACCATCAACTGGTTGGCGTTCATCTTCACGCCGGGAGCTTTCCGCGCCCCGACCTTCTACTGCAACGTGTTTTCCGCTGCCTATGCGGTTCGAGGTGTCATAGCAGCCCGCCACGCCCTTGTCCCATCCACCGGGTAGCCGGAGCGCATAGCGCGCCCTGGCTCTCAGAACCGGGCATGCAGGCAGCGGTGGTCTCGATTTCGGTGGTGCGTCAGGCACCCGGACAGTGTGGTGAGATCAAGGTGACTGGCTTGGTCGATTCTTGAGCTCTTACGTGGAGATCTTGCCCAGACCATGCAGCGCTCAGGCGGCATCCATCGACTTCTCGCTGACCGGCAAGCGCACCGTTCGGTCGCCGAAGTCGACGACCAACTCCAGGCGTGCTCCGAGTGCCTCCACGTAGCGGGCGATAACCTCAAGGGACGCGACCTCGCCATGCTCGATCTGTGAGACACGGGCAACGCTCACGCCCATGGTGGTCGCGACGTCCTTTTGTCCAAGCCCAAGGTGCTTGCGTGCCTCGGCAAGCTGATGGCCGCGCGCCTCGGCGAGGAGCCTCCTGGCGCCCTCCTCGATCACGGAAGGAGAGACACCGGCCTCGTGTAGCTCCCGCTCAAGGTCGGCCCAGTCCCCCGGCGTCCTCTTCGGCATGGTCACTCCTCTTCGTTGCTGGTGTAGTCGATGTAGAGCTGTATAGCCAGGGGGATGTTCTCCTTGTACCACCGTTCCCAGTTCCCGGCCTTGTCGCCACCCAGCAACAGCAGCGCCGCCCGGGTGGGATCGAGGGCGAAGATGATCCTGATCTCCGAACGCCCGCGTGATCCCGGACACAGTTCTTTCAGGTGGCGCAGGGAGCTTCCCTTAAGCCGTATACATCTATGGGCGCAGCCTCACGCCGAGTTCAGCAGCCCGCTCGGCCAAGACCTCATGTAGCGGCCGACCTGGGACATACTCACCACTCTCGATCTGCTCTTGCACTCGAGTGGCCTGCTCCAGAACCTCTTCGTACTCGCCGGTCGCCTTCATCCTGGCCATATGCCACCAGTGAGCGAGCAGATCCTTTACGGGTGAGAGGTCCAGGTCCTCGGTGGCCTTAGCCATGGCCCGTCGGTAATCACTGTCGAAGTGGCCGCGGTCGGGAGGAGGCAGGCACGCACGGATGTTGCGAGGACTCCGATCGGCTTCAACGACTCGACGATCTGATCAGGAGTCCGCGGGGTGACCGGCTGCGGCTCAGCTGTAATGTTGCCACCTCCTACTGGGAGCGTCCCAGCCACTGATCTAGTGGACGCGGGCGTCGGCCTCTGAGCGTAGCCAGTTGTCCACCGCCACTGGTGTGGAGTGCGGCTTCGCATCCCTGGAGCGTCCCGCTAGGCGCGAGCCAGGCTGACGTGGTGATGACTTCTGGATCATGAGGAGCGAAAGGCCCGTCTCCGGGGCTTAAAGGCGGACGAGTCGGCCTGTAGGCCGGGTTTTGTAGGTTGGGTAACCTGACGGCCATCCATCTAGGGCCACGATTGCTCGTGGTCTCAAGCGGTCTACCCGCGCGGCGTCGGGCGGGCAGCCCTCGAGTGTCGCGCGCGGAATGCCCGTGGGCATTCCTTCTTGACCTTGCTCCGGGTGGGGTTTACCTAGCCGCCCACGTCGCCGTGGGCGCTGGTGGTCTCTTACACCACCGTTTCACCCTTACCCCCTCGGTGAGGGGGCGGTTTGTTTTCTGTGGCACTGTCCCGCGGGTCGCCCCGGGTCGGTGTTACCGACCACCCTGCCCTGTGGAGCCCGGACCTTCCTCGGCGAGGTGCGAAGACCTCGACGCGGCCGTCCGGCCGGCTCGTCCGCCGTACGACCAGCCTAGTGGCGTCTCAAGTGAGCACCAACCATCCAGCAAGTAGGTCGCGGTCGAATGTCACGAACGGGCGGCCCGCGCGGGCCGCCACGAACGAGGGGTACTGGGGGAAGAATGACGAACAAGCATCCGGGGGACGGGCGTCCGCCGCGGGGGCCGCGGTCGGTACGGGGGGCTCAGCCGGTACGGGGGACGCAGCCGTCGCCGCGGGTTCTGCGGACCGAGGTCGGCGGGGTTGAGCTGATCACGCGGCCGATGACGGTGGGCGACGCGGAGGCGGTCCGGGAGATGCACGAGCGGTGCTCGCCTGAGAGCCTGCGGTTCCGGTATTTCGGGCCGGTGCCGCGGTTGAGCGATCGGGTGATCGGGCTGTTCACGAATCCGGCGAAAGGGGTGACGTTCGTAACTCATATCGCCGGGGGTGAGCGGGTTGTGGCGATGAGCAATCTGATGGATCTCGCCGCCGGGGAGGCCGAGTTGGCCTTTCTGGTGGAGGACGAGTGGCAGGGGCGGGGGCTCGGCCGGATGCTGCTACGGCATCTCCTGAGCGTCGCGCCCAGCCGCCGGATCCGCGCACTGACCGCCACTGTGTACGCGACGAACTACCGCATGCTCGCCCTGTTCAAAGCGGCGGGCGCCGTGGTGCCGAGGGCGGCGGGGGCGGTTCTGGATCTGCGGGTACCGCTCGATGGTGATCAGCTCGGCGCATATGAGCCGTGTCGTTGATAAGCACCTCAGAAACAGGCGAACCCTTCGTTTAACAACCTGAGTATGCCCAGAACGCGTGAGCCCTGTGGTTGGACGCACGCGGGCATGCTCCGAACGGGTGGCCCAAGCCGTTGAACGTGCACGGGCACGCGTAGAACGTCCGACGCGTCTCGTTCGGCGGCACGCGTATGTTCAGTTCAGGTGGGTGGTGTCGTTGAAGGTGCGGAGTACGGCTGGGCCGTCGTCGTAGTAGTCGATGATCGACAGGCAGGCCAGGTCGAGGTGCATGCGGTAGAGCGCTTCGGGTGGGGCGTTCAGTGCGAAGCGGACGAGTAGTTTGATCGGGGTCACGTGGGACACCATCAGGACGGTCTTGCCCTGGTGGTCGGTGAGGATGCGGTCGCGGGCGCGTTCTACCCGGAGTGCCGCTTCGGTGAAGCTTTCGCCGCCGGGTGGGGCGACGGCCGGGTCGGCGAGCCAGGCGGCCAGTTCGTGTGGCCATCGTTCCTGGATCTCGGCGAACGTGTGCCCTTCCCAGGTGCCGAAATCGGCCTCTCTGAGGCCTTTGTCAACGCGCACGGGTAGTCCGATCCGGGCTCCGACCGCTTCGGCGGTCTGCCGCGCGCGGGTCAGCGGCGAGCTCACGATCGCCTCGATCCGGTACGGCTCCCGCGCCAGCCGCGCCGCCACCGCCTCCGCCTGCGCCATTCCTGTAGGGGTAAGCGAAGGATCACCGGTCCCGGAGAATCGCTTCTCGATCGACAGCGGCGTCTGCCCATGCCGCAGCAACAACAATGACGTCGCCACACGCGACGCACGTCCCCAGCCAAGACCGCTCCGCCCGGCTGGTCGGCTGGCGTCGCCGACCCACCCGTCACCGGACGCGGCCTCAGTGGAAGTATGGCCGTTCCCTCGCACCGAGTGCCCATCGGAGCGGATGCCGGGTTCCCCCGAAACCGCGTGGCCAGCGGTGCGGCTGCCGGGTTCCCCCGAAACCGAAGCCGAGATCGAAACCGAGGTCAAAGCCGAAGCCGAGGTCGAAGCGGAAGGCGACGTCGAAGACGAAGTCGAAGACGATCGGCCTGAGTTGTTCGGCCCTTCCGAGCGGATTGTCGTGGCGTGAGAAACGGTCGTGCTGGCCGAATGCCCACCCGAGGAAATCGTCGTGGATTGCCAGGTTTCGCCGCGGGCGGCCGCGTCCATGGCCTCGTTGGCGAGGCGGTCGGCGTGGCTGTTGCGCTCGCGCGGGATCCACTTCCAGGTGACCCGCAGGCGCCGGGCCAGGTCCTGGGCTTCGAGAGCGAGGGGACGCAAACCCTCGTTCTTGATCTTCCAACGACCCGCCATCTGCTCGATGACGAGTTTGGAGTCCATCCGCGCCTCGACCGTACGCCCCTCGCCACCAAGATCGAGGACAGCCTGCAGAGCGGCGATCAACCCCCGATACTCGGCGACATTGTTGGTCGCGACGCCGATCGACGCGGCGGCCTCGGCCAGCACGTCGCCCGACGGATCGCGCACGACCGCGCCGTACCCGGCAGGCCCGGGGTTCCCCCGGGAACCACCGTCGGCCTCGCAGACGTAGTCGGCGCTCACAGTCCAGACTCGGGTGTGCGGACGAGGATGCGTCGGCATTCCTCGCAGCGGACGACCTCATCGGGCGCGGCGGCCCTGATCTGGTTGAGATCGGCGATGGAAAGCGTGGTCCGGCAGCCCTGGCAGCGCCCGCCCTGGAGCATGGCCGCCCCGACGCCGGAGGATTCGCGCAGCTTCTCGTACAGCTTGAACAGGTCGGCGGGGATCTCGGCGGCCAGGACACCGCGGCGGTCGCGGACCTCGCCGGCCTCCTTGTCGATCTCGGCGAAGGCCTCGTCGCGGCGGGCCTCGGCCACCGAGAGGGTGGCGGTGAGCTCGTCGCGTTCGGCGCGCAGGTCGGCGACCTTGGTGTCGGCGGCCTCGCGGCGTTCCATGATCTCCAGCACGACCTCCTCCAGGTCGCCCTGGCGGCGGTGCAGCGAGGTGATCTCGGACTGCAGGCTGGCCAGATCCTTGGGCGAGGAGACCTGCCCGGAATCCAGGCGCTTGCGGTCGCGTTCGGCGCGCAGCCGGACCGCGTCCACGTCGGATTCGGCCTTGCCCTGGTCCCGGGCGAGGTCGGCCGCCTCGGTCTCGGCGGCGATGATCTGGGTGGAGACCTGGGCGAGCTTCTTGGACTGCTCCTCGATCCCGGCCAGCTCGGGGAGCGTGCGGCGGCGATGCCGGAGCCGGTCGAGAGCCGCATCGCGCTCAGCCAGGTCGAGGAGACGCTTCTGTGCTTCCGGTGAGGCCTTCATCCCTATCCTCGCTGTGCTGTTGTGGTCCAGGCGTCCGTGACCGTGTCGGAGACGCGCGCCTCAACACTAATACCCTTCGCCGCCAGGGCGGACGTCAGCCGCTCCCCCGCTTCGGCCAGCCAGGGCCACTCGGTGGCCCAGTGCGCGGCGTCGATGAGGGCGGGGCCACCGGACTCCACGTATTCGCTGGCCGGGTGGTGCCGGAGGTCGGCGGTGAGGAAGACGTCGACGCCGGCGGCGCGCGCCGTACCGAGCAGGGAGTCGCCGGAGCCGCCGCTGACGGCGACGACCTTGACCAGGCGGTCCAGGTCGCCGGCGACGCGCAGGCCGCCGGCGGTGCGGGGCAGGCCCTGGGCGGCGAGGGCGGCGAACTTGGCCAGGGTCATGGAGACGGGGAGGACGCCGACGCGGCCGAGGCCGAGGCCGGGGACGGCGATCGGGCTGAGCGGCCGGTACGGCGGGTAGAGGCCGACGGCGCGGGCGAGGGCGTCGGAGACGCCGGGGTCGGCCACGTCGGCGTTGGTGTGGGCGGTGTAGAGGGCGCAGTCGTTCTTGATCAGGCGGTGGATGAGGCGGCCTTTGGCGGTGTCGGCCGCGACCGAGGTGGTGCCCCTCAGGTAGAGGGGGTGGTGGGTGACGATGAGGTCGGCGTGCCATTCCAGGGCCTCGTCGACGACGGCCGCCACCGGGTCCACCGCGAACACGATCCTGCGCACGACCTGGCCGGGATCCCCGCAGACCAGGCCCACCGCGTCCCAGGGCTCGGCGTGGGCCGGGTCGTAGGCGTGCTCCAGTGTCTCGATCACCGTCGCGAGTGTGGTCTCCGTCACGGATGGGAGGGTACCGGGAATGCGGACGCGCGACGTCCGGCAGACCGCCTTCGCCGGACCCCTCCCGGCGGGGTAACGTCCGGGTACACGATCCCGTGAGGAGTTCAGGTGCCTGCTGACCTGCATCGCGACGCCGTCGTCGCGGACGCGCACAACGACCTGCTGATGGCCGTGTCGGCCCGGCCGCCGGAGCTGTGGGCCTCGTTCTTCCGCGAACGCTGGCTCCCCCAGCTGACCGAGGGCGGCGTGAACCTGCAGGTCCTGCCGGTGTTCATCGACGGCCAGTACCGCCCCGAGGGCGCGCTCCGGCAGACCCTGCGCATGATCGAATGCGCGCACACCCTCGCCGAGGGCAACCCCGACGCCGTACGGCTCTGCGTCGACGGCCCCCAGATCGACCAGGCCCTGGCCGGCGGCCGGATCGCCCTGGTCCTGGCCATGGAGAGCATGCCGGGCATCGACGCCAGCGTGGAACTGGTGCCGACGCTGCACCGGCTGGGCGTCCGGGTCGCCTCGATCGCCCACTGGAACCGCACGCCCCTCGCCGACGGCAGCGGCCAGGACGCCACCGGATCCCGCCTGACCAGCCACGGCGTCGAAACCCTCCAGACCATGGAGCGGCTCGGGATCCTCTTCGACGTCTCCCACCTCGGCGCCTCCGGCGTCGGGCACGTGCTCGAACTGGCCACCCGGCCCGTGCTGGCCACCCACTCCTCCGCCCGCGCCCTGCGCGACCACCACCGCAACCTCACCGACGACCAGCTACGCGGCATCGCCGCCACCGGGGGCGTCGTCTGCGTGAACTTCCTGGCGGCCTTCCTGGCGGTGGAGGCGAGATCCGTCACCATCGACCACCTGGTGGACCACATCGAGCACGTCGTGTCCATCGCCGGCATCGACCACGTCGGCCTGGGCCCCGACTTCATCCGCGAGGTCTTCGCCGACCTCACCCCGCCCTGCTGCGAGGCCGGCTCCTTCAGCGGCCTGGACGTGGCCGCGTGCATCCCCGACCTGGACGGCCCGCGCGGCCTGCCCCTGGTGACCGAGGCGCTGGCCAAGCACGGTTTCGCCGACGAGGAGATCCGCAAGATCGTCGGTGGCAACCTGCACCGCCTCTTCCTGGCCGAACTCGGGGTGGGCCGGTGAGAACGGAGTCACCCGAGCTTGCCGCGATCCTCGCCGATCTGGCCGAGCTGGTCTGCTGCGAGTCGTTCTCCAGCGACCACGAGGCGCTGGCCCGCAGCGCCAAGACGGTCGCGGAGGTCGGCCGCCGCTCGCTCGGCGTGGCGCCGGAGACCCTGAGGATCGACGGCGTGCCGCACCTGCGCTGGGTGTTCGGCGAGCCGAAGGTCCTGCTGCTCGGCCACCACGACACCGTCTGGCCGACAGGCACGATCCACCGGATCCCGTGGAGCGTGACCGACGGCGTCGCCCGGGGCCCCGGCGTGTTCGACATGAAGGCGGGGCTGGTGCTGATCTTCCACGCGCTGGCCGCGCTGCCCTCCCTGGAGGGCGTCGCCGTGCTGATCGTGGGCGACGAGGAGCTCGGCTCGCCCACCTCGCAGCCGCTGATCGAGGACACCGCCCGCGGCCTGGCGGCCACGTTCGTGACCGAGGCGGGCGGCGAGAACGGCGCCCTCAAAATCGCCCGTAAAGGCATTTCGCGGTACGAGCTGCTCGTGCACGGCCGGGCCGCCCACGCCGGTCTCGAACCGGAGAAGGGCGTCAACGCCGGAGTCGAGCTGGCCCACCAGATCCTGGCCATCACCGAGATCGCCAGCGCGGTCGAGTCGTCCTCCCAGGCGGGCCTGCTGTCGGTGACCCCGACCCTGGCCTCGGCCGGGACCAGCACCAACACGATCCCCGCCCTGGCCCGGGTGGCGGTGGACGTCCGGGTGCCCGACCTGGCCTCCCAGCTCCGGGTGGACGAGCTCATGCGCGCGCTCACCCCGCGAACCCCCGGCGCGAGCCTGGAGCTCCTGGGCGGCCCGAACCGTCCCCCGTTCGACGCCAACTCCTCGGTGGACCTGTTCGCCAAGGCGGTCCATCTCGCGGCCGGGCTCGGCCTGCCGCCGCTGACGGGCGTCTCGGTGGGCGGCGGCTCGGACGGCAACTTCACCGCCGGTGTCGGCTGCCCGACCCTGGACGGCCTCGGCGCGGTCGGCGGCGGCGCGCACGCGGACGATGAGCACGTCCTGGTGGACCGCCTGCCGGAACGCGCCCGCCTGCTGACGGCCCTGATCGAATCGGTGCTGGCGCGATGACCCCGAAGACCCCAGGAACCCCGGAGGCCGCGGTTGCCGCGGCGGCCCGGAAAGCGGGCGTCGAACTCCGCGAACTTCAGGAAATTTCCGACTTCGACCGCGTTTTCCACCTGTACGACGACATCTGGCACCCCGACCCGCTGAACGCCCCCGTCAGCGTGGAGATGATGCGCGCCCTCTCCCACGCCGGGAACTACGTCGCCGGGGCGTTCGACGGCGACCGCCTGGTCGGCGCGTCGGTCGGCTTCCTGTCCGCCCCCATCGGCGAGTCCCTGCACTCGCACGTCACCGGCGCGGTCAAGAAGGGCGCCGGCCACGCCCTCAAACTGCACCAGCGCGCCTGGGCCCTGGCCCGCGGCCTCACCACGGTGACCTGGACCTTCGACCCCCTCGTCCGCCGCAACGCCTACTTCAACCTGGCCAAACTCGGCGCCAGGCCGGAGGAGTACCTGCGCGAGTTCTACGGCCCGATGGCCGACGAGGTGAACGCCGGGGACGAGTCCGACCGGGTGCTGGCGGTGTGGCGGCTGACCTCGCCGCAGGCGCTGACGGCGGCGTCGGGCCGGCCGTACCAGCCGGAGGTGCCGGAGAGCGCGTGCCGGGGGCTGATCGCGGTGGAGGGGAGACCGGTGGCCCGGGTCGCGGCGGAGCGGGTGGTGCTGGTGGAATTGCCGGAGGATATCGAGGCGATCCGGCGGGCCGATCCCGGCGCGGCCAAGGCGTGGCGGCTGGCCGTCCGGGATGTGCTGGGCGGGATGATGGACGAGGGCGCGACGGTGACCGGGTTCGCGCGCGGGGGCTACGTGGTGGAGCGAACATGAAGATCACCGGGGTGGAGCTGCGGCGGATCGCGATGCCGCTGGTGGCGCCGTTCCGCACGTCGTTCGGGACCGAGCACGCGCGCGAGGTCCTGCTGGTGCGGGTGGTCACGCCGGAGGCGGAGGGCTGGGCGGAGTGCGTGGCGATGGCCGAGCCGCTCTACTCGCCGGAGTACGCGGACGGCGCGGCCGACGTGATGCGCCGCTTCATGGTGCCCGCCCTGACCGCGAGGCCGCACGTGGACGCGTACGCGGTGGGCCGGGTGCTGGAACCGATCAAGGGCCACCGGATGGCCAAGGCCGCGCTGGAGACCGCCGTCCTGGACGCGCAGCTCCGCGCGGCCGGGGAGTCGTTCGCGACGTTCCTGGGCGCCTCGGCCGTCCGGGTGCCGTGCGGCGTCTCGGTCGGGATCATGGACTCCATCCCGGAGCTGCTCGGCGTGGTGGACGGCTACCTGGCCGAGGGGTACGTGCGGATCAAGCTGAAGATCGAGCCGGGCTGGGACGTGGAGCCGGTCCGCGCGGTCCGGGAGCGGTTCGGCGACATCCCGCTGCAGGTGGACGCGAACGCCGCCTACTCGCTGCTGGACGCGCCGCAGCTGGCCCGGCTGGATCCGTTCGAGCTGCTGCTGATCGAGCAGCCGCTGGCCGACGACGACCTGGTGCAGCACGCCGCGCTGGCCAAACGGCTGGCGACGCCGATCTGCCTGGACGAGTCGATCGAGTCGGCCGCGCACGCCGCCGCCGCGATCTCGCTGGGCGCGTGCTCGATCGTGAACATCAAGCCGGGCCGGGTGGGCGGCTACCTGGAGGCGCGCCGCATCCACGACCTGTGCCGGGCGCACGGGATCGCGGTCTGGTGCGGCGGCATGCTGGAGACCGGCATCGGCCGGGCGGCCAACGTGGCGCTGGCCGCGCTGCCCGGCTTCACGCTGCCGGGGGACACCTCAGCCTCGCGGCGGTACTACGCCACGGATATCACGCCGCCCTTCGAGCTCCGGGACGGACATCTGGACGTGCCGACGGGGCCCGGCATCGGGGTGGAGCCGCTCGGGCACGTACTGGACGCGATCACCACGTCAGTCGAGTGGCTGCCCAGCTAGGTAGTCGGCTCTGACCTTCGAGCGGGAGAGCTTGCCGGTCGGGGTTCTGGGCAGCTCGTCGCGGAACTCGATGACGCGGGGGTGTTTGAAGCGGGCCAGCCGGGGGCGCAGGTGGTCGAGCAGCTCGTCGGGGGTCACGTCGCGGGAGGGCAGGACGAGGGCGACCGCGCGGTGGCCCCACTCCTCGTCGGGGACGCCGATGACCGCGACGTCGGCGACCGCCGGGTGCTCCAGCAGGGCGGCTTCGATCTCGGCCGGGTAGATGTTGACGCCGCCGGAGATGATCAGGTCGGTTCTGCGGTCGCGGATGAACAGGTAACCGTCCTCGTCCATGGAGGCGATGTCGCCGGGGGCGTACCAGTCGTCGCGCATGCTGGCGGCGGTCTTGGCAGGGTCCTTGCGGTACTGGAAGGTGCCCAGGATGGACTTGAGGTAGAGGAGTCCTGGCTCGCCGCGGGGGACCTCGTCGCCGTTGTCGTTCAGGATCCTCGCCTCGAAGGTGGGGGCCGCGCGGCCGACCGTGCCGGGTCTGGCCAGCCACTCCTGGGGTTTGACGGAGAACGCGATGGCCGACTCGGTGGAGCCGTAGTACTCGTACAGGACCGGGCCCCACCAGTCCATGATCGCCTTCTTGACCGCGATCGGGCAGGCCGCGCCGGTGTGTATCACCTGCCGCAAGCTGGACAGATCATGATTTTTCCGGACTTCGGGAGGGAGGTGGAGCATGCGGTGGAACATGGTCGGGACCATCATGGCGTTGTCCACCTGGTAGCGGTCGATCAGGTCCAGGATGGTGTCGGGCTCGAAGCGGGGCGCGATGACGACGGTGTGGCCCATGTTGAGCGCGAAGACCACGTGGGCGCAGGGTGCGGAGTGGTACATGGGCGAGGTCACCAGGTGCACCGCGTCCCCCGGCTGGAGATCGCAGACCTCGCCGAGGAACCAGGCGTAGAGCGGCATGGTCTCCTCGGGGGCCTTGCCGGTGAGGGGCCGCTGCACGCCCTTCGGGAAGCCCGTGGTCCCGGAGGTGTACCACATGACCGTCCCATTGGTGCGATCGTCCGGATTTTTCGTGATCTGGCCGTTGGCGAGGGCGGTGACGTCGGCAGGGCCGTACACGACGATTCTGGCGTCGCAGTCGGACAGGATGTAGTCGATCTCGGGGGTCGTGAGGTGCCAGTTGATCGGGACGTAGTACAGCCCGATCTGCCCGGTCGCCAGCAGCATGATCACCGCGTCGACGCCGTTCGGCAGCACGCCCGCCACCACGTCGCCGACCGCCAGCCCTCGGGCGCGCAGACCATGGGAAACCGCGTTGACCCGGGCCAGCAGCTCACCGAAGGACGTCTCCGAACCGTCCGCGTCCACCACCGCCCGGCGTTCCGGATGCGCGCCGGCGATCGCGTAGAAGCTGGGCGTCTCGCTGAAATCAAACATCAGAGCTCCAGGAGTCCGCGGGGTTCGGCAAGATCCATTTCCGCTCTAATCAGTGCTTACTTACCCTAACCAGCGCTGGAGCGTTGCTCTAGACGGCACGTTTGCCCTTTTTTGACTCCCGTGAGTGTGCATCGGACCGCGACCTGTGATCACCTGACACACAGGGGGGATCGGTTGAGCAGATGGCACAGCTGGTCGGTGAGGGCCCGGCTGACACTGATCGCGTGCGCCGTGATGGCGCTGATCTGCTGTGCCGTCACCATCAGCGCCCTCATCGGGGTGCGGGATCTCGCGTACAACTACCAGACCAACCGGATCGTCAGGGCCGCGCTGAAGACCGTGCACCTGATCAAGCGGGACGTGCTCGACGGCGTCATCCCCGATCAGGGCGTCACCGCCATCCAGGTCATCAAGCCCGACGGAACGATCGGCGCGGCCACCCCCAACCTCCTCAACCGGCCGCCGATGGCGGTCTTCCTGCCCGACGAGTCCGTCGTCCGGGGCGACCAGCTGGTCTGCGACAGCCCCGACTTCCCCGACACCTGCATGATCATCATCGCCTTCCGCGTCTACCAGCCCGACGGCGACTGGATCATCTACGCGGCCGACCCCACCGTGCCCTGGTACGTGGATCCCTGGCTGCTCGCCGCCCTCATCGGCGGCAGCCTGCTCGTGCTGGCCATCACCGGGTACGGCGCCGCCTGGACGATCGCCCGCGCCCTCGCCCCGGTCGACGCGATCAGCGCGGAACTCTCCAACATCACCGCCTCCGACCTCGGCCACCGGGTGCCGGTGCCCAAGTTCAAGGACGAGGTCCGGCGTATTGCCGAGACGGCCAACCAGACGCTGGACCGGCTTGAGGAGGCCGTCGAGCAGCAGCGCCGGTTCGCCTCCGACGCCTCGCACGACCTGCGCAGCCCGCTGACCGCGATGCGGGCCGAGATCGAGGGCGCGATGTTGCACCCCGAGGACGCCGACTGGCCCGGGATCGGGGAGGCGCTGCTGGTCAGCCTGGACCGGCTGCAGGCGCTGGTCACCGATCTGCTCCAGGTGGCCAGGCTGGACGCGCGGGCGCCGGGCCGCAGCGACCCGATCAATCTGGGCCGGCTGGCCAGGAGCGAGCTGGACCGGCGGCGGCGCCGGGTGAAGATGATCAAGGATCTGGACGAGCACGTGATGGTGCGCGGCGACCGGCTCCGGCTGTGCCGGCTGATCACCAACCTGGTGGACAACGCCGAGCGGCACGCCAACACCGAGGTCACCGTCCGCGTGTACGGCCGCGACGGGACCGCCGTGCTCGAGGTGATCGACGACGGCGCCGGGATCGCGCCGGACAAGCGGGAGATGGTGTTCCAGCGGTTCACCCGCCTGGACGCGGCCCGCAGCCGCGACGTCGGGGGCACCGGCCTCGGCCTGGCCATCGCCCGGCAGATCGCCGAGACCCACGGCGGCACCCTCGCCATCGAGGACAGCGACAGCGGCGCCCGATTCGTGTTGCGTATCCCGATCGCGCGCTAGGGTTTCGTTGTGGGACGGGGAATGAGCCGCATGCGCCGGGAAGACCTGCTCCGCGTGGCGTGCGAGGTGATCGCGGCACAGGGTTTCGGGCACACGCGCACGGTCGACATCGCCCAGGCGGCCGGGGTGAGCCAGGCGCTGCTCTTCTACCACTTCGAAACCAAGGACAAGCTCTTCGCCCAGGCGTTCGGCTACGCCGCGGAACGCGACCTCGACAACCTGGCCGCCCTGCTGGAGTCGGCGGGCGGCCCGATGGACAAGCTCCGGGCGATGCTCAAGCTCTACTCCCCCGCCGGGAAGTCCAAGTCCTGGGCGCTGTGGATCGACGCGTGGTCGGAGTCGATGCGCAACCAGGCCCTGGAAGACGTGTCCCGGGCGCTGGACCTGCGCTGGAAGGACGCGCTCGCCTCCATCCTGCGGGCGGGGGCGGACGAGGGCGTCTTCAAGTGCCCCGATCCGGAGGGCGCGGCCTGGCGGCTGATGTCGCTGATCGACGGGCTGACCGTGCAGGTCACCGTGCACAAGCGAATGCTCACCCGGGCCCGGCTCTTCGAGCTGGTGCGGATCGCGGCCGCCACCGAGCTCGCCCTGGAGCCCGACCAGCTGTCATGACTCGCGGACCACGATCAGCGTGGGGAGCGGGTGTTCCAGGGCGGCCACCAGGGCTTTGAAGAGTTCCTCGGGAGTGTCGGCGCGGCAGGCGGCGATTCCGTACGCGGCGGCCAGCTGGAGCAGGTCGGGCCCGGGCAGGTCCACGGCCACCGGGGTCATGTCCCGCCGGAGCATCTCCTCGCGGATCTCGCCGAAGCCCCCGTTGTCGGACACCACGATGGGCAGGCTCAGCTTCTCGTCCACGGCGGTGGCCAGGTCCTGCACGCAGAACTGGAGCGCGCCGTCGCCGGTCAGCACGACGGCCGGGCGGTCGGGGCAGCCCAGCTTGGCGCCGATGGCGGCGGGCAGCGCGTAGCCGAGCGTGCCGTAACCCGAGGGAAACAGCAGCCGCGCGGGGGGATCGAGGGCCAGGCTGAGCAGCGCGCCGTGGTAGACGATCATCGAGTTGTCGCCGACCACGATGGCGTCCGGCGGCAGCGCCCGGCCGAGCGCCTCCAAGGTGACCTCCCAGCGTCCGGCCAGCCCGGCCAGCTCCCGCGCCAGGTCGGGGGCCGGGGCGCGGGCTCCCTCGCGCGGGCCCACCCGATCGAGCAATCCCTGGAGCGCGAGCGCCGCGTCGGCCACCACGGGCACGTCGGCCACGTGGTCGCCGTACATCTGCCCGGGGTCCACGTCCACCCGGATCAGCCGGCCCGCCAGGGCGAAGTCCTCGACCCACAGGTCGGCCGGGCCCAGCTCGGTGCCCACCGCCAGCACCACGTCGCAGTCGGCCAGCCACCGCCGGGCCCCGGCCAGGTGCAACATCGCGCCGAGCACGAGCGGATGGCTCTCCGGCACCACGCCCTTGCCGTTGGCCGTGGTGACGATCCGCGCCCCGGCCCACTCCGCCAGCCGCAGCGCCAACGCCCCCGCGTCCTGCCCCGGCGGGCGCTGCACGCCCCCGCCCAGCACGATCCCCGGCCGCGCGGCCCCCCGCAGCAGCCGCGCCGCCGCGTCCAGCGCGGCCGGATCAGGCTCCCGCGACCCGATCCGGTACGGCTCCGCGAGCTTCGCCGGCCCTTCCGCGTCGAGCAGATCATGCGGGATCTCGATGTGCACCGGCCGCGGCCGCCCCTCGGCGAACGAGCCGAACGCCCTGGCCACGGCCGCCGGGATCTCCCGGATCGAGCTCACCCGGTGACTCCACGCGCACAATGCCTGGAACGCCCCCGACTGGTCCTTGCTCTCGTGCAGGTAACCGCGCCCCAGCCGGGGATGGTCGGTGGGCACCCCCGGCGAGATCAGCAGCAGCGGGATCGAGTCCGAGTACGCCTGCGCCAGCGCGGTCGCCGCGTTGAGCGCCCCGGGACCGGTCGTGGTCAGCACCACGCCGGGACGGCCGGTGCTGCGCGCGTATCCGTCGGCGGCGTATCCGGCGCCCTGCTCATGCCGGGGGGTGACCAGCCGCACGCCCCGCGCGGCCAGCGCCGCGTAGATCGGAACGTTGTGCGTGCCGGGAATGCCGAAGACGAGTTCCACCCCATGGAGAGACAGAGCCTCGACGAGTACGCCCGCCCCCGTCGCCGTCACATCCACCCCAATCACCCGAAGCGGGCCTCTCAGGAATATGGCTGGTTCATCTCCATCGTATATTTACCCGACCGTGACCCGACAAGGTCATCTCCGTTTTGGAAAGCCGAAATCCCGGCTTACTGGCCGACCGCCATGTTCTCGTCCGGCGCGTTGTCCAGCGCCCGGAGCACGGACCGGACCGCCTGGTCCACCATCGCCGCCATCGACTGCCGGGTGTGCGCCGCGACGTGCGCGGTCCACAGCAGCCGGGGCCCGAACTCCCGCATCAGGGCGGCATTTACGGATTCATCGCGGTAATGCCCGTCAATCGCGGCGACCGCGATCGTGCCGTCCCGGAGCGCATTTCCCAGCGCCACCGGTTCGACCAGCGCGGCCCGAGCGGTATTGATGAGAATTGACCCTTCTTTCATCCGGGCGAATACCGAAGTATCAATGATATTCACCGTGCTCGGGCTCTCCGGCAGCAGGACCACGAGAATGTCCGACCAGGCGGCCAGGTCGGGCAGGGTGCGGTAGGTCAGGTCGAGGCTGGTCTCGGCCAGTTTCCTGGTCCGGCTGTAGTAGGAGACCTCGCAGCCGATCGTGAGCAGCAGCCCGGCCAGCCGGCTGCCGATCGAACCGAGGCCGACGATGCCGACGCGCTGCGCGGACAGCTCGCTGGGCATGGGCACGGCCGCCGACCACTGCGGCGGATAGCGCTCGTCCAGCCGGTTCCGGATGCCGAGGTTGGCGTAGATGATCTGGCCCAGGGTGAAGACGGCGACCGCGTCGGGCCGCCGCGCGGGCGTCCAGGTGACCCGCAGGCCGCGCTCCTTGGCGGCGTCGACGTCCACGAAGCTCTCATAGCCGATGCCCATGAAGGCCACGATCTTCAGCGATTCCGCGGTGCTCAGCGCGTCGCCGGAGGCGTATTCCTCGCCGCCGTGCAGGTAGGCGACCGCGTCCCGGAGCTCAGCCTTGAGCTCGGCGGGAGAGAGGAGTTTCGGCCGGGCGACAATGCTATTTCCGGCCTCTTCCAGCGGGCGCAACAGAGTCAGGTCGATTCCCGAACCAGTGACAAGAATCTTACCTGTATGGGCCATGATGTGTCTTTCGAGCGCATTTGTCGGATTTGACGAACGGCCTCCTCTGGTCTAAGGATACGCCGGTCGGCAGCCCAGTGTAGAACCTCCAGAACTCTTTCCACTCCCGCGGAATTCCTGGGTAGTGTCGTTGTTAGTGGCCCATTCGCTGGGCGACAATGGCACTCGCTCCATGTCAACGCAAAAGCCGTCGCCGGGGGCCGCGGCATCGTCGCACAGGGGGAACGCGTGAAACTCCAGCCACGCCAGCAACTCCTGGAGATCTGGGAAGCCGCCGCCCGGGCCTCCTCCCAAGGCAAGGAGTGGCGCTGGGGCGGCCGGCACGGCTCCAATTCCATCTCCGACGCCGAGCAATTGTTGTGCTTCATGTATCCGGCCTCGGAACTGCCCGAGTTCCGCCTGGACACGCCCGACGCGACCTCCGACGACGTGCTCGAAGCCCTGGCCGCCATCGGGGACAGCGTCGAGATCCCGAAGCGGCTGCTCACCCTGCTCGACGCGTACCTGACCACCTACTCCGACAAGGACGGCCGGCCGCTCTTCGGCGGGGACAGCTACTTCCTGCCGAACGAGCCCGGCGAGGAGATCACCGGCGAGCAGCGGGCGCTGGACGTGGTCGACTCCTACTCGATGAGCGTCACGCTGATGCTCGGCACCCTGGGCTTCCTCAAGGTGTTCCGGCGCAGCGTCACCCGCCAGGACATCCGCGCGAAGATCAGCGATCTGGAGTCCCGGGCGAACGTCCGGCTGTCGGCCGCCATGGTGGGCCTGCTGCGCAGCTTCACCATCAACGTCTTCGAGCCGGGCTCGCCGCAGGGCCAAGCGCTGCTGCGCACCGCCAATCAGGCCAAGGTGCACGACCGGCGGGTCCACGACGACCTGCAGAAGTCCCTGGAGGAGGTCAGGGCCGGGCTGCGCGACCTGACCATCGGCTCCGGCGCCCAGGTGGACCTGGACAACCCCAACCTGCTCTTCGAATGCGGCTGGGCCTGGGGCGTGGTGAAGAACGCGCCCGAGGTGGTCACCGACCTGAAGGTCGGGGAGCAGCCCAAGGGCGTGGCCCCCGAGATCCCCTACCTCTACTTCACCGCCAACGCCCTGGTGGGCGTCGTGGACCTGTGGTCGGAACGGACCCGCGTGCTCGGCCTGCTCGACGACGACCAGCAGCAGCTGGCCAACGCCCTGCAGCGCCGCTGGGACATCACCCAGAACTACTGGCGCACCGTGGCCACCTTCGGCAAGGACCGCTGGCCGCTGGAGGACATCCCCTGGCGGACCACCGACGGCAAGGAGTCCGACTACTACAGCCTCGGCGTCACCGCCATGGTGGTGCAATATCTGGTCCGCACCCGGGCCGGCGACGTCGACCTCGGCCGGGTCGCCGGAGTCCTGGAGGAGCTGGCCAGAAGCGCCCGCATCACCCGCCGCCCGGTGGAGAACGACCTCAGCGCCGTCGCGCTGCACCACCCCGGCGTCAAGGTCACGCTGCTCGGCAGCGAGGAGCTGGGCCCGCAGCTGATTTGGCAGGTCGCCGACTTCGCCATCACGCTGCTCAAGCGCACCATCTGGGTGGCCACCATCACCCAGAGCAACCGGACCAGAGAGCGCCTGCACACCCTGGCCGACCAGATCTGGGCCCACATCCAGCAACGCCAGTTCACCCACCAGCAGGTCAAGGGCCTGTGGGACAACCCGGCCGGCGCCTTCGACGACGTCGGCGACGAGCAGACCCAGGTGTCGTGGTACTTCACCGAGCGCATCGTCGAGTTCCTGGTGACCCTGGCCCTGACCTCGCGCGAGTCACCGCTGCGCAGCCAGCAGCTGGTCGAGGTGGCGGGCGAGATGCTGGCCGAGGCCGAGCACCTGCTCAACCGGGAGCAGGTCATCAGGCCGGTCCGGGCCCGGCGGGGCGCGAGCTCCACCATCACCACCATCGCCACCCGGCTGAACCGGGCCAGGAAGATCATGGGTGAGCGCCCGGCCAGCGCGGCGGCCCTGATCAACCAGTCCCTGCTCGAACTCGACCAGCTCGCCGCCGCCCGAGAGAACGCCTCGGAGGCGATGTAACGATGCTCGTGTTCGCCATCTCCGACAAGGGTGGCACCGGACGGTCGGTGACCAGCAGCAACATCGTCTACCGGCGGGCGCTGCAGGGCCAGGACGTCTGTTATCTGGACTTCGACTTCGGCTCCCCCACGGTCGGCGCGATCTTCCGGGTCAGCACGGCCTCCCGGGGCACCACCAAGGGCGGCATGCACCGCTACCTGGAAGGCGAGATCCCCGAACCCACCCGAATCGACGTGTGGACCGAGTCGGACCGCGACACGATCCGCGCCAAGCCCGCCGGAGCCGGGCAGATGGTGCTCTTCCCCGGCGACGAGGGCGGCGGCGAGTTCGCCACCTTCGACGGGGAGATGCTCAAACGCTGCGTCCGGCTGTTCGCCGGCCTGCACGAGCAGTTCGACCTGATCATGGTGGACCTGAGCGCGGGCCGCTCCTTCGCCGCCCACCTGGCCCTGGCCGCCACCGCCCAGTTGCCCCGCATCCCCGCCCGCTGGCTGGTCTTCCACCGCTGGACCCGGCAGCACATCATCGCCGCCAACGGCCTGGTCCGGGGCGACCACGGGCTCCTGGACGTGGGCGTGGAGCACGGCCACGACCGGGACGCGCTGATCGACCGGATCAGGTTCGTCCGCACCGCCGTGCTGGAACTGGGCTCCGGCGACTTCGCCCACCTGCGCCCGGCCCAGCGCTCCTGGCTGAACGAGATCGACCGGGAGCTGCGCGAGCTGGCCACCAGGCACGGCGTCGGCCTCACCACCATGCTCGGCAAGGTCCCGCTCGACCCGGTGCTGCAGTGGCGGGAGCAGCTGATCTCCGACGATGACGTGGCCGGCACCGAGATCGCCAATCCGGAGACCGTGTTCGCCTTCGACGACCTGGCCAAGAAGATCGTCGACGACACCGCGTGGGAGGGCCTGTGACGTCCTTCAGCGAAGTCACGGCGGAACGCCAGATCAAGTCGGGGCCGCTGTCCCACGTCTCGGTCGAGCTCGGCCACCTCTACATGGAGGACTTCCAGGCCGGTCCCGACCGGCTGCGCCGGCAGTTCGCCGCGGTCGCCCCCTGGCTGGAGACCGTACGCCGCAGCTGGCAGAGCCGCACGCCAGGCGGCCGGGCCAGGATCAGCACCTGCTTCCTGATCGACGACTACTTCAGCCGGTTCAGCACGCCCAGCGAGCTGGTGCCCATGATCCTGACGGCGGCCGCCGAGAACGACCTGGTCATCGACTATCTGGCCAGGGAGTCGGCGTGCGCGGAGGCGGACGGGGTGAAGCTGGCCAAGCTGGTGGAGGACCGGCTGGTGCCCGATCCGCCGCCGGGCACCCGGGGCTGGCGCCCGCCCACCCACGAGACGGGCTGGCTGGCCAACGGGACCCGCTCGCCGGTCGCCGGTTCCGGCCAGGCGATGAAGACGGCGGTGCGATGGGAGGCGCCCACCCAGAACGCCAAGCGCGGGCACTCCATCTTCGTGGACGTCGAGCTGTGGAACGACGACAGCCGGGGGCGCACGTGGTCGTGTCCGTTTCTGGCCGCGGTGTGGCAGTTGCTGCGGCTCGGGCTGCTGCGCAACGAGGGGCAGCTGCCGGTGCAGCCGGTGGCGGTCGACGGAGGATTTCCCACGAGCTGGGATAATCTTCCGCCGGTGGTGAAGTTGAACTCGTCGGCTACGCCGTTCAGCGCGTACACGACCCTGTCCGTTCTGTCGACCCGGTTCCTGCAGGTGGAGCTGGCTGTGCGTACGATTCTCAGCCAGGTCTCGGTGGACGAGGAAGTCCTCAAGCAGGTGCTCAGCCGGAGCTCCGACGAGGACCTGCGGCTCGAAGAAGAGCTGGTCGATCGCATCTCCTACGTATTTCTCTAGGCCATCCTCTTTCTCTAGGCCATCCTCGGTCGGGGGCGACATGCTGATCATGGGAGAAGTCCGTACCGGTCTGCTGCAGAACTCGGCGGAGATCGAGGAGCGGGATCACCAGGCGGTGCTCGGGCTGCTCGCCGGGGAGCGGGTGCGGATGTCCCGGCGGCCGATCGTGTACGCGGTCTCGCCCGACCTGCTCACCGGCGTGGACTGCCGGCTGCCGTCCGCCTCCCGCGCCCGCATCCGCGGGGTCGGCACGGTGGTCTCCCGGTCCTCGATCACCGGTGGCCGGGTGCTGCAGGGCTCCTCGTACGTCCGGGTGACGCGCGGCGAGGTCAACTACCGGCTGCCCTGGTCGCACTACCTGGCCAGGCCCGGCGTGGTCGAGGTGCTGGGCAAGGTGTCCGGGCCCGACGTGGCCGACGGGTTCCTGGCCTTCGGCGCGCCCGGCGAGCACCTGGACCTGGGCTCGGTCAGCGACCGGTTCATGGACGTGGTCCAGGAGTCGCCGGTGCTGGATCTGCGGGCGCCGTTCCGCAGCAACCGGACCCGGCTGCGCTGGGTGGCCGAGACCGGCGAGCCCGGCGTGCACTTCACGCTCGGCGAAGGCCAGGAGCGCACGCTCAAAGTCACCCACCAGGGAGAGTTCTCTCCCGCCGTCGTGGACCTGTGTGAGGATCTCGCGCTGCACGACTGGCTGCTGACCACCCTGTTGACCATCGTCCAGAGGGCCCGCATCGGCGGCGCCTCCCGTCCCGAGGTGTCGGCCCGGCTCGCCCCGGCCGTCGACACGCTGCTGCACCTGTGGATGCCCGGGGCGAGGATCCATCCGTCGCTGGCCGCGCTATGGGAGAGCCTGGAACGCACGCCCGGTTTCTCCCGGCAGTGGCAGTCCCTAGTCGAACGAATCCGCGACCAGCTCGCGGTCAACACTCTGGCCCTCCTGCGCGAGACAAACGGATGATCTATGGCCGACCGGAAGTCGGAGTTCGATGTAGATTCGATCAACCCCTCGTTCGTGAAGATCCTCATCAGCTTCGTCTTCGGCGGCATCGTCTGGGGCGTTTCCGAGCTGTTCCAGGGCGGGGGTCTCGGCGTCAACGACATGTGGAGCATCCTCATCTCGTTGTTCGCGGCGTCGGCGGCGTTCGTCGCGCAGCACCTGATCGCGGTGGAGAAACAGAACGACGCCGTCCGGCAGGAATTGCGTGACGGGCTGTCCAGGATCGATGAGGCGACCGAGCTGTTCGGCCTGGTGGAGGCGTCGGCGGTGCAGATCGACCTGGTGACGCAGCTGGTGCGCAACGCCACGGGGGTGGACAAGGAAATGCCGCCCTTGATCCAGAAGTTCGCGCAGTCCGAGATCGAGCGCATCTCCACCCTGCTGCGCGAGCTGGGCGAGGGCGACGTCACCTACGAGGGCGAGGACCGGGACTGGCTGCTCGGCCTGGCCAGGAATGTGGAGCTCAGCATCGACGCGCTCAGCCTGGCCGTGGTGGACCAGGGTCCGGGCGAGTTCGACGGCGGATTCTGGATCACCGACGCCGGGCAGCGCTACCTGGAGATCCAGCGGGAGCGCGCCAAGGCCGGGGTCACCATCCGCCGCATCTTCTACGTCGACACGCCCGAGCGCGTGCAATCGGAGACATTTCAGCAGATCAGCAGGATGCACGTCGCGGCGGGCGTGGACGTGCGGGTGCTCACCGCGAGCCAGCTCACCTCGGCGCTCGGCGTGGACGACTTCATCGTCTTCGACGGCGTGGTCAGCTACGAGATCATGGCGTCCAACACGCTGTCGGTGGGTGAGCTGGTCACCCACACGTTCGTACGCACCCTGCTGATCCTGGAGCGGCCCCGGGTGCGGCAGCGGATCGAGCGGTTCAGAGAGCTGTGGGAGCTGGCGACAACGCTGGATCAGTGAAGTCCCGGTCGGGGCTGCAGATCCTCATCCGCTCCTGGAATTCCGGATCGGCGGTCCGGCCGTGGATCAGGTCGGTCACCATCTCCGCCGTCACCGGGGCCAGCGTCACGCCGAGGCCGGAGTGGCCGGTCGCGGCGAGCAGGCGCTGGTGCTCGTCCACGTAACCGACGATCGGGACGTGGTCCGGGCTGGCCGGGCGCAGCCCCGCCCAGTGCCGTTCCAGCGACCAGTCGGCGGTGGCCGGCATCACCGTGCTGGTCCAGGAGCGGATGTCGCGCAAGCCCTTGGCGGTGGGCGTGTCGTCGAAGACGTTCTCCTCGTACGTCACGCCGACGGCGACCCGGCCGTCGTGGCGGGGCACCAGGTAGGGGTAGCCGCGCTCGTCGCCGCAGTCGATCTCGGCGAAGACGTGGTGGTCGAGCGGGTAGCCGGTGACGCCCGGCGGGCGCAGGTCGAACGCCTCGCCCTTGATCGGGAAGATCAGGTCGGCGAGCTTGGGCAGCAGCGTGCCGCTCAGGTAGCCGGCGGCGACCACGACGGTGCCCGCCTGGATCACCGAGCCGTCGGCCAGCACCACCTCGGCGGCGGCCGGACCCGAGTCGACCCGGACCGCGCGGGTGCTCAGCCGGAGCGTGACCGAGGAGCGGCCGATCGCGCGGCGCAGCGCGACCATCAGCTCGCGCGGGTCCAGCGCGAGCTCCTCGTGCAGCAGGAACGCGCCCACCACCCGGTCGCTCAGCAGCGGCTCCAGGTCCCGTGCCTCGGCGGCGGTGAGCTGGCGGACCTCGAACGGCGCCTCGATCCAGCGCGGCAGCACCTCGCTGAGCAGCCGGTCCATCTCCTGGCGGTCCAGCGCGACCTGGATGTCGCCGCCGCCGAGCACGTTCACCTCGACGCCGGACTCCTTCCTGAGCCGGCCCAGCCATGGCTCGTAGAGGTCGCGGCTGCGGCGGATGACGCTGCTCAGCGGTCCCAGGCAGGCGGTCTCGGTCTGGGTGAGAATGCCACCCATGGCCGCGTCGGAGGCGCCGAGGCCGAGGTCCTCCGCAGCGTCCACGAGGATCACGCTGCGGCCCTCAGAGCTGAGGTCGTAGGCGATCGCACTGCCGATCACTCCGCCACCGATGATGGCGACGTCGCAAATCTCTGGCACAAGCGACTCCAGGCTTTACCGGGTTGAATTCAGACTAGGCGCAGCCTGGCCTCAGGCATATAAGCAAGGCGCAGAGACTATGGGGGCGGCGCGGCCCGGGTCGAGATTAGCGCGAATCGCCGCTTCCAGCCGCCCCTTTACGGGTCGCGGAGTGTTGCAAGAAGATCAAGGGCAAAGCTGTCCCTTGGCCTTGCCAGTAGCGGGTTGAGTTCCACTCCGGAGAGCTCGGGATGGGCCGCGAGCACCTGCCCCACCGCCACCACCACTCGTGCGACCGCATCCCGGTCGCACGGCGGCGCACCCCGCCAGCCGTCCAGCATCCGGGCGGCCTTCGTCCGGCCGATCAGCCGCAGCGCCCCCTCATGATCGAGCGGCCCAAGCGCGGTCGCCGTATCGGCGACCAACTCGGCCAGCACTCCCCCACTCCCAACCGTGACCAGCACCCCCACCTCCCGATCCCGGTACGCCCCGACAATGAGCTCCACCCCTCCTCCCACCTGCCGCTCCACCCAAAACCCGGCCAGCTCCAGCCGCCCGCCCATCTCCACAGCCCGCTCGTGTACGGCTCCCGCCGACGTGAGCCCCAGCACGACCCCACCCACCTCGGTCTTGTGCACAGGCCCAACAGCCTTGAGCACCACCGTCCCACCAAGCCGAGCGGCCAACCGCGCGGCCTCGTCGGCAGTGGCGGCGAATCCCCCTTCGGGAAACACCACACCTCTGGCGACCAGCTCCGCCCGAATGCGGTCAACTCCACCGACGGGACCAACATCAGCGTTCTCACTGGGTGCCGGACCCATGTCAGTGGCTCCCACCAATCCACCGTCAGCAAGTTCCTGACCTGCCGGACCGATCCCAGTGGCTCCCGCGCGTGCCAATCCACCGTCAGCGGGTTCCTGATGTGCCGGACCTATTCCAGTGACTCTCTCGGGCGCCAGACCACTGCCAGCGGGATCCTGCCGTACCGGACCGATCCCAGTGACTCTCTCGGGCACCAGACCACCGCCAGCGGGATCCTGCCGTACCGGACCGATCCCAGTGACTCTCTCGGGCACCAGACCACCGCCAGCGGGTCCCTGCCGTACCAGACCGATCCCAGTGACTGCCTCGGGTGCCGGACGAGTGTCGTGGGCTTCGCCGGGTGCCGGGTCCGATGTTGGGCGGATTCCCTCGTTCGCGTGGAAAGTCGCGGCAAGGGCGTTGATGGGGTCGTCGATCGTGTCGAAGACGGGGAAGCCGCCGCGGCGAAGTATGTCGGTCGTGGGGCCGTCGGTTCGCATGGTGTGCACCAGGCATCGGCCCCAGGGGAGGTCGCGTGCGGCGGTCTCCTCGATGTCGCGGAGCGCCGGGCTGTCGGCCGCGTAAGCCCCGAAATATCCGGTTAAAAGGACCACGTCGACGTCGGCGGCGACCGCGTGGGCCACACGCGGATATATCCCGAGATCGGCTTCACCGGCCCCTGCGAGGTCGATGGGGTTGGCCAGTCCCGCGTCCGCCGGGAGCATCTTCGCGAGGACTTCGATGGTCTCCGGGGACAGTGCGGGCACCTCAAGTCCCGCGCGTTCGGCGAACTCGGCCGCCAGCGCGCCCTGCCCGCCGCTGTCGGCCACCACGGCCAGGCGCGGCTTCCTCGAAGGGAGGCCGGCCAGGCAGATCTGGGCGGCGTTGACCGCTTGGGCCGGGGTGTGGACGCGGATGACACCGGCCGCGTCACAGAGCGCGTTCACCGCCGTGTCGGGGGTGGCAAGGGCACCGGTATGGGAGTTGATCGCGCGTTCGCCCGCCGCCGAGCCCCCGACGGCCAGCAGGATGACACGTTTGCCTAGCGCCCTCGCCCGGTCGGCGAAAGTGATGAGGGAGCGCCCGAGGGACAGGTCTTCCAGGTAGAGGATGACGACCCGGGTGTTGGGTGCGGTGATGACCGGGTCGAGCAGGTCCGCGGTAGTGAGGTCTGCTTGGGCCCCGACGGACACGAAACGCGAGAGGCCGAGGCCCGCGCGCGTGGCCAGGTAGCCGATTTCGAGGCCGACCGAGCCGCTCTGCGAGACCACGCCGATCGGGCCCGGAGTCAGGGAACCCCAGGTGAGGGCGAGGTCGGTGGCGCCGTCATACACACCCATGCAGGTGGGACCAAGCAGGCGGGCCCCGGCGGCGCGGACGCGGGCGGCCAGGGCCGCATGACCGCCGGGGTAGGCACGGTCGACCCCGGCGGTGATGCCAACGAGATAACGCGCACCTGCCGAAAGCGCGTCCTCGACAACGGCTTCATACGAAGCGGGCGGCGTGACAATCGCCACCAGTTCCGGAAATTTCGGAAGATCGGAAAGCTGTCGATAGGCATGCTGGCCTTGAACCTGCCCGGCCCGGCCATTGATCAGATACACCTCTCGACGACCGACCCCACGCAACGCACCCTTGGCCAGCCAGTAACCCCATTTGGCCGGGTCATCCGACGCACCCACCACCGCGACAGAACAGGGGTCGAACAGACCGTTCACGCACCCTCCCGATCATTCTCACCAACCGCGACAAAACACGGCACGAACCGGCGGTTCATCGGGTTTCCAGGATGCGTTCGCTGAGCGTGTGGGCGATCTCGCGGGGCAGCATGCCGGTGGTCGTGGCCTCGGTGAGGATGTCGGTGACCACTCGGCGCATCCAGGAGCGGATCTTGGCGAACGCGGCGTCGGCTTCGGCGGGGATGTCGCCGAACAGCGTCCACCACCACCAGGAGTTGGTGGCCGAGTTGGCGACCACGTCTGGGACGACGATCACGCCGAAGTCCCGGAGCAGTGCTTCGGCGTCCGGCGTCACCGGGCAGTTGGCGGCTTCGACGATCAGGCGCGAGGTCACCCTCGGGGCTTCGTCAATGCCGATGCAGTACGACACCGCCGCCGGAACCAGCACATCGCACTCCAGGTCGAGCCAGGCGTCCCTGGGCAGTTTCTCGTCGGTGACGCGCAGCCGGGAACGGTCGATGCGTCCGTGTTCGTCCCGGGTGAGCAGAAGCGTCTCCACGTCCAGCCCGTCCGGGTTGGCGACCACGCCCTCGCTGTCGGCGATGCCGACCACCAGGACCCCCGCCCGGGCGAGGAAACGCGCGGTCGCGCCGCCCATCGACCCGAACCCCTGGATCACCGCCGTCGCCCGGCGATCGGGGATCACCAGATCGAGGGCGGTCAGCGCCGCCTCCGCCACTCCGCAGCCCCCAGCGAGATCACCGAGTCCGATCCCATCGACGGTCACCGAGAACGCCTCGTCGAGGCCTTTCAGCGCCGCGTCCGGGTCGGGGAGCAGCGGCAAAACGGCGTCGATGGACGTGCGCAGTCCCGCCTCCTGGCAGGCGGCGTCGATCGACTCCTGCCGCAGGCCCAGATCCTCACCGGTCGCCCAATACGTCTGCAGCAGCGGCTTCATGGCGCTGATGTACCGCCGCAACATCCCAGCCGCCCCCGGATCGAGCGGATCACAGTCGATACCGCCCTTGGCCCCACCCAGCGGCTGATACCGCAGCCCCGGCTCATAGGCCAGCGCCTCCTTACGGCTCATCCCCAGAGCCAGGTCCGCGACCTCAGCCAGCGTGACCCCGGCCCGCATCCGCAACCCGCCACTGCTCACCCCCCGGCCCAGCCGGTCGATGACCAGATATCCCGGCCGCCCGGTCACCTCATCGGTCCAGGTCACCTTCAGGTACGGCTCCCGCGCCATCACGCCTCCCTCAAAACGATCACAGTGGGCCCCGAAGCGTGCAACGCCTTCCCAACCGCCTCCCCGAGCTCCTCCGGCGTGTCCACGGCAACCCCGCCAGCGCCGTACGCCACGGCGAGACCAACGAAGTCGGGATTGTGCAGATCGACCGCCACGGGCGACATGCCGCGCGCCACCATTTCCGCCCGGATCTCTCCGTATCCACCGTTGACGGAGATCACAATCGGCAACGGGAGGCCGAGTTCCACCGCTGTGGCCAGTTCCTGGACGCTGAACTGAAACGCGCCGTCCCCGGCCAGCACAGCGACCGGCCTTTCCGGGTAGGCGATCTTGGCTCCGATGGCGGCGGGGAGCGCGAAGCCCAGCGTGCCGAAGCCGGTCGGATAGAGGAACCGCCCCGGCGGATCAACCGGCAGACCGCCGAGCGCACCGTAGTAGCAGAACATCGAGCTGTCAGCGGTCACGATCGTGTCCGCAGGAAGCACATCCCTGACGGCCTTGAGCTGGGAACCCCACCGACCCGCAAGCGCCTCCAACTCGGCATCCCGCTGAGCCCAGAGAACGGAATCCGACCGCCCCGCGAGCGACTCGGCATCCAAGCCAGCCTGGAGAACGGATTCCGGTCGATCCGCGAGCGACTCGGCATCCCACCCTGCCCGGACAACGGATTCCGGTCGGTCCGCGAGCCACTCGGCATCCGGCCCTGACCGGACAACGGAATCCCGCCGCTCCGCGAGTGACTCGGCGTCCAGTGGCTCCCGCGGAACGTGTTCCGGTATCTGAGGTATCGCCGGATGGATGAGCAGGGCGTTCAAGGCAAGGAACGCGTCGGCGACGATCGGGATCGTGGCGGGGTGGTCGCCGTGCATCTGGGCGGGATCGACGTCGATTCTGATGAGGTGGCCGGTCAGGCGGAAGTCGTCTATCCAGAAGTCAGAGGGGGCCAGTTCGGTGCCGATCGCGAGGACGACGTCGCACGTGGCCAGCCAGGTCTGGACGGCCGGCAGGTGCAGGGTCGCGCCGAGGGCCAGCGGGTGCGACTCGGGGACGGCCGCTTTGCCGTTGGCCGTGGTGACAACGGGTGCGCCGGTGCGTTCGGCCAACGTGAGGGCGAGGGTCCCGGCGCGGGAGCGATGGACGTGTGAGTGGTCGGCGTGGGAGTGGTGGACGCCGCCGCCGAGGACGATCGCGGGGCGCAGGGCCGTACCGAGCAGGGTGGCGGCGGAGGCGATGGCAGTGGGGTCGGGAGCGCGGGGCGGAACCTGGAACGGGGTGGCCGGGGGAACGGACGTGGGGAGGTCGAGGAGGTCTACCGGGATTTCCAGGTGGATCGGGCGGGGGCGACCCTCGGTGAAGGAGGCGAAGGCGCGGGAGAGGGCGGCGGGGATCTCCTCGGGGGAGGTGACGCGGTGGCTCCAGGCGCAGAGAGAGTCCAGGGCGCGGGACTGGTCTTTGGATTCGTGCAGGTAACCACGGCCGAGGCGGGGATGGGTCAGCGGGACGCCGGGTGAGATGAGCAGGACGGGGGACGAATCTGAGTAGGCCTGGGCGAGCGCGGCGGCGGCGTTGAGGACGGCCGGGCCTGTCGTGGTGAGGACGACGCCGGGGCGGCCGGTCGCCCGCGCGTAACCATCGGCGGCGTAGCCGGCGCCCTGCTCGTGGCGGGTGGTGACGCAGCGGACGCCCGCCTCGGCCAACGCCTGGTAGATGGCGAGGTTGTGCGTGCCGGGAATGCCGAAGACGGGGTCCACACCGTACGCGCGAATGGTCGCCGCCAGCACCTGCGCGGCGGTGGTCATCGGCGGGCCAGGGAGCGGGAGATGATCAGGCGCTGGATGTCGGAGGTGCCTTCCTCGAGTTCTTCCAGTTTGGCGTCGCGCATCCACTTCTCGACCAGGAACTCGCGGGAGTAGCCCCAGCCGCCGTGGATTTGCACGGCTGCCCAGGTGCACCACATCGCGTGTTCTGAGGCGGTCAGCTTGGCGATCGCGGCCTCTTCGGTCACGGTCGCGCCGGTGTCGTACAGTTCTGCGGCACGCATGGTTACCAGTCGTGAAATATCCGTCTTGGTGGCCATGTCGGCGAGGCGGAAGGCCACCGACTGGTGGTCGATGATTCTCACGCCGAACTGTTCGCGGTCCTTCGCGTAGGCGAGTGCGGCGTCGAGGGCGGCCCGGGACAGGCCGGTGCAGGCGGCGGCGATCAGGATGCGGGAGGCGTCGAAGGTGCGCATCAGGCCGTAGAAGCCCTGGCCCTCCTCGCCCAGCCGGTTCTCCACCGGCACCCTGACCCCGTCCAGGAACAATTCAGCACAGGCGATGCCACGCTGGCCCATCTTGGGCATCGGGTTGCCTATCGTCAGGCCGGGAGTGCCGCGTTCGACCACGAATGCGGTGATGCCTTTCGACCGGGTTCCCGGCGCGACGGTGGCGAAAATGACGAAATAGTCGGCGAAAGGCGCGTTGGAGATCCAGGATTTCTGGCCGGTCAGGACGTAGTGGTCGCCGTCGCGTACCGCCCGGGTGGTGATCGCGGCGGCGTCCGAGCCGACGCCCGGCTCGGTGGTGGCCAGCGCGGTCAGCGGCGGATCCGCGGAGCAGAGCGGCGTCAGAAAGCGTTTCCGCTGCTCCTCGGTGCCGAGTTCGAGTACGGGCGCGGCGAAGAAGCCGTTGGAGGTGACCAGGTTGCCGATCGCGATGTCGCCATGGCACAACTCCTCCTGCACCAGGCACTGGGTGACCAGATCGGCCACCCCGCCCCCGCCGTACGCCTCGGGAATCATGAACGAGGTCAATCCGATCCCGGCGGCTTTGGCCCAGATCTCCCGGGGCAGCACGTGATCGGCCTCGTCCACCTCCCGGGCGCGCGGCCGGATCTCGGCGGCGGCGAAGTCGCGGGCCAGCCGGACGGCGTCCGCCTGCTCCTCGGTCAACGCCCGGGCGGTACGGGGGACGCGGGACATGTCGCCTCCTCAGGAAGCCAGTGGGGGACGGCCGCCTCACGCCGAGGCCAGGCGACCAGGATCATCGCGGCGACCACGCAGGCGCCGCCGACGAGGACGGGCCAGGTGAGCGCCTCGTCGTAGAGGGCGAAGGCGAAGCCGGTGGCCCACAGCGGTTCCGCCGAGATGACGACGGCGGCGGCCGTGGGCGGGACGTGGGCCTGCGCCCAGGTCTGGGCCAGGAAGGTGAAGGCTCCGGCGATGGTGGCCAGGTAGAGGACCCCGGCCCAGTCGGCGGGGGTCTCGGGCATGGCCACCCCGCCGGGCGCGGCGGCCACCCACATGATCACGGTCAGGGTGAGGATCTGGATGATCGACAAGGGGTACGCGTCCCCGGGGCTGGACCAGCGGCCGAGGGCGACGATGTGCACCGCGTAGAGGGCGGCGGAGAGCAGGGTCAGCGCGACCGGGCCCGGCGCGATCTCGCCGCCGGTGTCGCCGCCGCTGAGCAGGGTGAACGCGGCCATTCCGGCGGTGGCCAGGGCGACCGCGACCCAGGTTCTGCGTTCCGGCACGGTTCTGGTCCAGATCCAGGCCAGTAACGGCGTCAGCACAAGGTACGACCCGGTCACGAAACCCGACACCGAGGACGGCAGTTCGATCAGCGCGAGGGTCTGGACCACGAGGGCGGCGCCGTACACCAGGCCCAGGGCGATTCCGGTCAGCCAGGTGCGGCGGGTCAGTCCGAGGAGGGATCTTGGCCGGATCGCTACCAGGACGGCGACCGCGATCGCGAAGCGCACGGCGTACAGGTCCGCTACGGGTAGGCGGAGCAGCATGTCCTTGGTCAGCGGGAATGTGGAACCCCAGATCGCGGTGACGCTGACCAGGGCGGCGATTCCGGCGAGGTAGAAGCGGTTCACCCGAGCTCGTTCTTGACGACCGTGCCGCCCTTCATCACGAAGGGCACGTGCTGAAATTTCTGGATATCGAGGGCGCCGGGGATGGCGATCAGGTCGGCGTACCGGCCGGGGGTGAGCGAGCCCACCCGGTCTTCCCAGCCCATGCATTCGGCGCTGGTCAGGGTTGCGGCGCGGAGGGCGGCCACGGGGGTCATGCCGTGCTCGACCATGGTGGCGAGCTGGCGGGCCTGGAGGCCGTGCGGGAAGCCGCCCGCGTCGGTGCCGAAACCGATCTTCACGCCGGCTTTGACGGCTTTGGCGAACGCGGTGCGCTGGGCTTCGGCGGTCTCGTCGTTCTTGCGGAGCTGCTCGGCGTCGTAGCCCTGGGACGGGCCGGTCTCGGTGATCCAGTCGGCCCACCAGATGTCGGCGGACAGGTAGGTGCCGTGTTCGACCATCAGGTCCACGCCCTCGTCGTCGAGGAAGCAAGCGTGTTCGATGGAGCGCACGCCCGCGCGGATCGCGCGTTTGATGCCTTCTGCGCCGTGGGCGTGGGCGGCGACGTGGCGGCCGTACCAGGAGGCTTCCTCGACGGCGGCGCGGAGCTGGGGCTCGGTGAGTTCGGGGGCGCCGGGGACGGTGCCGTTGGCGAGGACCGCGCCGGTGGCGATCACTTTGATCAGGTCGGCGCCGTTGAAGATGATCTCGCGGACCCGCTCGCGGATGTCGTCCACGCTGGAGGTCTGGCCGAACCGGAACTCACGCGGCAACTCGATGTCGGGGGCGAGGCCGGTGACCATGCCCCCGCCGCCCTTGACTGTGATGTACGCCCCTGCGACCGCCATCCGGGGCCCCAGAATGTGCCCGGCGTCAATGGCATCCCGTAGTGCCACATCCAGAAATGCCCGAAATGTCCCTACATCGCGGACGGTGGTGAATCCGGCCATCAGCGTGTCGCGGGCGTTGGGCACCCCGGCCAGAGTCTGCTGGGCGGCGCTGTACTTGAGCTCCTGCGCGTAGTCACCACAGGCCGCGACACCGACCAGGTGAGTGTGCAGATCGATCAGCCCGGGCGTTACCGTCACGTCGCCCAGATCGATCAGTTCACCCTCGAACGCGACCTCGGCGGCAGGGCGGACATCGACCACCCGCTCCCCCTCGATCAGGATCACCTGATCGTCGAGCACCCGCCCCGCGACCACGTCCACCAGCCGCGCACACCGCAGCGCCTTGTCCGCCATCGGACCCCCCTTTCCTGATTCGCCACTCAAACACAGCACTCTTTACCTTGGCAATAGTCATTCACTACGCTCCATCCCTGAGCAAGGGGGTACGCGGATGCGCCCGCAGGACCTGGCAGCCGACCGGTTGCTGACAGAGCTGGATGTTGCTCCAAACGGAGCGCTCGCCGCCGTCATCGAACGCCGCGTGGTTCGCGGCAAGGAGCACCATCGCCTGCTGACCGTCCCGATCCCGAGCGCGGGATCCCAGCTCGCCGCCTCGGAGACGGCTCAGGGGTTGCCGGTCGCCACCGAGAAATCGATCAATTCGAATGGCGGGCCTCCGGTCGTCGCCGCGAAAGCACCGATCGCTTCCGGCGAAAGGCGGCCAGCCGTCGCTGCGAAGACATCCATCGCTTCAGACGAGAGGCCGCCGAGCACCGCCGCGAAGGCACCGATCGCTTCCGGCGGAGGGCGGCTAGTCGTCGCCGCGACATCCATCGCTTCGGACGAGAGGCCGCCGGGCATCCCCTCGAAGGCACCGATCGCTTCCGGTGCCGCCGCGACCGTGATCGCGCTGGAGGCGTCGACTCCGCGTTTCTCTCCTGATGGACGCACCCTGGCGTATCTGTTCAAGGACCAGCTTCACACCCGGCCCTCGTCCGGCGGTCCGGCGACCAGGGTCACCTCCTTTCCGAAGGGGGTCACCGACTACGCCTGGTTCGGAGCGGCCTTCGTCGTCGTCGTTCCCGACGAGGACTCTCCGGTCATGTCGGGGAAATCGACCGCGCGCGTGATTCGTCGGCTGGATTGGCGTGAGGATGGTCACGGGTTACGGCTGTATCCCACCCATCTGCACCTGGTCGAACCTGACGGGAAGACGGTCCGGCTGACCTCGGGTGACTGGTGGGCGTCGAGTCCACGGGTCGCGCCCTGCGGGACGAAGGTGGGCTTCATCGCCGATCCCCGGCCCGACGCGGATCTCGACCCGAATCCGCAGGTCTACGAAGTTCCGCTGGCCGGAGGGCCGATCACTCTGGCCAGTTGGGTCGCGGGTCCGGTGACGCGCTTCTCCTACGACCCGGACGGAACCGTCGTCTGCGTCGCGGCCCCGTCACGCCGCCCGACCGACTTCGAAAACGAGCAACTGTGGCACACCGTTCCGGATGAATCCCCCATCTCCCTGACCGGCCACCTCGACCGGTTCTCCGGCCAGGCTCCGACCACGGACGAACGCCTCACGGTCACCTGCGACAACGGCCGGGAGATCGCCCAGCGGGTGACGGACACCGGGATCGTCGACCTGACCCCCGCGCGGCTCGACCCGGTCGTGCACGCGCTGGCCGCCGCCGGCGGCGTGGTGTGCGCGATCGCGACCTTCGGCGGCGCGGCCCGCCCCGATCTCTACCGGCTCACCCCGGAAGGCGACCCAGAACTCCTGTTCCGCTCGGGCGCGGCCTGGCTGTCCAGCTTCGAACGCCCCATCCAACGGGAACTCGAAATCGAAGGCATCCAGGTCTTCCTGGTCGGACCCCCCTCGGACAAACCGCTCCCCGTGATCCTGCAACTCCACGGCGGCCCCGCCTGGGCCTGGCCGGTCGAACCCGACACCGACGCCCTGCTCCTCGCCGCCGCCGGATTCCTGGTCGTCCGCCCCAACATCCGCGGCTCCTTCCACCGCGGGTACGCCTTCGGCACCGCCCTAGGCCCCAACTGGGGCGACCCCGACGCCGAAGACTGCCACACCGTCCTGGACACCCTCATCGCCCTCGGCCTAGCCGACCCCACCCGAATCGGCTGCTACGGCAACTCCTACGGCGGCTTCCTCACCAACTGGCTAATCGGCACGTCCGACCGTTTCCGCGCAGCGGTCAGCCAAAACGGCGTCACCAACCAGATCTCCAGCTTCGCCGCCTGCGACCTAGGCGCGATCTACGACGTGGACTCAGCCCTCGGCGACGTCTGGACCCCGGAAGGCATCGACCACCTCTGGAAGATCTCGCCACTCCGCCACGTCGCGAACATCACCACCCCACTCCTGCTCCTCCAAGGCGAACAGGACCACCGCTGCCCACCCTCCGACGCCGAGCAGATGTTCGTCGCCCTCCGCCGCCTCGGCCGCAAAGTCGAGTACGTCCTCTACCCCGACTCCGACCACTCCCTCACCCACACCGCCCGACTGGACCGCCGAATCGACCGCAGCGAACGAATGATCGCCTGGTTCCGAACCCACCTATTGGATTGACCCCCCTATCGCCGCAACCAAGCACGTATAAGGCTCCAGCTTCCTCGCCGTTATCCGGCGCCGTTTACGCCAGCGCCACTTCTCGCCGCACCGGCGCCAACGGGGGGCCGCCGCATCCGACCGCTCAGATGGGTTGGTATTCGAACCAGTCGAAGGAGGCGGTGTTGGTGGTGGGGGTGCCGTTGGAGGTGGCGTACAGGGCGATCATCGCGCCGATGAAGCCGCCGGAGGTGGTGGAGCTGAGGATGCGGCCGTCCACCGGGTCGCCCAGGTCCCGCCATTCGCCGGGCGCCTCGGCGTACCTGAAACGGTAGTCCTGGCCGTGGGCCTCGACGCCGAGCCAGGTCCTGCCCGCGTGTGACTCGGTGGCGGCGACGACGGTGTCGACCCCGGACGCGCGCCGGATCAGCGTTAGGCCGTGTGCGGAGCGCGCGAACCTGATCTGGTATTCGTCGTTCTGGATCAGCGCGAGACCGGCGCTCTCCCCGCCCTGTGGCTGGAATTCCAGGACAGTGTGGGCGGCGAAGTCCATGTGCTGCTGGCGCCGGGCGATCAGGCTGGGATTGCCCCATTCCGTCAGCGTCTGGGGGCGCAGGCTCAGCGTGAGACGGCTGTCCGCGAGGCTCCAGTACGGCTCTCGTGGGGTGCGCAGATGGTTCCATGCCGGAGACAGCCGCGGCCCGTCGAAGTGGTCGCAGGCGGGTTCCGCGGGCCAGCGGTGGGTGGGGAGGGCGGGGGCGGGCATTTCGGGCTGGACGAGGTCGTAGACCGGCCAGTCGTCTTCCCAGTGGACGCTGGTGAGGAAGGTTTCGCGGCCCAGGTTGTAGCCGCTGTCGGCGCGTACGGCGGCCATGGTGAGCGGCCCGGATGCGGGGCCGCCGTAGGGGCGGGTGGCCAGGAGGACGGACCACCAGTCGCCGTCCTGGGTCTGCACCAGGTCGGGGTGGCCGGTGCTGGTGATCGGGTGGCGCAGGCCGAGGTGGCGGTGGGTGAGGATGGGGTTGCGGGGGTTGGGCTCGTAGGGGCCGGTGATCTGGTCGGCGCGGGCGACCATGATGGCGTGGTCTTCGGCGGTGCCGCCTTCGGAGGTCAGCAGGTAGTAGCGGCCGTTGACCAGGTAGATGTGCGGGCCTTCGGCCCAGATGCCGCCGCGTTGTACGGGCTCCCAGATGACGTGTTCCTCGCCGACGAGCTTCATGGCGGTCAGGTCGAGCTCGCGGAGCCAGATCTCGGTGTCGCCGTCGTATTGTTTGGCGGTCTTCTCGCGGGCTCCGCACATCCATGTGCGCCCGTCGTCGTCGAAGAGCAGCGACGGGTCGAAGCCGCGCGTCTCGGGGAACCAGATCGGGTCGCTCCACGGCCCGGCCGGGTCGGTGGCGGTGACCAGGAAATTGCCCGGTTCGTCCATCAGCGTGGTGATCATGTAGAAGACGCCGTCGTGGTGGCGGATGGTCGGGGCGTAGATGCCGCCCGAAGGGCGTACCCCGTCCAGAGCCAGCTGCGACGGGCGGTCGAGCACGTGCCCGAGCTGGCGCCAGTGCACCAGATCCCGGCTGTGGAAGATCGGCACCCCGGGAAACCACTCGAAGGATGAGGTGACGAGGTAGTAGTCCGCGCCGACCCGGCACACCGAAGGGTCCGGGTGGAATCCCGGAATAACAGGGTTCGTGAACATAGAGTCTCCCCGAACACAGCTGCCGGGCCCCGCACGCTGCGGAAGGGTGGGGCCCGGCAACTGCTCCTATTTGAACATGTTTACTTTGCTAGTTGTAGGACGCCCCAGCGGGAGGTGTTGAGGTAGCTCTGGCCCGTCGGGTCGTTCCAGGTCACGGCGGCGGTCCTGGCCGGGCCGGTGGCGTCGTTGACCTGGAGGTCGAAGCCGAGGAGGGCGTCCTTGGCCAGGGTGACCGTCGGGAGCTTGATGGCCGCCTCGACGATGTAGCCGGTCGGGGTGAGTGAGGCCGCGCTGGTCAGGTTGTCGCGGATGCCGAAGGCGTCGAAGGTGCCGCCGATGCTCTGGTGGCCCGTGAAGCTGATCCGGTACTGCCCGTCGTCATCGTCGTAGCCCTTGGTCTTGTTATTCTCCGGGTCCACGAAGATCTCGACCGAGTCCTCCTCGTACGCGTTGGGCGACTCCTCGCTGAGCACCGGATCGGTGACCCGCGCCAGCACGTACAGCGTGCCGTTGTTCCACAGCGCCTTGACCTTGGCGGTCGCCCCGGAGGTGCCCTGCACCCAGGTCCCGGTGGTGACCTCCTTGGCCTTGCTCCACACCGAGTCCACGGTCCCGTCGACCACCGGCGTGCCCTTGGGTGCGGAGGTCGTCTTGATCGCAGGCAGCAGACTTATGGTGCCATTCCACGAAATTTCCGGACCGGAGGCGTCGTCGACGACCACCTTGACATCGGTCGCCGTACCAGAGGGAAGTTTGGCCTCCACCCGGTAACCGTCGTCGGTCTTCTTGGCGTGCGCCTTGAACCCCTGCGCGTGCGTGCCACCCCGCTGGATCCTGTACGCCGTGCCCTCCACCGTGAACGTCACCGTGTCGGTCTTGTTGTTGGTCGCGTCGACCACCTCACCGAGCACGTAAAGCCCACCGGAGGTGCTCCGCACCTGGAACCCGGCCGACAGGTTCCCAACCCGGGCGATCGGTGCGTCGGGCAGGTAATCCCACGCGACATCCCGCTTCCCGTCCACCTCCACGCTCCCGGCCGGCGCGTTCAACTGCCGGCTCAGCGGCGGCAGCTGCGCAGGATCGGCGATCCCCCAGAACGCGGGCTTGGCCTGCAGCTCGTCGTCGAACGGCAGCGGCGGGTTGAGCCGCGTGATCGGGAACGACGACAGCCAGGTCGCGTCATCGGCCACACCCCAGATCGTCACCGAGGTCAGCTTCGACGCCTGCCGCCGGAACACATCGAAGATCTCCTTGTACCGGTGCCCCTGCTCCGCCAGCACCGCCGCCGGAACGCTCGCGTAGCTGCTGACGAAGTCGGTGTACACGCTCACATCCAGCTCGGTGACCTGCTGCTCGACGCCCAGCTGGGCGAATCGCTCGATGCTCGACTCGATCCACGAGGCCGGCGCCTGCTCGATGTTGACGTGCAGCTGGTGCCCGACCGCGTCGATCGGCACGCCCTCCTGCCGCAGCTGCTTGACCACCTTGAACATGGCCTCGCGCTTGCGCGGGAACTCGGTGTTGTAGTCGTTGAAGACGAGCGTCGCGTCCGGGTCCACCTCGCGGGCCACCCGGAAGGCGGTCCTGATGTAGTCGAGCCCGGCGATGGTGAACCACGGCGAGCGGCGCAGCCCGTCGGGCTGGTTCTCGTCGATGACCTCGTTGACCACGTCCCAGGTGCCGATCCGGCCCTTGTAGCGGCCCATCACGGCGCGGATGTGGTTCTCGATCCGCTGGAGCAGGATCTCCTTGGTGGCCCCGGCGAACACCCAGTCGGGCGTCTGGCTGTGCCACACCAGCGTGTGCCCGCGGAACTGCAGGTCGTTGTCGGTGGCGAAGTCCACCAGCGCGTCGCCTTCGGCGAAGGTGAACACGCCCTCGGTCGGCTCGGTGGCGTCCCACTTGAGCGCGTTGCCCGGAGTGACGCTCTCGTAGTGCTTGTTGATGAGCTTGGCGTGCTCGCCCAGGGTCGCGCCCCGGTAGAAGGCCGCGCCGAGGGTGAACGGCACGGTGTCCTTCAGGGAGGGGATGTCGGTCTGGATCGGCTTGGGCGCGATGTAGGTGAGCGAGAAGTCGTCGATGTCGAACGGCAGCGTGCCGGTGTCGGACTCGACGTACACGCTGAGGAAGTCGTGATCGTAAGCCAGCGTGTACGTCCCCGCCAGCTTGGTCCACACCCCGGCCGCGAGCGCGGTGGGCGCCACGACGCGCTCGTAGCTGGGCGTGCCGCTCAGCCGCCGCTCGATGGAAAGACCGAGGTTCTGCGCGGTGGCCGAGCGCACCCACACCTCAAGGGCGTATTTGGAGCCCTTGGCCATCTTGCCGAGGATGTTGCGGGCCGGGCCGTCCCAGGAGGCGGAGCGGTTGGTGACGGCCAGGCCGTACGAGCCGGCGTGGGCGGCCGAGGTGGACGCCGCCAGGGTGGACGACCCGCGCGGCGCCCAGCCCTGCGCGGCGCCGGTCTCGAAGTCGGTGGACAGGCCGGACTGGGTGGGATCGGAGTCGGCGCTGATGACCACGTCGTCCAGGTAGAACGCGACGGTGTCGCCCGAACTCTCGAAATACAGGTTCAGCGTCGAGTCCACCGAGAACGAGTACGCCCCCGAGATCTCGACCCAGGCCGCGTCGGTGACGGTGGCCGCCCCGATGCGCTCGTAGGTGGTGCTGCCGCCGGACGGCGTGCGCTCCATGGTGAGCGCGACCGTCGAGGACGGCTGGCCCGGCAGCGCCCGCGCCCACGCGGTGACGTTGTAGGTGATGCCCTTCTCGAACGGCGGCGTGATGGACGTGCCGTGCCAGGTCGCAGACCGGCCGGTGACCGACAGGGACTGCGATCCGGAGTGCGCCGCGTCCGCGGTGGTGGCGACGGAGACCCCCGCACCCCGTGGTGCCCACCCCCCGGCACTGGTCTCGTAGTCGTAGCCGGCGATGGTGACGGGATCGGCCAGCGCCGGGGGCGCGAGCAGCCCGGCTAACAGTCCTAGGAAGGCAGGGATCACCCAGTATCGGGCCGTGCGCATGAGGGGGCTCCTGGTCAGGTGGGAGTGTTACGGGTTTCGCGTGATGTCGTCGGTGAGCAGGTCGATGAGCGGCTGGCGGCGGACGCAGTTGGCCAGCGCGAAGGAGTCGGCGAGGGCGACCAGCTCCTCGTCGGAGCAGCCGCGCAGCAACTCGGCGTATTCGGGCACGAGCGCCTGGGCGATGAGGATGTGCCGGACCAGGTCGTCGATCTGGTAGCGCGCGCCCCACGGGTAGGGGTTCCAGGACGGGAACTCGGTGTCCATCAGCCGGTGCAGCGGCGCGAGATCGCTGGCCGACTCCTCCATGGTCGACCCCCAGCGGTCCGCCCCGAGCCGCTGCTTCTTGGCGATGAAGTCCCCGAACCTCTCCATGTACGGCCCCGCCGCCCCGGCCAGCCCCTGCAGCCCGACGTCCTTGTACGTCCAGATCGACCACCCGGCCGCATGCGCGTTGTAGATCTCCAGCTGGTCCCTGAGGATCTGGTACCGCTGGGCGTCGGTCTCCGCGTTCCCGGTGTAGACGGGCCCGAACTCGCCCACCCAGATCGGCGTCCCGGTCTCCCGCTGGAACGCGGTGCGCTTCTCGAAGGCCTGTTCGAGCTGGTCGCGGTCCACCCACTCGCCGCGCGTGTAACCCGGGTAGGGTCCGCCGTGCGCGAACCCGGCCAGCGCGTAGTCGTGGCAGACGAAGACCGTGTTCTCGTACACCTCACGGAAGATCGAGAAGTCGGTGGAGTAGGTGTTGCCGTCCAGGAACAGCACGTGCCCGGGGTCGATCGCGCGGATCGCCTTGACCAGCCGGTCGTAGAGCGGTCCGATCACCTGGCCGCGCACGTCGCCGGGCTCGTTGATCGGGTTGTAGCCGGCCACCCACGGATTGTCCTTGTACCGGTCGGCGATGGCCTCCCACAGGTGCACGGCCCGGTCCTGGAAGTTCCGGTGCTGCCAGAAGGAGGCCACGTGCGTGGGGTTGTCGCTGTGCCAGTGCTGGTTCTGCGATCCGGGCAGCGCGTGCAGGTCGATCACGCTGTAAATTTCACGCTCGCCGAGCAGGCCGACGACCCGGTCCAGATGCCGGAAGCCCTGCTCGATGATCTCGAACGGCTGGTCGTCGGACTCGAAGTGGTGGTAGTTCACCGGGATGCGCACGCAGTTGGTGCCCATGTCGCGGAGCAGGTCCGCGTCGGCCGCGTCGAAGAACGAGGTCAGCAGCCGGTCGAAGAACATCTCATAGCGCTCCTCGCCCAGCACGTCCCGGACGGCCAGCCGCATCGCGGTCTCGTTAGCCGGGTAGCCGGTGATGAAGTTCTCCATGTTCAGCCAGCCACCGAGGCCGACGCCGCGAAGTCGTACCGGCCGTCCAGTTGAGTCGGTGAGGTGGGATCCGGTCACGCGCAAGTCGGGCATCGACGCTCCTGAGCTCTCTGAAAGTTTCGGATATCAACCGAATATTTCGCAAATCGCAGAATAGATACCAGGCAGGTAACACGTCAACATCTCGTGGGAGCGCTTCCATATGCCTATCCGACCTGGGGAAGCGGGACCGAAAGTTTTCGGCTATGATCCGTTCCATGCCATCGAAAAGGCGGGTGACTATCGCCGTTATCGCCGAAGAGGCCGGCGTTTCCGTCCCCACGGTTTCCAAGGTCATCAACGGCCGCCCCGAAGTCGCCCCAGAGACGCGGCAGCGGGTGGAACGCCTGCTGCACAAACACGGATACCAGCGCCGGGTCAGCCCCGGCGACGGCCCGGTCGGGCTGATCGACCTGGTGTTCGCCGAGATCGAGAGCCCGTGGGCGATGGAGATCGTGCGCGGCGCCGAGACCGCGGCCCGCGAGGCCGAGGCCAGCGTGGTCATCTCGGTGCTGCACACCCACGCCGGGCCTGGCCGGGACTGGCTGGAGCGCATCGCCGCCCGCCGGACCGACGGCGTCGTCATCGTCGCCTCGCGGCTCTCGACCGGCCTGCAGGGCCAGCTGAGCGCCCGCTCGATGCCGTTCGTGGTGGTCGACCCCGAGGGCGAGCCCGCCAACGGCGTCGCCTCGGTGGGGGCCACCAACTGGCACGGCGGCCTGTCGGCCACCCGCCACCTGCTGGAGCTCGGGCACCGCCGGATCGGGATGATCGGCGGGCCCGGCGACATGCTGTGCAGCCGGGCCAGGATCGACGGCTACCGGGCGGCCCTGGAGACCGCCGGCGTGCCGGTCGAGCCGGAGCTGATCCGGCACGGCGACTTCCTGGTGGACTCCGGCCACGATCAGGGTCACGCGCTGCTGTCCCTGCCCGACCCGCCGACCGCCATCTTCGCCGGAAGCGACATGCAGGCGTTCGGGGTCTTCGAGGCGGCCCGGCAGCGGGGGCTGCGGGTGCCCGCGGACCTCAGCGTCGTCGGCTTCGACGACCTGCCGCTGGCCAGGTCGGCCTGGCCGCCGCTCACCACCGTCCGCCAGCCCCTCCAGGACATGGCCGACCTGGCCACCCGGATGGTGCTGGCGATGGGCCGCGGCGAGTCCGCCGAGGCCCGGCGGGTGGAGCTGGCGACCGACCTGGTGGTCCGCGAAAGCACGGCGCAGCCATCGCCTATCCCTTCGTCGCGCCCGTGGTGAGACCGCCGACGAGATGGCGCTCGGCGACCGCGTAGAAGGCGAGCGCCGGCACCATGGCCAGCACCACGTAGGCCAGGATGCGGGCCGTGTCCCGGCTGAACTGCCCCTGGAACTGCTGCACGCCGACCGGCAGCGTCCACAGGCCGGGATCGTTGAAGACGACCAGGGGCAGGAAGAAGTTGTTCCAGCTCCCCACGATCGCCAGCACCGAGACGGTGGCCAGCGCCGGGCGCGCCATCGGCAGCAGGATCCGCCAGAAGAACCCGAACGGGGTGCAGCCGTCCAGGGTGGCCGCCTCCTCGATCTCGCCCGGGATCGACCGGAAGAACTGCCGCAGGATGATGATCGTCAGCGACAGGCCGAAGGCGGCCTGCGGCAGGATCACCCCCAGCGGGTTGTTCAGCAGGCCGAAGGAGCGCAGCAGGAGGAACAGCGGCAGGATCGCCACCGCGAACGGGAACATCAGCCCGGCCGCGAAGACGGTGAACAGGAACTCCCGGCCGCGGAAGGCGAACCTGGCGAACACGAACGCCGCCAGCGCCGAGACCCCGACCGTGATGAAGGTGGTGGCCAGGGCGATGAACGAGCTGTTCCAGACCTGGACCCAGAAATCACCGGAGGCCAGCACGTTGGTGTAATTGGACGGCACCCAGGGATCGGGCAGGCCGATCGGGTTCGTGGACAGTTGCTGGTTGTTCTTGAAGCCGCCGAGCACGCCGTACAGGATCGGGAGCAGGATGAAGATGCCGATCACGATCACGACGGCGTGCAGCGCGATCGGCTTGGCCACCTGGATGGCGGGCTTGTCCCGCGCGTGTGTGGTCATCGTTTGGCTCGCATGTTGGTGATGGCCCCTTCGGTGTCGCGGCGCATGACGAATCGCTGGTACCCGATCGCGAACACGAGGCTGAGCAGGAACATCACGACGCTGATGGCGCTGGCGTAGCCGACCTGGAACCGCTTGAAGCCGAACTCGTACATGGTCACGCCCATCGTTTCCGAGGCGTGCACGGGACCGCCGCCGGTGAGCACGTAGACCAGGTCGAACAGCTGGATGGTGCCGATCACCGACAGGAAGATGGTGATCCGGATGGTGGGGCCGAGCAGCGGCAGCGTGACGTGCCAGAACGCCCGCCACGGAGTGGCGCCGTCGATCTGCGCCGCCTCGATCAGCTCGGCCGGGATGGACTGCCGGCCAGCCAAGTACAAGATCATGTGGAACCCGAAGTACTTCCAGGTCATCACGATGAACAGCGAGTACATGACGGTGGACGGCTCGGACAGGAAGGTTGACTCCAGCTCCTCCAGGCCGATGAAGGCCAGCAGATCGTTGGCCAGGCCGCGCTCCGGCGAGAGGATCATCGTGAACAGCACGGCCGTGATGACCTCGGACAGCACGTACGGCATGAAGAAGATCAGCCGGTAGACCGCGCGCCCGCGCATCCTCTGGTTGAGCAGCAGCGCGATGCCCAGCGACAGCGGCAGCTGGATGAGCACCGAGAAGATGATCAGGAGCAGGCCGCGCCACAGGTCGCCGAGGAAGATCTCGTCTTCCAGCAGCCGGATGAAGTTGTCGAGCCCGATGAAGTTCGTCGGGAACCGGCCGAAGCCGTTCCACTTGAAGAAGCTGGAGTACATGGCCAGCGCGATCGGTGCCAGCACCAGCAGCACGAACAGCACGAAGGCCGGGAGAATGAACAGGACGATCGTCACCCAGGCGCGACGCCGACTAGCGGCGGGCGTGCCGCCCGCCGCCGGTCGCGAAGGTGGGGACGAGGCGATCACGCGACGCGATCGCACTCGGGGAGGGGCCGGAGGCGAGGTCGTGCCCTCCGGCCCTTTCGTCGTAGCCACTACGCCATTACTCCGACTGAGCCGTCTCGGTGATGGCCTTGACGACCTCTTCGGGGCTCTTCGTGCCCGCGATGAGCTCGGCCACGCTGTCGTTGACCTGCTGGCCGACCGCCGGCGGGTAGGCCTGGTCGAGGTAGAGCTGGAAGTCGGTCGCCACGGCCAGCGTTTCGGCCACCATCTTGCTCCTCGCGTTGGTCACCGCGTCCTCGGTGCCCTTGATGACCGGGAGGATCGCGCCGGTGCCGATCTCCTTGCGGTGGTTCTCCGGGGACAGGATGAACTTCAGGAAGTCCACCGCCGCCGGGGGCGCGTCCGCGCCGACCGCGAAGCCGCCGCCGCCGCCGAACGCGTCGGTGGCCGCGCCCTTGCCGCCCTCGACCATCGGGAACGGGAAGAAGCCGAGGTCGTCGCCGAGGTCCTTGGAGGTGTCCTTCTGGACGGTGGGCGCCCACTGGCCCATCAGCTCCATGGCGGCCTTGCCGTTGCCCATGGTCGCGGCCTGGCCGTCGGGGGTGTCGTAGTTGGCGCCGAGGAACCCGTTCTGGAACGGCTTGAGGTCGGCGAGCTCCTTGAGCTTCTGCCCGGCCGCGACGAAGTCGGGGTTGTCGAAGGACTTGGTGGCCGCCGCCTGCTTGAGCGCGTCCAGGCCGGCGATCCGCATCGCCAGGTAGGACCAGTAGTAGTGGCCCGGCCACTTCGCCTTACCGGCGAGTGACAGTGGCGTTATCCCGGCCGCCTGCAGCTTCTTGACGTCCTCGATGAACTCGCCCCACGTGGCCGGCGGCGCTGTGATCCCCGCCTTCTCGAACAGCGCCTTGTTGTACCAGAAGCCCACCATTCCGATGTCGTACGGCACGCCATAGGTCTTGCCGCCCAGCTTGTACGCGGCGGCCGCGGCCGGCGTGATGGTGTCGGCCCAGGAGGCGATGTCCGCGGTGATGTCCTTGGCGATGCCCGCGTCGGCCTGCTGCTGGAGCACGCCGCCGCCCCAGGTCTGGTAGATGTCAGGGGATTCGCCCGACTGGGCGACGGTGGTCATCTTCGCCTTGAAAGCCTCGTTCTCCAACGGCGTGACCTTGATGGTGACGTTGGGATGCGCGGCCATGTACTCCTTGGCCATGGCGTCCCACACCGGTGCCATGGGCTCGATGTTCTGGATGTGCCACCACTCCACGGTGACCTTCTCCTGGGCCGCAGCACTGCCACCGGCCGCGGGTTCCTCGCTTCCCGATGAGCCGCAGCCCGCCAGGAGCAACGCGCTCGCTGCCAGTGTGACCACTCCGCGTCGAGTCAACGACATATTGGTGGTTCCCTTCCGTCTTATCGCGGCGGCGAGGGGGTCGGGGGCCGCACGCCACCACGGGATCGGTCTTTGAAACTTTCGATATTTATCCGATAGTTTCCATCGATGGCGCTGAGGTTACATCGGCTTTACCACGGGATCAACGGTCGTTGTGGAGCTGTTACTCGGCCGGGAACGCTAGGGTTCTGCCGTGATCGTCGGAAATCTCGTACGTCGACGCGAGACATCCGATCAGTACGGATCTGGGCAGTAGAGGCGGAACCGGTGCGCCAGTGGACGACGCTCTTGACCGTGACCCTCGCGGTCATCGGTTCGCTTGGCCTACCCGGCCCGGCCCACGCCGACGGCGGCCTTGAGGACCGGCCCTGCCCGGTCCCGGTGCCGACCGCCACGACCTGCGGCTTCATGCTCGTGCCCGAGCGCAGGGACGTCTTCGGCAGCGCCACCGTCAAGGTCGGCTTCGCCGTGCGCCGCGCGGGCGGCGACCAGCCGCCCCTGGTCTTCGCCAGCGGCGGCCCCGGCTCCGCCGCCCTGCCGCTGATCGGCACGCTGGCCGAGCTCGCCCCCGGCCGGGATGTCATCGTGATCGAACAGCGCGGCGGGCGCTTCTCCGAGCCCCGGCTGGAGTGTCCGGAAATAGCCACCGGAATCGTGGCCGGTCTGAAAGCTTCGCGCCCGGACGAGGTGACGGTGGCCGCGGCGACCTGCCGGGCCCGGCTCAGGGCCGACCTGAAGGGCTACCGCACGCAGGAGATCGCGGCCGACATCGTGGACTTGCGGCGCGCGCTCGGCTACCCCGAGTGGAACCTGCTCGGGATCAGCTACTCGACCCGGGCGATGCTGCTGGCCGCCGCCATGGATCCGGAGGGCACCCGCAGCGTGGTGCTCGACTCGTACCTGCCGGAGTCCACGCCCTGGTATGACCAGGCCGTGCCGTCGCTGCGCGGGTCGATCGCCAAGCTCGGCGTCACCGACCGGTTCGACACGATGGTCGCCCGGCTGAACCGGATCCCGGCCGAGGTGGAGATCCGGGACCCGGTCACGCAGGCCCCGGTCGCGGTCCGGCTGACCGGTGACGACGTGGCCACGCTGATCGGCGAGGCGCTCCGGGAGACCGACGTGGTGCCGATCGTGCCCGCCCTGGTGGACGGGCTCGCTGACGGCGACTACACGCTGCTGCGCCCGCTGGTGGACCAGGCCGGGGGCGCGCTCACCAGCCACGAGTGGGGCGAGTACTACGCGGTCCAGTGTCAGGACGAGGCGCCCTCCAACACCTTCGCGGACAAGCGCCTGATCACCGTGGCCGCGGACGCGGCGGTGTGCGCGCAGTGGCGGCTGACCGGCTCGCGGCCGGAGAACGCCACCACCGAGGCGCCGGTGCTGGTGCTCGGCGGGCAGTACGACCCGACCACCCCGCCGGAGACCGCCAGGGCCGCGATCCAGAACCTGCCGAACGCGCGGTTCGCCGAATTCGCCGGCGTCGGCCACGGCGTGTTCCTGTCCAGCCGCTGCGGCCGGGAGACCGTGACGGCCTTCCTGAACGATCCGGGGGCCAAGACGCCCTGCGACGCGGGACAGCGTCCGCACGAGAACCTGAAGCCCGGCGAGCTGCATCTGACCATGCTCGGGTACACGGCGCTGAGCGCGCCCTGGGTGCTCGCCCCCCTGGGCCTGTTCCTCCTGACCGCCGCCGTGCAACTCCTGGGCGGCGGGCTGACCGTCCGCCGCGGCGGCGGCGGCTACACCGCGCTGGCCGGTCTCACCGGCCTCGCCTTCGGCGGCCTCGCCGCCCTCAGCCTGACCGGCATGGCGGGCGGCCCCAACGCGCTCGGCATCGGCGTGCCCCCCGCGATCGTCTGGTACGGCCTGCTCGCCGTCGCCTCAGTCGCCCTGTCGATCGTGGCCGCCTTCCGGCTTCGCGCCCCCGCGATCACCATCCTGCCCGCCGGAATCGGAATGATTTTCGTGGCGTGGCTGTACGGCTGGGCGCTCTGAACCTTTCCTGAAGCCCGGGAACCCCCCTGAGGCACGGCGAACCTTTCCTGAAGCACGGGGACGCAACTTGGCGCGCGGTGCCTACCGTCTGTCGAGTCACGGGTTGACGGGCTTTACCGGCAACATCTACGTTACGTGACACGAAAAGTCTCGGTAATCTTGTGAAACTTTCGGAAAGCGGGTCTCCGCATGTCGCGACGTCACAAGGCACTACTCGTTCCGATCCTGGCCTTACCCTTGGCGGGGTTCACGCCCGCCGGTGCGGAAAGCGCTTCCCATGGATCCAAGATCGAGGTCGACTACCGAACGGTTCATCAGAAGATCGATGGATTCGGAATCTCGCAGGCGTTCCGCCGGATGGAGCTCATCGAGCAACTCTCCCCGCAGCAGCAGCGCGAGATCCTCGACCTCTGGCTGAGCAAGGAGAAGGGCGCGGGAGTCAGCATCCTGCGGCTCGGCATCGGCTCCTCGCCGACCGGCAGCCCCTATGACCTGATGGAATCGATCCAGCCGGTCGACCCCGGCGGTCCTGACGCGACACCGAACTATGTCTGGGATGGCAAGGACGGCGGCCAGGTCTGGCTGGCCAAGGAAGCCAAGCGGTACGGCGTGAAGCGCTTCTACGCCGACGCCTGGAGCGCGCCCGGCTACATGAAGGACAACGGCTCCGACAGCAACGGTGGCAGCCTGTGCGGCCTGACCGGGGTGACCTGCGCCAGCGGCGACTGGCGCACGGCCTACGCCAAATACCTGGTGCAGTACGCGAAGTTCTACAAGCAGGAGGGCATCAAGATCACCGACATCGGGTTCACCAACGAGCCCGACTGGACGGCCGTCTACGCCTCCATGCGCTTCACCCCCGCCCAGGCGGCCGAGATGGTCCGGGTGATGGGTCCGTACGCCCGCCAGGCCGGGCTCAACCTGGTCTGTTGTGACTCCTTCGGGTGGAACGAGTCCAAGGCGTACACGGCGGCGATCGAGGCCGACCCGGCGGCGCGGCGCTACGTGGACGTGCACGCGGGCCACACCTACGCCAGCCCGGTGGACGCGCCGCTGCCGACGAACCGGCCGGTGTGGATGTCGGAGTGGAACCCGAACGGCGACACCTGGAACGAGGCGTGGGACGACGGCAGCGGCTGGGACGGGTTCACCATCGCCGCCGCCATCCATGACGCGATGACGCTGGGCAACGCCTCCGCCTACGTCTACTGGTTCGGGGCCTCGCGCGGGGCGACCCGGGCGCTGCTGCAGGTGGACGTGCCCAACCAGACCTACGCCGTGTCCAAGCGGCTGTGGGCGCTGGCCGCGTACAGCAGGTTCATCCGGCCGGACGCGGTGCGGCTCGGGATCACGGCGAGCGACCCGGCGCTGCGGGTGGCGGCGTTCCGCAACAAGGACGGCTCCGAGGTGGTCGAGATCCTGAACACCGGGACGGCCGCCGTGAGCACCACCCTCAAGACGAAGTCCGGCAAGGCCACCCTCTACCTGACCGATGGTGGAAACTCGCTGGCTCCGACCGTCCTGCCCGGCAAGCACGGCCACCGCCCGGTGACCTTGCAGCCGCGTTCTCTGACGACCATCGTCGTCAGATTCTAATGAGAAAGTTGCTAAATGGACTGCCACTACGGTCCTGACCAGGCACGACAGTGGGGTGGCAGGCTGATGAGCAGGTTTCTCATTAGTTACCGTTGACCCCGGGAGGGCGCCCCTGGGAGCGTGGGCGCCCTTCCGGTTCCACTTATCGGGGTGATCGGGATGATTCGGGTAGCGATCGTCGGCACGGGCGGCATCGCGAGCGCGTGCCATCTGCCCGCGTTGCGCGCGCAGGCGCACCGGGCCGAGGTCGTGGCGGCGGTGGACGTGGACGAGGCGCGGGTGAAGGCGTTCTGCGCGGAGCACCGCATCCCGGTGGCGTACACCTCGCTGGAGGCGATGCTGGAGAGGGAGCGGCCGAATCTGGTGCATATCTGCACGCCCCCGCATCTGCACGCGGCGCAGGCGGTGGAGTGCCTGCGGGCGGGGGCGTGGGTGTGGATCGAGAAGCCGGTGTGCCGGTCGCTGGCGGAGTATGACCTGATTTCATCCGCTGAATTGGATGCGTTCGCGTCTGTTGTCTCGCAGCATCGGTTCGGGTCGGGGGTGCGGCATTTACGGGCGATCGCGCCGGAGCTGGGGCGGGCGCTGGTCGCGTTGTGCGTGACCGCCTGGTATCGGGATCATGCGTATTTCGACGTGCCGTGGCGGGGGAAGTGGGCGACCGAGGGCGGCGGGCCGACGATGGGGCACGGGATCCATCAGATGGATGTGCTGCTTTCGGTGCTCGGGGAGTGGACCGAGGTGCGGGCGATGACCGGGACGCTCGATCGGCGGGTGGAGACCGAGGATGTTTCCATGGCCATCGTGCGATTCTCCTCTGGGGCGATGGCGTCGGTGGTGAACAGCGTGCTGTCGCCGCGGGAGGAGAGTTACCTGCGGTTCGATTTCAGCGCCGCGACGGTGGAACTGCGGCATTTGTACGGCTATCGCAATGCGGACTGGACCTCCGCGTCGCCGCTCTGGAATCCGCCGGAGGATGTGCCAAGCTCGCATGAGGCGCAGCTGGCGGAGTTGCTGAACGCGTTCGAGCGGGGGGAGGCGCCGCCGATGAGTGGACCCGAGGGGCGGCAGGCGCTGGAGTTGATCACTGGGCTGTATGCGTCGGCTTTTATGGGGAAACCGGTGTTTCGTAGTGATCTGGCGGTGGATCATCCGTTTTATCACCGGTTGGATGGAGGCACGTGGAGCTGATCTTCTCCGAGCGTGGGGTGGAGATCCTGCGCTACGTCTACGAACCGGATATGCCGGTTTTCGAGTCGCCGAAGCCGTTTTTTCATCCTATAAGGACGTTGGCGGGGGATGTGGTCAGCGTGTATCGGCCGCATGATCATCGCTGGCATAAAGGGTTGCAGCTTACCGTGTCGGATTTATCCGGCGAGAATTTCTGGGGTGGCGGGAGCTATGTGCGGTCCGAGGGTGGGTATGTGGATCTGCCCAACAACGGGACCATGCGGCATGAGGAGTTCCTGGCGCCGGGGGTCGAGCGGCTGACCTGGCATACGCAGGCGGGCGAGCACTGGGTGGATGAGGAGCGCGTGATCGCGGTCCGGGATGTGCTCGAGGAATCCTGGGCGCTGGAGTTCAGCACGGCGATCACCAATGTGCGCGGCTCGGAGCTGGTCTTCGGAAGCCCGACCACGAACGGGCGGCCGCTGGCTGGATATTGCGGTCTTTTCTGGAGAGGTCCCCGGTCGTTCGAGGGCGGCGATGTGATCGCCTCGCATGGGGAAGGTCCGGAGATGATGGGACGGCCGTCCGATTGGCTGGCTTATGTCGGGCGTCATGACGAGGTGGATCGCTGCTCGACGCTGCTGTTCCTGAGTTCCCAGCCCACTGACTGGTTCGTCCGGACGACGCCGTTCGCCGCCGTCAATCCGTCGATCGCGTTCGATCGGGTGCTGGTGCTGCCGCCGGGTGAGACGCTGTCCCTGCGCTACCAGGTGGTCGTCGCCACCGGGGCGTGGGATCGGGCCCGGCTGGAGGCGTACGTGAAGGAACATCCGTGTTCGGGGTAGGTGTCTCGGATCTGACCGTCTATGACTGGCCGACCGTCGACGGGCTCTGCGGGGGTTCTCCGCATTTGCACACCTTGTGCGCGGAGGCGTACGTGGTGATCGCGGGGGTCGGGAGCGTACAGACCCTGACCTGGTCCGGATTCCAGGAGACCCCGCTGGAGCCGGGCTCGGTCGTCTGGTTCACGCCCGGCACCGTACACCGGCTGATCAACGGCGGCGGCCTGCGCATCATCGTGCTCATGCAGAACAGCGGCCTCCCCGAGGCCGGCGACGCCGTCTTCACTTTCCCACCGCACGTGCTCGCCGACGCCGCCCGGTACGGCCAGAGCGTCGCGGGCGACGTCCGGACACGTCGGGACCTGGCCATCGAGGGATTTCTGGCGTTGCGTGAAGACGGCTCCTCCTTCGCCGGGTTCCTCGAGCACGCGGCCCGGATTGTCCGGAACCGGCTGGACACTTTCGAGCAGCGCTGGCGCGAAGGGCCCCTGAAGGCCGCGCTGGCCACGGGCGAGCAGATGACCCGGCTCAGGAACGGCGATCTCAGCCACCTGCGGGAGGGCGCGGTGACCCGCCTCTCCCCCACCGCCAAGCCCGGCATGTGCGGAAATCTGCAGGCTTATCCGTCCGTGTGAGGGTTACCCGCCCGGTAGATGAGCCGTGCTCGGATCGTAGGGTGTCCTGATCGCACGCTCAACATTTGGTTAAGCCTGACTTAAGGAGCTAACTATCAGGAAACTTTCTTAAAAGAAACCATTGACGGGCCTGATCAGACGACTTAGGTTCGCGATCAATCCCCTGGGGGCGGGGTGAGGCCAACTGTTCTGTCGCGAGTCGCCGGAATCCGCGATCTCCGACCGTCGCCAATCGGAGGTGGCACGTGCGCCTGCGCGCAGCCGCCGCGGGAGCCTCGCTCGCTCTCGTGGCCGCACTCCTGTCCATTCACGGCGCCAGCGCGGCCGTCGACAACGAGACCTGCCGTCCCGACGGGCTGTATCGCACGCCTGGGCTGGATGTGCCGTACTGCCTGGCGTACGACGAGAACGGCAGGGAGAAGAACGGCGCAGACCATCCGCGGCGGATCATCGGGTATTTCACCGGCTGGCGGGACGGGACCAACGGGCAGACGCGGTATCTGGTCAGTGACATTCCGTGGGGGAAGGTCACTCATATCAACTACGCGTTCGGGCATGTCGGTGCCGATAACCGGTTGTCGGTCGGGAGCCAGGTTCCGGCGAACGCGGCCATCGGAAGGGAGTGGCCCGGGGTGGCGGGGGCGGAGCTGGATCCGGCCTTCGCCTACAGGGGGCACTTCAATCTGCTGAGCAAGTTCAAGAAGCAGTTCCCTGACACGAAGACGCTGATCTCCGTCGGCGGGTGGGCCGAGACTGGTGGGTTCTTCGACGCGAACGGTGACCGGCAGGCGTCGGGCGGGTTCTACTCGATGACGGTGAACGGCGACGGGTCGGTGAATCAGGCGGGCATCAACACGTTCGCGGATTCGGCGGTGGCGTTCATCCGGCAGTACGGGTTCAACGGGGTGGATGTCGACTACGAGTACCCGACGTCGATGAAGGACGCGGGGAATCCGCTCGACTGGTCGATCGCGAACGGGAAGCGCGCGCACCTGATGAAGGGCTATGTGGCCCTGATGAAGACGCTGCGGGCCAAACTCGACACGGCGGCGGTGGCGGATGGGAAGTACTACCTGCTGACCGTGGCCGCGCCGTCCAGTGGGTATCTGCTGCGGGGGCAGGAGACCTTCCAGGTCACGCAGTATCTCGATTATGTGAACATCATGTCGTATGACCTGCATGGGGCCTGGAATGAGTTTGTCGGGCCGAATGCGGCGTTGTATGACGACGGGAAGGACGGGGAGCTCGCGGCGGCTAGTGTGTACACGACCCAGCAGTATGGGGGGATCGGGTATCTCAATACCGACTGGGCTTATCACTACTTCCGTGGGGCGATGCCCGCCGGGCGGATCAATATCGGGTTGCCGTACTACACGCGGGGGTTCAGGAACGTCACCGGTGGAACCAATGGGCTCTGGGGGCGTGCGGTGGGGACGACGTGTCCTACCGGGCTGACCAAGTGCGGTGATGGGGCCGTCGGGATCGACAACCTGTGGCATGACGTGGAGAACGGGCTGGAGATGCCCGCGGGGTCCAATCCGATGTGGCATGCCAAGAATCTGCAGCAGGGGATTCTCGGGGACTATCTCGCGTCGTACGGGCTGGGTGGGACGACGATTCAGGGGACCTACACGCGGTTCTACGACGCCGGGCTGGTCGCGCCGTGGTTGTGGAATTCCACGAAGCGGGTGTTCCTGTCGACCGAGGACGACCAGTCGGTGGCGGCGAAGGCCGACTATGTCGTGGCGAAGGGTCTCGGCGGGACGATGATGTGGGAGCTCGCGGGCGACTACGCGTTCAATTCCGCGAAGGGGCAGTATGAGCCCGGGTCCACGTTGACCACGCTGATGTATGACAAGTTCAAGAACGCGTCGCCGTATGGGGCTGTTCGGGCTACGACGTCGATTCCCGCGCAGAAGCTGGATATCGGTGTGGAGTTCCGGGAGTTCGCGCTGGGTGACAACAACTACCCGATCAATCCGAAGATTCGGATCACCAATAATTCGTCTTCGACGCTTCCGGGTGGGACGGAGTTCCAGTTCGATTACTCGACTTCCGCTCCTGGTAACGCGGCCGACCAGTCGGGGTTCGGGTCGCAGGTGATTCGTAAGGACCATACGGCGGCTAACAACATCGGCGGGTTGAAGGGCGTCTACAACCGGGTGTCGTTGAAGCTTCCCAGCTGGCAGACATTGGCGCCGGGCGCTTCGGTGGACGTCGCCTTTGTCTACTATCTGCCGACCTCGACGCCTTCCAACTGGACGGTCACGTTCGGGGGGAACACCTACGGGATCGTCCAGGACTATGCGCGGGGCGGCGTGGGTCCCTCTCCGTCGCCGTCCGGATCGCCGTCTGGATCACCGTCGCCGTCGCCCTCGCCGTCAGGCGGAACCTGCACGGCACCCGCCTGGGTGTCCACCTCCATCTACACGAACGGAATGCAGGTCTCGTTCGGCGGCAAGACCTGGGAAGCCCGCTGGTGGACCCAGAACAACCAGCCCGGCACCAACGAAGTCTGGCGAGACCTAGGCCCCTGCACAGGCAACCCCTCCCCGTCGCCTTCTCCGTCGCCGTCGCCGTCACCTTCGCCATCGCCATCGCCGTCACCTTCTCCGTCCCCCTCCCCGTCGCCCTCGCCATCCCCGTCCCCCTCCCCGTCGCCCTCGCCATCCCCGTCGCCGTCGCCGTCGCCTAGTCCCACGGGCCAGTTCCCGGCCTGGGCTGCCGGAACGGCGTACACGGTCGGAGCGAAGGTGACTTACGCCGGATCCACCTACGAATGCCGCCAGTCCCACACCGCCCTTGCCGGCTGGGAACCCGCCAACGTCCCCGCCCTCTGGACGAAGCTCTAACCCCCTAAGCCCCCGGGTCGCGTGAGAAAGGTGACGCTCACGCGACCCGGGCTTTTCATCCCAGAATCGGGCAGGTCACGCACCAAACCGATAGATGGCACCATGGCTCCGTACCACCAAAGCCAACGGAAGGTCATCGACAGGTGAGGCGTCTACTCACGGTCCTGCTGCTAGCGAGCGCCGCCACCCTGGCAGCCCCGCTCACCACCGCCCAGGCCCACAACGTCCTGCTAGGCAGCACCCCGTCCAAAGGCTCCAACCTCACCACCGCCCCCACCGAAGTCCGCCTGACCTTCGACCAGCCCGTACGCCCCGAGTTCGCCAAAATCGCCCTCACCGACGCAACCGGCACCCACTACGAATCCGGCACCATCACCGTCGAAAAGAACGACGTAGTCACTCCCGTGACCCCCCCGACCACCTCCGGCACCTACACCATCGGCTACCAAATCCTCTCCAACGACGGCCACCCCGTAACCGGCCAAATCACCTTCACCTACACAACCCCCACCACGGACCCAACGCCCGCCACCTCGGCTACGACGGACCCGACGCCCGCCACCACCCCGGCCCCCGCGCAGTCGCCCCCCGCCGCCCCCCTCTCCTCCGGAGCAAACCCCCCTTCCGGCGGCGGCAGCTGGGTCTGGGGCCTCCTCGCCGCCACGGCAGCCCTCCTCGCCCTCACCGTCCGCACCCTGGCCCGCCACGACCGCAACCTGCGCGGTGCCGCATGACCGCCACCCCCGACCACGCGCTATCTGGCGAAACCGACGCGACCACAACCAAGACCCGGACCTCCAGCACCGAGAACGACGTCCCCGCACCAAAAGGCGTGGATCCCGCGCCCCGCACCGGCGGACCGGGCCAAGCCTCAACGAACCCGGCACCCACCTACGCAGACGACAGCGACGGCCCACGCTCCACTTCCCCACCGCAGCGCGTCACCACGGCACCTACCCACACCGAGAACGATGACGGCCAAGGCCCCGACTCTTCCCCGCCGGTCGTCATCTCCAGACCCGCCGACACCCACGGCGATGCCCCTTCCCGGCGAACGATTCCCCTGGCTGGACTCGCGATCGCCGGCGTCTTCGCCGTCGTCATCGCCACCTGGCTGACCGCCCCCGAAGAGGCCCTCGGCATCCCGGTCCCCGGCATCCTCGTGGACTACGGCCTGCCCGTCACCCGGCTGCTTCTGGACCTCGCCGCCCTGGCGACCGTCGGCCTGAGCCTGCTGCCCAAACTTCTGGGTTTCGACGACGCGGACCGTACCGAACCGATCGCCGCCCGAGCCCGGCACTGGGCCGTCATGTCCGCACTCACCTGGTGCGCCGCGGCCCTGCTCGCCACCCTGCTCAGCGCCGCCGAGGTGATGCCCGGCCAGATCCCCGACGTCGGCGCCTACGTGGAGACGATCGGCAGCGGCCAAGGCCTGATCGTCAGCGCCTCCGCCGCCCTGGTCAGCGCCGCCATCGGCACCCTCGCCATCCGCTTCGGCGAGAAGGTCCCCGCCGAACTCCGCGTCCTCGTCGCGATGTTCGGCCTCCTCCCCCTCCCCGTCACCGGCCACGCCTCCAACTGGTACTGGCACGACCTCAGCATGGTCTCCATGGAGCTCCACGTCATCGGTGCCTCAGCCTGGACCGGCGGCCTCCTGGCGATAACCCTCTTCCTCGCCACCAACCGCTCCCTCCTGGCCACCACCCTCCCCCGCTTCTCCCGCCTCGCCACCATCTGCCTGCTCCTGGTCAGCCTCTCCGGCCTCTTCAACGGCATCGTGGAACTCCTCCTCACCCCCACCGAACCCTTCCCCGCCTCCCTCTTCACCACCGGCTACGGCCAACTCCTCCTAGCCAAAACCACCTTCGCCGCCACCATCGCCCTCCTAGCCGCCAACATCCGCTGGCGCCTCCTCCCCAAAATCACCCAAGCCCACCCCACCACCTTCGCCACCTGGGCCGCCCTGGAACTCACCATCATGGGCCTGGCGTACGGCGTCGCCGTCGCCCTCACCCGCGCCCCCGTCGCCTGACCCACCCACCGGGCCGATGACGGCGCCCCATCACCGCGCCGAAGGTGAACCGTCCCGTCCGGGGCCACCGGGCGAGAGCGCCATGAAGTGGGAGCCGGCCATGCTGGAGCCAGTGGTCCCGCACCTCGTCCAGGAGGTCCCACAGGCGGCGCGGGTTTCGAACCCCGCCTCGGCCGGCAGGCGGTCGAATGGCAGACGGTCTGCGCGCTCGTCGGGGCGGGACTGGGGGTGTCCCTCGCCCCGGGCGAGCATCCGCCGCATCCGCCTCGACGGTGTCGCCTACCGGCGGATCGACCCGGACGACGCGCGCACCACCGTCGCGATAGCCTGGCGTCGCGACGATCAGAATCCGCTGGTCACCCGGTTCCTGAAGACCGACCGCGGACACCGGGCCCCTCCTTCAGCGCCTCGACCATGAAGTGACGGGGGCGATCGCGCCGGGGTCGTCCCAGATGTCGACCTGGGCCCTTGCTCTTGGCTCGAACCGGACCGGTAAGAGGGTTCTCACCTGCAGGTTTAGCGTTTTCGCCGCCCACGGCAATGGGGTTGGAACGAGTTCTGCCGACCTCCTGTGGGTTTGGTGTACCCACCTGGGCGCACCGGCGATCTTTCTGTGGACGCAACTCTTGCCATTCCGGCACAGGGCACTAAAACACCACGGCGACCTTTCCGGTGAGCCCGCGGGTCTCAAAACGTTCATAGGCCTTGCGCACCTCGGCGATCGGGAAGCTCGAATCGAGGCGCAGCCGCAGATCGCCTGTTTCGACCAGCTTCACCAGCTCGGCCAGGCCCGCCCCGTCCTCCTTGACCTGGTGCAGTGTCGTGGTGACACCACGGTGGCTCAGGTCTGGGGGGTCGCCGTGCTCGCTGGCGATCGTGGCGTACCGGCCGCCGTCGGAAACCGTTTCGCCGACCGGGGCCCCGCACGTGTCGAACACGGCGTCGTAGTGTCGCCGGCCGAGCTCCGCGACGTCCGTCACGGCCCTTCGAGCGCCCAGGTCGGTGACGATTTCCAGCTGTGCCGAACGGGACACCAGCGCGTCGACCGTGATCCCCCGCGCCCGCGCCAGTTGCACGGCGAGCCCGCCCACGGCTCCCGCGGCTCCGGTGACCAGGAGCCGCTGACCGCTGGAGACGCCGAGCCAGTCGAGGGTCTGGGCGGCGGTGAGGCCGGGCAGCGGCAGGGTGGCCGCCTCGACCAAGCTCGTGTTCAGCGGTGCGGCCGCCAGGGTGCGGGCGGGCAGGGCAACCAGGTCGGCCCAGGTCCCGCGTCCGGCCGCGAGCTGGGCCGACATCGCGATCACGCGCTCGCCGACGCTCAGGCCACTGTCACCGGGACTGACGACCACGCCCGCCAGATCCCAGCCGAGGGTCATCGGCAGGGCGGGGCCGCCACCGCGGATCGTGCCGTTACGGGTTTTGACATCCACCGGGTTGAGGCTGCTGGCCACGACCCGGACGAGGACCTCGTCCTGACCCGGTTCCGGCGCGGGTAGCTCGCGGACCGCCACCACCTCCGGCCCGCCGAACCTGTCTATATGAAGTGCGCGCAAAATATCTCTCCTAACTGAATGTGACGGCGTGAGACCTGGGCGCCCGCACTCGCAGTCGCGCCTTCGCTCAGTCGCCGGCGTTGACCGCCTCCAGCAGAACGTGGGTCGTACGGGCGATGTGGGCCCGTAGCCTCTCCGCTCCCGTGTCGGCGTCACGGGCGAGGGCCGCCTCCATCAACCGGCGGTGTTCGCCGGCGATGTCCCGCTCCCGGTCCTTGCCGATCGGGCGTGACCAGCGGCGGTAGAGTTCCGCGCTGTCGCGGAGGGATATGGCGAGATCACACAACCGGGGGCTGCCGCAGGCGTCGAACAGGGTCAAGTGGAAGTGCGAGTGCGCCTTCGCCCACTCCTCGCTGAAGAGCTCGGGGTCACTGTCCACCGTCATGCGCGTGTTCTCCAGCGTGTGATGCGCCGCGATGACACGGCTTTCCCAGGCCAGGTCACCGCGCTCGATGGAGTAGCGGAAGGCCATGCATTCGATGTCGCATCGCACAGCGGTGAGGTCCTCAAGGTCTTCCGGCGAGAGTGGGATCACCCGGAAACCCTGTCTCGGCGCCTCCACCACGAGCTTCTCCGCGCTGAGCTTCGCCAGCACCTCACGGAGAACGCTGATGCTGGTCCCGTAGCGCTCCGAGAGCGCGGCGAACTTGAGCCGCTCCCCGGGGCGCAGCCGCCCGGCGAGGATGTCGGCTCGCATCCGGTCGTACGCGGCTCCGTTCAGCGTGTTGGCTCCTTGCCTCATGCCTCATCGCTATCACATCGCCGAATAAAAGACAAATTTTCGATTCTTTATTGACTTGTCGAACCACGAGCTGCCACGGTGTTACAGGAGAGTTAACGCACCACCTGAAGCCCCGACCGGCTACAGGTCACGCGGTGGCAGCCATGCACAGGCAGGCAGAAAGAACAGTGCCGCATGATCATCCACCTAGCCATTTTCCGATGGAATAACGACGTGGACCCGGCCCAGATCGCCGGCCTCCGCGAGGCGCTCGCCGAGCTGCCCGACCTCATCCCCGCGCTGATGACCTACCGGTTCGGCGAGGATCTGGCGCTGCGCGAGGGCACCGGCGACTTCGGCGTCATGGCCGTCGTCGCAGACGAGGCGGATGTCCCGGGGTATCTCGATCACCCCGCGCATCTCAAGGTCGTCGAGAGGTTCACCAAGGTGATGGCCGCACAGCGGATCACCGTCCAGTTCGCCGTAAAGGACTGACGGCCCCGGCGTTCCCGCCACGTTTCCACCAACCTCATGAGGAAGGCATTCCTGCCATGCGGATCATCAGCTATACCGAGAACGGCCGGACGCAAGGCGGTGTCGCGCTCGGTGAGCATGTCGTCGAGCTCGGCTCGGCGGTCGCGTACGCCGGTTTCGCGATCCCCGACGGCGGGCCGCTGTCCGTCCGGGTCTTCCTCGGCCTCGACTACGACCGGGACGCGGTGCTGGCGGCCGCGGTCCAGCTCGTCAAGCAGGGCCGTGTCCGCCCGCTGAGCGAGCTGCGTCTCGCGCCGCCCGTACCCGACCCCGACAAGATCCTCTGCATCGGGCTCAACTACCGCGACCACGCCGAGGAGGCGGGACTCGCCCTGCCGAGCGAGCCGATGGTCTTCGCCAAGTTCAGGAACTGCCTGATCGGCGCCGAGGACGAGGTCGTGCTGCCCGACGAGAGCGAGCGGGTCGACTACGAGGCCGAGCTCGCCGTAGTGATCGGGCGCAGGGGTAGGGCGATCACCGAGGAGCGTGCCCTCGACCACATCGCCGGTGTGACGGTATTCAACGACGTCACCGCCAGGAATCTGCAGCTCGCCACCAGCCAGTGGACGCTGGGCAAGTCCGTCGACACGTTCGGCCCCTGCGGTCCGTATCTGGTCACCCTCGACGAGATCCCGGATCTGTCCGACCTGCGGCTGCGCACTCTGGTCAACGGCAGGGTCGTGCAGGACGGCTCCACCTCGCAGATGGTGTTCACCGTCCCCCAGCTCGTCGCCTATGTCAGCCAGGCGATGACGCTCGAACCCGGCGACATCATCGCCACCGGAACGCCCGCGGGTGTCGGATTCAAGCGGACGCCCCCGATCCTGCTGCATCACGGCGATCTGGTGGAAGTCGAGATCGACTCGATCGGACGGTTGTCCAACCGCGTCGTCAACGCCGTCAGGGCCGGATCGGAGCCCTCCCGTGAATCCGCCGTAGGGGCGGGTTCCCGCTGAGCGGGTCGGTTCGTCCCGAGCGGCCGAGCAGCGTACGACGCACCTGATCACCCCGTCGAATCCGCTGAACCCGAGGCCGGCCACGCGCCGGCCCTCATGACCCGGCCGGCCCACTGAGGGGTCTGGGCCGAGGGCGAGAACATCAATCCGCACCACTACCTAGGACCGGTATGTGATGGACCTTCAACTCCGCGGCAAGACCGCGCTTGTGACCGGCGGCGCACAGGGCATCGGCCTCGCGATCGCCGATCGGCTCCACGACGAGGGCGTGCGCCTGGCCGTCGCGGACATCGATCGTGAGCACCTGCTCAAGCATGAGGACCGGTGGACTGCCGACGGCCGCCCTCCGGCACTGATCGAGGCCGACCTGTCGAGCGCCGAGGGCGTCGCCCGTGCGATCGACGCCACACTGGAGGCGTTCTCCGGCCCGCCGGACATCGTGGTCAACAACGTCGGGGTGGCGCTGCCCCGGGCCTTCGCCGACATCGACGACGCGGGATGGCAGCGCACGTTCGACCTCAACTTCATGAGTTACGTGCGGGTCACCCGGGCGCTGCTGCCCAGGATGAAGACGGGGGCGGTCGTCAACATCGCCTCGGACCTGGCCAAGCAGCCCGAGGTCGTGCCGGCGGACTACGGAGCGATGAAGGCGGCGGTGCTCCACCTGACCAAGGTGCTCGCCTTGGAGTTCGCGCCCGCCGTGCGGACGAACGCCGTGCTGCCGGGGCCGGTGTGGACCGGCCTGTGGTCCAGGCCGGGTGGACTGGTGGACATGCTGGCGGCGGACTACGGCACCGACCGGGACACCGCGCTGTCCCGCTATCTCGCCGACCGGCAGCTCACGTTCGGCATCGCCGACCCCGACGACGTGGCGAGCATGGTCGCCTATCTCGTCTCCCCGCTGGCCCGGCGGGTCAACGGCTCGGCCTTCGACATCGGCGGAACCGTACGTTCTCTGATTTGAGAGGTGGTCGTCATGGCCCTGCACGCCTTGCAATCCTTGACCATCGGCGTCCCCGACCCTGTCCGTACCGCGGCCTTCTACGCCGACTTCGGCCTCGGCTCGGGCACCAGACACGTCTTCGCCGCCGCCGACGCCGGTGAGCAGCTCAGGATCGAGCATTCGCCGTACCGGCGGCTGCTGGAGATGGCGATCGCCGCCGATGATCCCGATGACCTGGAGCGCGTCCGGCGATCGCTGGACGCGCGGGGTGTGGCGGCACGTCTTCTCGGCTCGTCCCTCCACTGCGTCGAACCCGTCACGGGGACACGAGTCGAGGTGCGGGTCCTGCCCCGGCTCGTTCAGCGGGGAATCTCGCCGACCGCCTACAACGGTCCCGGCCGGGTGGAACGGATCAACGAGCGCGCCGCCGTGGTGAACCGCGCCGGACCGGTGATCCCCCGTAAGCTCGGCCACTGCGTGATCGGCACCCCCGAGCCCGAGGCCGTCCGGCGCTTCTTCGTCGAAGGCCTCGGGTTCAAGGTCAGCGACGAGGTCAAGGACGCCGCGGTGTTCCTGCGGTGCTCCGTCGACCACCACAACCTGCTCATCCATCAGGCGCCGGTGAACTTCCTGCATCACACCTCATGGCAGGTCGACGACGCCGACGAGGTCGGACGTGGCGCGATGCGGATGCTGGAGGCCGATCCCAGCCGTCACGTCTGGGGGTTCGGCAGGCACTGCATCGGCGCGAACTTCTTCTGGTACCTGCGCGATCCGGCGGGCAACTTCGCCGAGTACTACAGCGACATGGACACCATCGTCGACGACGCACTGTGGTCTCCCCAGGTCTGGGAGGGACACAAGGGGCTCTACCTGTGGGGGCCGCCGCCACCGCCCTCTTTCCTCCACCCGGAGGATCTGGCCGGCCTGATGGTCGGCGCGCACGGTTCCGCGTGACATTCCCGCGTCGGCCCGTGTCACCAAGCACCACCTTCGAAAGGAGAAAAGGATGTCCAGCGTCATCGTTGGCGACACCCGGTCACCCGGTCGTGTGCTCGGCGTGCACGGCGGAGCCGGGGGCATGCACTGGCTGCGGATCGCCACAGGTTCCCACCTCTACGGGGAGTGGGACGGCTTCGAGTGGGTGGGATTCGAGCCAGGGGCCAGGGCGGGGCGCCACGTTCACAGCCACACGGAGGAGATCTGGTTCTTCCTCCGCGGTACGGGCGTGGTGGAACTCGATGGCGTCAGGCACGACGTCGGCCCCGGCTCGCTCGTACTGACCCCGCACCACAGCAGCCATTCGGTGCACAACACCGGCGAGGAGCGGTTGGATTTCATGGTCATCGAGGTCTTCCCGCCCGCGATCAGCGGTGCTCTGCCGCCCCGACGACCGACCGAGGAACCGGACCAGATCCTGCTCGGTGAGGACACGACCAAGAAGGCAGGTGCGTGATGGCTGGTTTCGTCACGGTGCTCCAGACGGGGGACACACTCTCGGCCGCCGGCCACTTCGCCGGTCCCTGGAGGGACTTCCGACGCGTTCGGATCGAGCCGGGCGCGTCCGAGACCGTGGTCGGCGACACGGTCGAGGCCGCGATCTTCGTGATGTCCGGCGCCGTCTCGGTACGCGTCGGCGACACCGACACACCGCTTGAGGAAGGCGGCGCGCTGGCCGTCGGGCTGGGCAGCCGGGTGGACCTGGTGGCCCGTGCGGACGGCGCGGAACTGTTCATCACCACACTCAACGTCGACCTCGGATAACGGACCGGTCCCGGTCGACGAGACGAGCCGCCGTTTACGGGGAGCGGCGGCCGCGGAGAGTCCGCAGTCGAGCGCGGCGGCGGGTCCGCCGCGCCCTCGGCTCCCTCTGCCAAGTACCCATCATCGTCCTCGCTTGGAGTAGGACATGCACATCATCCCCACATCTCCCACATCCCGTACATCTCATATCGCCGCCGCGTTGCTCCTCGCCGGAGCACTGACGGGATGCGGCCTCACCTCGTCCGCCTCCACCGACAAGGGCACCGTCGCCCAGGCGGGTGACGCCGTCGGCCCGGTCGGCTACAGCGCGCTGTTCCTGCAGGATCCCGCCCAGTCCGCCATGGTGCGGATCTTTCAGGACGAGGCGGAACAGCGCGGGCTGAAGGCGCTCTCTCCCGCCTCGGCCAACGGCGACGCGGCCAAACAGGACTCCGACCTGCGCAACCTGGTCAACGCGGGCGCCAAAAGCCTGTTCGTGATCCCTGCCGACACCAAGGCCATCGTGCCGTCCATCAAATACGCGATGGACCGGGGGGTCCGCGTGGTGACCCTCATGCAGGGCCCGTCCGGAGGGAAGACGACCATCAGCCTGCAGGTCGACAACAAGCAGATCGGTGAGCAGGCGTGCCGCCTCCTTGCCGAGAAGGTCGGCGAGCGTGGCACGGTCCTTCAGCTCGAGGGCGACATGCGCTCGACGACCGCGCAGGAGCGCGAAGCGGGCTTCGACGCCTGCATGAAACGGGACCACCCCGGCATCACCGTGATCACGAAGCCCGGAGGCCAGTGGGACCCGGTGAAGGCCGCGCAGTCGGCGGCCGGGGCGATGAGCACCGATCCGGAGATCCGCGGAATATTCATGCACACCGACGGCTACGTCCCAAGCATCCACCAGGTGCTCCAGCGCGCCGGGGCGGCGAGGAGCCGGGCCGACGCCGATCACGTATGGACGGTGAGCGTGGACGGCACACCCGCGGCGCTCGACGCGATCCGCGCTGATCGGCTCGACGCCAGCATCAGCCAGCCCATCACCGCCTTCGTCTCCCGAGGCCTTGAACACCTCCAGGCACTGGCCGACGGCAAGGAGATCCTGTCCGGTCCGACGGACCACGAGAGCACGGTCGCGCTCACCGGCGACGGGTATCCGGCCGACACCTATCTGCCTCTGCTCGTGGACAGTCGCAACGTCGACGACCCCACGCTGTGGGCCAACCGGAAAAGCTGACCGCGATGACAGCCGAAACGCTACGGCAGACGCCCGACGGCGCGCGGGGCCACCAGGTCGCCGAGCTGAGATCCATCACCAAGCGGTTCGGCGCGACGCTCGCCCTCGACGAAATCGACCTCACCGTCCATGTGGGGCGGACTCACGGGCTCATAGGGAGAAACGGTGCGGGAAAGTCCACGGTGGTGGGAGTGCTCACCGGCCTGCACCGTCCGGACAGCGGTGTACTGACCTTCGGCGGCCAACCCGCGCCGTTCGGCGCGCCCCGGCGGTGGCGCCGGCACGTAGCCTGCGTCTACCAGCACCCGATGCTGATCCCGAACCTGTCGGTTGCCGAGAACCTGCTGCTCGACAGGCTTCCCCGGCATCGACTGGGAATCGACTGGCGGCGCACCCGGCTCCAGGCCGCGCAGATCCTCGAGGAATGGGACCTGCGCGTCGCGCCGACCGCGCGCGCCGGGGACCTCGACGTCGAGCAGGCCCAGCTGCTGGAGATCGCCAAGGCGCTGTCCCATGGCAGCGACCTGATCGTGCTCGACGAACCCACGGCCAGGCTCGACTCCGGCGCCGCGGCCCGGCTGTTCGCGACCGTCCGGCGGTTGCAACGCGCCGGTGCCACGTTCTTGTTGATCTCGCATTACCTGCACGAGGTCTTCGACGTGTGCGACGAGGTGACCGTGCTCCGCGACGGCCGCCGCGTCGGCACACACCCCACCGCCGAGGTCACCGCGTCCGACCTCGTCGAGCAGATGGTCGGCGATGTCCCGCCACCACCGGCGACGGCGTCCGCGATGGTTTCCGGGCAACCGCGCCTGACGGTCTCGGGGTTCTCCGGGGCACGGTTCCACGATCTCAACCTGACCGCGGCCGCCGGGGAGATCGTGGGGCTCGCCGGGCTGGTCGGCTCGGGCCGCTCGCAGGTCGGCGAGGCCCTGGGTGGGCTGGGTGAGGCCTCGGGGCGAGTGATCCTCGACGGCGGACAAGTGCCCCTCGGGCGGGTCGACGCGGCGCTCGCCACCGGGATCGCGCTGATCCCGCGCGACCGGCACCAGACGGGCATGGTCGCGGGGATGCGGGTGGACGACAACCTCACCCTCGCCGACGAGCGCATGTCCACAGGCAGGCTCGGCGTGGTCAGCGCACGTCGCCGACGGCACCTCGCCGACTCGCTCATCGCGAAACTCGACGTCCGGCCCGCGCGCCGCGACGTGCCCGTCGGCGCACTCAGCGGCGGCAACCAGCAGAAGGTCGTCTTCGGGCGCGCACTGGCGACGCGTCCTCGGGTGCTGATCGCGGTCGAGCCGACCGCCGGTGTCGACATCGCCAGTAAAACCACTCTGCTCAACGTGCTCAACCAGGCCGCGGCGGAGGGCACCACCGTGATCGTCTGCTCCGACGACCTTGACGACCTGCGCATCTGCCACCGCGTGCTGGTCATGCGCGCCGGGCGTCTCGTGACAGAACTGAACGCGGGCTGGAGCGACCGGCAACTCGTCGGCGCGATCGAAGGGACCAACGATGTCGAAGACTGAGACGATGCCCGCGCCCGAGGGGGTGCGGCGCCGCCCAGGAGAGGGCCGCAGAAGGGCGCTCACCGTTCAACTCGGCATGATTCCGGCAGTGGTGATCGCACTCGTCATCGGCTCCCTCGTCAATGACGCCTTCCTCACCCTCGGCAACCTGGCCAACGTGCTGCAGCAGAGCTCGGAGCTGGCGATCCTGGTGGTCGCGGAGACCCTCATCCTGCTGACCGGGAGATTCGACCTCTCCCTGGAATCGGTCGTCGGCTTCGCCCCAATGCTCGCCGCCTGGCTGGTCCTGCCCGCCGCGGTAGGCGGGGTGGGCGCGCTGCCCGCGACGGTCGGCCTGGTCGTCCTGTTCGCGGTGGGGGCGCTGACCGGGCTGTTCAACGGCCTCATGGTCACCCGGCTGCGGCTGAACGCCTTCATCGTGACCCTCGCCATGCTCATCCTGCTGCGCGGCGCGACCCTGGGTGTCGCGAACGGCCGCACCCTGGCCGACCTGCCCGCTCCGTTCACCTATCTCGGCAGCACGGCCTTCCTCGGCCTGCCCTTCACGGTATGGATCGCCGCCGCGTTGTTCGCGGGCGTTCACTGGTTCCTCCGCCACCACCGGCACGGGCGGGCGCTATACGCCGTCGGCGGTAACTCGACCGCCGCGCGGGCCGCGGGGATCCGCGTTCCATCGGTGATACTCGCCGTCTATGTCGTCGCTGGTCTGCTGGCCGCCCTCGCGGGCCTGCTCCTGGCCGGACGGCTGGCCGCGGTGACGGCGGGTCAGGGCCAGAACATGATCTTTTCGGTGTTCGCGGCGGCGGTCATCGGCGGCATCAGCCTCAACGGAGGCAGGGGGTCGATTCTCGGCGCGCTCACCGGCGTGCTGCTGCTGGGGGTCATCTCGAACATCCTGACACTGTCCCAGATCTCGACCTTCTGGATCGATGCCGCCAACGGCGCGATCATCCTCGGCGCGCTGCTCATCCAGCGGGCGACCGGGGAGACGAGCGAAGAACCCTGACACCCGCGGGCTTCGCAGGCGCACGACTCGAATGCGAGGCATTCATGACAGAGGTACTCAAAAGCCCGGTGACCGGGGAACGGCTCGCCAGGACTCCGAGGAGGTGACCGAGCACATTGCGTCGATCATCGCCGATGTACGCGACCACGGCGACGCGGCGGTTCGCAGGTGGTCACAGCGGTTCGACGGCTGGTCGCCCGAATCGTTCCTGCTCATCCCGGAACGCGCGGCCATGGAAGGCTGGTTCTGGCACAAAGATCGATCTTTGTGCCAGAACCAGAACTGGGTGGCTGCCAGTGGGGCGATCTCAAGGCCGTCTACGGGGAGAGCCAGAGCCAACCGGCCGTTGACATCTCGGCTGGACGACCCGGGCCGTTGCGGCTCATCGTGCTGGAGGTCGGCGCTGCCAAGAGCAGGTCACGTCTGGTTCGCCTGGCTCGTCGTCGAACCCGGACACGGTGAAGCCGTGCCGTTCATAGAAGCGACACGCGTCCGTGTTGCGCTGGAAGGTGTGCAGGCGCAGCCCCTCGGGCCTGGCGCGCTTGGCATGGGCGATCAGATCAGTGCCGATGCCACGACGTTGGAGGCTGGGCGTCACGAAGAGATGGCCGAGTTGGTCGATGCTGAGCGTGGCGAAGGCCACGATCCGGCCGCGCAGCTCGGCGACCCAAAGTTCGTGGCTGTAGCCGCACGACAGGAAACCGTTGATCCATCCTGGGCTCCCGGCGTCGGGTTCGGTGTCCCGCAGGTACGGCTTGTCGGCTGTGGCGGATAGGAAGACCTCGCGGACTGCGGCGGCGTCGTCGATCGACCCCCGCCGGATCAGCGGTAGGGCGTCGTGCAGGACGAGGTCGGCCATCTTCGCCAGCCGTAGGAAGTACCGGAAGGTCTCCATATCCCCGAGATCGCCGAAAAGGCGCCGGTGCAGGCTGGCGACGCATCGGCGGAGGGCCACCCGATTGTCACCGGTCACCTGGCCGCCCGAACGGAGATAGCTCCGGACGCAGGCTGCCGTGTTGGTGTCCACTATGAGTGCGTCGTCGTTGGGCATCTCGGGAGATGGGAGGGCGGTGTGTTCGGCCCACAAGGTCTGGATGGTCTGATACATCGCCTCGTGGGCGTCCGGCCCGTACCAGCGGGGCCCGAATCGGTACCGTTGCTCGTCGTAGCGCACGCCGTACCCGCGCTGCTTCTCCGCCCGGCGTCGTGCGGCGAACGCGGCTAACTCACGCAGTCGGGCGGCGCGGCTGGTCTCCAGGATGTCGAGTGCCCGCAGGAGCGCGGCCTCATCGCGGCGGACAGGTCCGGCTGCGCCGGTGATGTACTGCCAAGTGGCGGTGAACCCGAGGGGCATGTGCCGTCCGACGGCGCAGCGCAGGGCCGTGTGCCGGTGGTTGTAGGGCAGGTCACGATTGCGGACGCGCCGGGCGTAGGTAGCGAAGCTCATGGCGCGGCCCGCCCGTCTCCATCGGGTACGGCGAGCGCGGCCGAGTGCTCGACCAGGTCATCCATGCTCAACGGCGGACGTTCCATGCCTGCAAATCCGCCCCAGGCAGCCGGGCATTACAGACGATCACTCGTTCAGGTAGCTGACGAGGTCGCCGGGCTGGCAGTTCAGGGCCTGCAGAGGGCTACCTAGAGGCAAGCCTTCAGGCGGTTGGGCGTCGTGCCTCCACGATCGCGAGTGCCGCCACGACGGTGTCGGCGAGGGTCTGGCGAACCGGCACCGCGTAGTGCTCCGCCAGCCGGATCAGGTACCGGTTACGTTCCGGATTCGGGCAGTCCGGCGGGCAGCCGAGGACCACCTTGCCGGTACGCACGTCATGACCGAACTCGACGTTCGTGGTGAAACCGGGAAGTGTGGCCAAGTCCCGGGGGATCCAGAAGAGAATCGCCGTTGCCGCTTCCCGGGCGGCGTTCTCCCAGGCGAACTGGTCGTCGTAGTGCTCCGCACGAATGCCGTCGCGTGATTCCGGGGTGAGGACGGTCAGCGGGCGGGTGCGCAGTTCGCCAAGGAGCGAGATCGCCGCAGAGTGCCAGGAGGGAACGGGAATGCTCGCTCGCGGCATCGGCCCGGCCAGGAAGATCGACGGATCGGCGGGGATTGGCTCGCGGGCCCAGACAACGGTGAGTGTCATCGGAGGCTCCAAGGGAGGTGGTCCGGAGACGCGGGAGATGCAGCGCCACCATAGGTCACGATCGCAGGCTCCATTGGGAGGTCGTCCGGAGACGCGACACCACCGTGGGTCATGGCAGGAGGGATCCAAGGAAGAAGGTCCGGAGACGCGGGAAATGCGGCGCCACCGTGGGTCATGGTCGTGAGGTCCACGGGAGGAAGAGGCCGTCGCCTGGTACGCGGGGGACGACGTGGAGGTGGAGATGGAACACCGACTGGGTGGCGGCCTTGCCGCGGGAGGTGATGATGTTGACGGCCGGGTGTTCGGCGGCCAGTTCGGCGGCCCTGGCCATGGTGCGGGCTGAGACTTCGGGGCTCTCGGCGACGTCGGTGACGTGGGTGTGCGGGATGACGAGGACGTGTCCGGGTGTGACCGGGTCGATGGGCGTGATCGCGATCGTTTCCGGCCAGGCGCGGACGATGGTGGCGGACGCGCGTTCAGCGATGATGTCGCAGAAGACGCAGGCTGTGTCGATCTTGACCCCCTCAGTCGCCAAACGCTCCGCCTGGAGTTGGCGGCCCTGCTGAAGATTCAACGCCATCACGAGATGCCCGCCAAAGCCTCAACTCCAGGGTGCATCCGGAATTGAGGCGAAAACCGTTCAGTGGCGCTCGGCCACGACGCCCGCAGGCGAGGAGCCAAGTGGCGCACGCCGTTCAATGAACTTCGGGCCACGGCATCCTCGGCCCGGAAGCAGCAGCGGGTGAGGAGCCAGATGGCTCAAGCCCTTCAGTGGAGTTCGGCCACGGCATCCTCGGCGCGGAGATGGTAGCGGCGGGTGACGAGTTCGGTGAGGAGCCAGGTGGCGAGCAGGAGGCCGGCGGCCAGGGGCCAGGAGCCGGGGGCGTACGGGGGGGCTTCCAGGAGGAGGTCCTGGAGGTAGAGGCCGCCATAGACGCCCGCAGTGATGAGGGCGGTGCCGAGGAGAGGGCGGATGTACGTGGGAAGGGGGACGAGGAAGGCCAGGTCGACGGCGATGGCCGCGAGGATGAGGAAGAACGGGATGGCGGAGCCGGGGAAGCCGCCGACGACCAGCAGGGGCCAGATCAGCATGCGGTACGCGATGTACCCCAAGGCGATCATGGTGGCGGTGCCGGTGCGGCCGACCATGATGCGGGCCATCACGAGGATGATCATGCCGACCACGCCCGCGTACACCGAGTAGACGGCGTCCGGGACGGGCAGGGAGAAGTTCTGGATGGCCACCAGGTCGACGGGGCGCTTGAGCGTCTCGGCGGCGAAGTCGAGCAGTGCGGGTTCGGCCTCGGGTTCGCCGCGGATCCAGGCGGCCAGGCCGAGCACGCCGTACTCCTGGTGCTGGCTGGGGAAGATCGCGTTTTCCAGGAAGAAGCCGAACAGGACGGTGAGAACCGTGGTGCGCAGGCGCCCGGCGGGCGCGCCGACGAACCAGCCCCGGATGACGCCCGCGATCATGAAGGCGGTGCCGATGAACAGGAGCGCGTGGGAAGGGCTCCAGGCGGTGATGTCCAGGCCGTAGATCCGGTGGTTGATCAGGTCGAGCGGCACGGCGATCAGGAAGATCCCGGTCCCCCACTGGATCAGCCGGGAGGCGGTGCGGTCGACGCCGTAGCCCGTGTACCAGTGCACGATCGTGAGCCCGACGGCGATGACGGTGCCGACCGTGTTGAGCAGGTGCGGCGGGGCAAGGTCATCGCGGATCCACCGGAAATGCCAGGAGACATCCCAGGACGAGCCGAGCACCTTGAAAACGAACGCCACCAGCCAGCCGAGGTAGAGGACACGGAACAACTCCGCGGGGGTTTCCCGCCCTGCCGTCCCTCGTGTCCAGTATGGGAGAGCCCACCCGATGATCCGGGCGGGGGCCTGCTTGAGCGACATTCCAGAGTTCACGCGCGAAATGATGCCGCTGTCTTTACCTGCGGCGCAATCATGCCTCCGGATTCGTGGCCGTATCGCGTACTAAGGAGGGACTTCGGGTCTGTACGGCCCATCTATCAACACGTGGCCACCGATGCGATGGTGAAGCCGAGGAGATCGCGATCGGAGGCTGACGATGGACGAAGCGACTCAGGCGCTCAGGAAACTCGATCTTGACACGAAAGCGGCGCTGCTCGCGGGGCAGGACATGTGGACGTTGCCCGCCATACCCGAGATCGGCCTGGATTCCCTGGTCATGTCGGACGGGCCGATCGGGGTCCGGGGAATGGAGTGGACGGCGGTGGACCCGTCGATCGCGCTCCCCAGCCCGACAGCGCTGGCGGCCACCTGGGATGTCGCCCTGGCCCGGCGCGTGGGCGGACTGCTGGCGCAGGAGGCCCGGCGAAAAGGGGTGCACGTGCTGCTCGCGCCGACCGTCAACCTGCACCGGTCACCGCTGGGCGGACGCCACTTCGAGTGCTCCTCCGAGGATCCCCTGCTCACCGGCGAGATCGCGGCCGGATACGTGATCGGCGTTCAGGAACGCGGCGTCGCGGTCACGGTCAAGCACTTCGTGGCCAACGACTTCGAAACCGAGCGGTTCACGGCGAATGTCCTCGTCGGCGAGCGGGCACTACGCGAGCTGTATCTCACGCCCTTCGAGATCGTGAACCTCAAAGCCGGTCCGTACGGGGTGATGGCGGCCTACAACCGGGTCAACGGCCCAACGATGACCGAACACGACGAGCTGCAGAACCGGGTACTGCGGGAGGAATGGGGTTTCGACGGGTTCATCGTGTCGGACTGGACGGCGGCCAGGGACACGGTGCGGGCCGCGAACGGCGGGCTTGACGTGGCCATGCCCGGTCCGCGAACGGTGTACGGGCCTGCGCTGGCCGATGCGGTGAAGGCGGGCGAGGTCAGCGAGGCCGTCCTGGACGAGCATGTCCTGCGGGTCCTCACGGTGGCCGCCAGGACGGGCGCGCTGCGAACCAGCGGGCCACGCCCCGAGTTCGCACACGTGGACGGCGAGGCTCTCGCCCGGGAAGTCGCCGCGCGCTCCGTCACGCTGCTGCGAAACGAACCGGCGGCAGCGCGATCCGGCGGGCCATGGCCCCAGGCCCAAGCCGCGCAGGGGATTCTTCCCCTCCCGACGGGAACCCGGATCGCACTGATCGGTGGCCTGGCGAAGGACGCCCGGGTGATGGGCGGCGGAAGCGCGCAGGTCTACCCAGAACATGTCGTCTCACCGCTGGAAGGCCTGCGCGCCGCCGGTCTCGACGTCACGTACGCCAGAGGCGCCGACCCCAGCCCCAACCTCAACCCAGCCCGCGACGGCTTCACCATCACCTCCACAGCCAGGGCCGCGGACGGCCGTGTCCTGGGGACGTTCCCGCAGGTCGACGGCATGCTGACGTGGATAGGCCAGACCCCCGTGCCGTACGACGAGCTGCACACGGTCGAGATCGGCGGCACCTTCACCCCCGACGTGGACGGCGTGCACGAGTTCGCGATCGACGGGCTCGGCGCCTTCCGGCTGGAGATCGACGGCTCGACCCTGCACGAGGGAGTGATCAAACCGCCCCCGGATCGGGCCGCCGACGCGATCTTCGTACCGACGCAGAAAGTCTTCACGGTCGAGCTGACCGCCGGTCGGCCGGTGGACGTGCTGCTCGTCCACACCGTCTACAAGGGCCAGGTCGGCGAGATGCCGCTGGCGTTCGTCGGGTTCGGCCTGGCCCACCGGGAGCCGCGGCCGGACGCGGACACGCTGCTGGCGCAGGCCGAGGCCGCCGCCCGGGAGGCCGATGTGGCCGTGGTCGTGGTGGGCACCTCGAAGGAGATCGAGAGCGAGGGCTTCGACCGGCGCTCGCTGCGCATCCCGGAGCGCCAGGATGAGCTCGTGGCGCGGGTGGCGGCGGTCAATCCGAACACGATCGTGGTCGTGAACGCGGGCTCCCCGGTGGAGATGCCGTGGCGGGAGGAGGTCGCGGCGACGTTGCTGACCTGGTTCCCCGGCCAGGAGGGCGGGCACGCGCTGGCCGACGTGCTGACCGGCGCGGCCGAACCGGGCGGGCGGCTGCCGACGACCTGGCCGGTGGCGATGGCCGACTGCCCGGTCCTCGACGTGACCCCGCGGGACGGGGAGATCCACTACGACGAGGGCGTGTTCATCGGCTACCGCGCCTGGGACCGGACGGGCACCGAACCCGCCTACCCCTTCGGCCACGGCCTCGGCTACACGACCTGGGACTACGAGTCGATCGGGTACGCGAACGACACGCTCACCGTGCGACTGCGCAACACGGGCACACGTCCTGGACGGGAAGTCGTTCAGGCGTACCTTTCTCCAGTCGAACCGGACGAGAATCGCCCGGCGCGATGGCTGGCCGGTTTCGCGGTCGCCGACGCCGAACCCGGAACGATCGTCGACGTGACAATCGAGATCCCTCGGAGAACCGCAGAAATCTGGACAGACAAGGGCTGGCAGCTAGTCGAAGGCGACTACGTTCTCACCGCCGCACACTCCTTGACCGAACCTCGCCTCAGCACCCCAATCACCTTCTAACTCAAACCGCCCAGCAGGTACGCCACCCGCTCGACAAACCTCATCCCACCACCCCAATCGACCTTCTAACGCAAACCGCCCAGCAGGTACGCCACCCGCCGGACAAACCTCATCTCACCCCCAATCACGTCCAACCCAACCGCCCGGCGGATACGGCTACCGCCGGGTGATCTCAGCCGACTCTCAGCGACTCTAAGTAAGCTCTCGATATGACGTTCCCTGGTGGGCGGCGGGCCATGACCGCCGTGATCGCGCTTGCGGTCCTTGCGGTGGCCGCGATCACATGGACGGTCTGGCCCTCTGAGCCACCGCCGCGCGGCCAGGACCTGACGATCGACGTGCTCGACGGCCCCGCCAACGACCAGCGCGTCACGATCGACGCCACGTTCTTCGCCCCCGCATCCGGCGGCAAGGCCCCCGCCATCCTGCTCGGCCACGGCTTCGGCGGCAGCAAGTCGAGCGTCCGCGACCAGGCCCAGCGTTTGGCCCAGCACGGCTACGCGGTCCTGACCTGGTCCGCCCGCGGCTTCGGCCGCTCCACCGGCGAGATCGCCCTCAACTCCCCCGACTACGAGGTCAAGGACGTCCAGCAACTGGTCGACTGGCTCGCCACCCGCCCCGAGGTACGGCTCGACGCCGCCGGCGACCCCCGCGTCGGCATGGCCGGCGGCTCGTACGGCGGCGCGATCGCCCTGATGACCGCCGCCTACGACACCAGAATCGACGCCATCGCCCCCCAGATCACCTGGCACGACCTGGCCGACGCCCTGTTCCCCAACGCCACCGGCCAAGGCCCGGCGACCGGCGTCTTCAAGAAGATGTGGGCCGGAATCTTCTTCAGCGCAGGCGGCAACCGCCTGGCAGGCCTCAGCGGCGGCGCATCGGGCGGCCTCGCGGGCCTGACCGGAGGTACGGGAACCGGCGGCTCTGGCGGAGCCGGCGGCCTTGGCGGAACGAGCACAGGCGGAACAGGCACGCCCGGAACAGGCCCAAGCGGAGCGAGCACAAGCGGAGCGAGCACGCCTGGAGCGGGCACAAGCGGAGCAGGAGCTGGCGAAACGGGCACAGGCGCGGGCAGCACGGGTGCGAGCCCAGCACCCACCAACGCGCCCGACATTTCCGGAACTCCGGAAACCTCCGGCTCTGAGCGTCCGACCGCGACGGGAATGACACCGCAACAAGTGCAGTGCGGACGGTTCATGCCGACGATCTGCGACATCTACCAGGAGATCGCCGAGAAGGGCCAGGCCACCCCGCAGGCCATCGACTTGCTTCGACGCTCAAGCCCCGTCTCCGTGCCCGGAAAAATCCGGATTCCCTCCCTGATCATTCAAGGCCAGCGAGACTCCCTCTTCCCGCTCTCGCACGCCGACGCCAACGCCCGCGCGATCGCGGCCACCGGCGCTCCCGTCGAAGTCGCCTGGATCAACGGCGGCCACGACGGCGGCGACGGCGAAGGCGACTGGGTCTTCGACCGCACCGCCGCCTGGTTCGACACCTGGCTCAAAAACTCGGCCGCTCCGGGCAACCCCGCCGCAGCGGCCTTCCAGAAGGCCACAGGTCTAGGAGCCGCGGGCCAAAACACGGCCGGACAAACCGGCGCAGATCCCACAAGCCAGAGCGCCGACCAAGCCGCTGACAAAAGCGCGGCCACAGCCGTGCCAGGTGGCGCGGCGTTCACCGTTTCCCGGGACGGCGGGCGTGACCCCGGCACCCGGCGTAACACGATCGTGCACGCGGAAGGCACCCGCTATTCCGGCCTTTCCGGCACCGCGCAGACCGCAGTCACGCTCACCGGACCCACTCAAGTGGTAGCCAACCCACCAGGCGGCTCCCCGGCGGCGATCTCCTCGATCCCCGGCTTCGGCAGCCTGCTCGGCAACTCCTCCACCGGTGTGAGCGCCGCACTCGACCTCCCCGGCCAATCCGCCACCTTCGAGTCCGCTCCCCTAAGGTCCCCGCTCCACCTCACCGGCTCCCCCACCGCCACGATCCGCGTGTACGGCACCGGCCAGGTCACCCTCTTCGCCAAGCTCTACGACGCCACCACAGGCCAGCTCGCCGTACTCCCCGGAAACCTGACCGCCCCGCTCCGCGTGAACGCGACCCCGTCAGGAACCACGGCCACGATCGCCCTCCCCGCGGTGGACCGCCGGTTCGACACCGGCCGCACGCTGCGCCTCGTCCTGGCCACCACGGACATGGCGTATGCGACGCCCGCCACGCCGGCCGTCTACCAGGTCGAACTGGCCTCGCCCGACCTGGTGATCCCCACCGACGGCGAGCTGTCGGCTCCGGCGACGGGACCGGCCTGGTGGACCTGGGCGATGCCCCTCTCCGCGCTCGTCGTCGCCGTCGTCCTGGTGCTCGTCGGCCGGGTACGCCGAGCCGACACCACCCAGGACCCCGAACTGGCCGACGTCCCCCTCCAGATCACCGGCCTGACCAAGCGCTACCGCAACGGCGAGAAGGCCGTGGACGATCTGTCGTTCCGGGTGGAACGCGGCCAGGTGCTCGGCCTGCTGGGCCCGAACGGCGCGGGCAAGACGACCACCATGCGCATGCTCATGGGACTCATCCACCCCGACGCGGGCGAGATCAAGATCTTCGGCAGCAAGGTCGTGCCAGGCGCACCCGTGCTGTCCCGGCTGGGCTCCTTCGTCGAAGGCCCCGGCTTCCTGCCGCACCTGTCCGGCCGGGACAACCTGGAGCTCTACTGGCGCGCCACCGGCCGCCCGGCCGCCGACGCGCACCTCGACGAGGCCCTGGAGATCGCCGGTCTCGGCAACGCGGTGGACCGCGCGGTCCGCACGTACTCGCAGGGCATGCGGCAGCGGCTCGCGATCGCGCAGGCCATGCTCGGCCTGCCGGACCTGCTGGTCCTGGACGAGCCCACGAACGGTCTCGACCCGCCCCAGATCGCCGAGATGCGCAAGGTCCTGCGGTCGTACGCGGCGAAGGACCGGACCGTGATCGTCTCCAGCCACCTGCTCGGCGAGGTCGAGCAGACCTGCAGCCACGTCGTCGTCATGCACCGGGGCAGGCTGATCTCGGACGGCCCGGTGGCGGAGCTGCTCAGCCGGGGTCACCTCAACGGCAGCACTCGCCTGGAGGACGTGTTCCTCGACCTGATCGGAGAGCAGGTATGAGCACCGGCGCGATCGGCTACGCCCCGGGGCACACGCTGCCGCTCCGGGTGGAGATCATCCGGCAGTTCAAGCGGCGCCGCACCCTGGTCATGTTCGGCCTGCTGATGGCGCTGCCCTGGATCCTGGTGATCGCCTTCCAGTTCGGGCCGGGCAACAACAACAACCAGAACAGCCTGCGCCTGTCCGACCTGGCGACGGCGGGCGGGCTGAACTTCGCCGCGTTCGCGCTGTCGGTGTCGGCGAGCTTCCTGCTGGTGGTCGCGGTGGCGCTGTTCTGCGGCGACACGGTGGCGAGCGAGGCCAACTGGTCGTCGCTGCGCTACCTGCTGGCCGCGCCGATCCCCCGCGACCGGCTGCTGCGGCAGAAGCTGATCGTCGCGCTCGGCTACTCGGCGGCGGCCGTCACCGTGGTCCCGCTGATGGCGCTGCTCGCCGGGACGATCGTGTTCGGCTGGAACGACATCACCGTGCCCGGCACCGGCGAGAGCATCCCGGCCGGCGACGTGCTGCCCAAGTTCGCCATCGTCATCGGGTACGCGATGGTCAGCAACCTGGTCGTGGCCGCCGTGGCGTTCCTGCTGTCGGTGAGCACCGACTCCCCGCTGGGCGCGGTGGGCGGCGCGGTCGGGCTGGTGATCGTGAGCTCCATCCTGCAGGCGGTGGAGGCGCTGGGCGGCCTCCGCGAGTTCCTGCCCACGTTCTGGAACACCGCCTGGCTGGACGCGCTCGCCCCGGTGCCCGACTACAGCGGCATGATCAAAGGCGTCGCGGTCGCCCTCACCTACGCGGTGATCCTAATCGCCTTCGCATTTCGGCGATTCCGCCGAAAGGACGTCGTCTCCTGATATTTCCGGTCATGCCGAATTAGACCGTGACAAATGAATACACAATCAAATTATCACGCCGTGTCAGTGATGAACAATGACAATAGAGACTGAATGGGCATGGCAACTCCCATGTGCTTTCAGATGCGTAGCATCTCCCCAACTTCGGCAGTCATGTCTCATTGACAGAGCAACCGTTTCATGTCGGAATGAATGGGACTTATTTCCTGTAGGGGCACCAGCGGGCATGCCAATCGCATGCGCTCGCTAATCGGGGGCGCGCTTTGGCATGGCCATTGGTCGTCCAGACGGACGACCCTGCCGAGCGAGACGAGGGATCGCGCCAATGCCTCAGCTAACGCCTGCCGCGCCCGGCGGCCTCCCGCTGCTCGGGCACATACCGTCCCTGGTGGGACGCCGCCTCAGCTTCCTTGAGGAGATGCGCGACCACGGCGGGGTCGTCCGCATCCGGCTCGGGCGCACGCCCGCGTTCGTGATCAGCGACGCCCGGATCGCCCGCGAGGTGCTCAGCGACGGCGGGACCACGTTCGCCCGGGGCCGGTTCTTCCGCAAGCTGCGCCCGCTGCTGGGCGACGGCCTCGGCACCTCCGACGGGCCGTTCCACATGCGCCAGCGGCGCATGGTGCAGCCCGCCTTCCACCACTCCCGCCCCGGGTACGACATCGAGACCATGCGCGGCGTGATCGAATCGCGGATCGGCTCCTGGCGGGCGGGGATGACGCTGGACATCGCCAGGGAGATGGACCGGCTCGGGGTGGCGCTGATCACCAAGACCCTGTTCTCCTCCGACACGGCCGCGGGCGAGGTCCGCGACGTGCAGGAGTCCATCGCCGACTTCATGGTGGGCGTCGGCATCCGCACGGTGGTCCCCAGCGACCTGCTGGAGCGCCTGCCGATCCCGGCCAACCGGCGGTTCAACGCGGCCAGGGACCGGCTGGAGCACGCCATCACCAAGGTGATCGCCGACTACCACGCCGACGAGCGCGACCACCACGACATCCTGTCCATGCTGATCGAGGCCCGGGACCCCGAGGGCCTGCCGATGTCGGACCAGGAGCTGCGCGACGAGGTGCTCTCGCTGGTGGTCGCCGGTGGGGACACCACCGGCCACGTGCTCGGCTGGATCTTCCACGAGCTGGGGCAGCATCCGGAGGCCGAGCGGCGGCTGCACGACGAGCTGGACCAGGTCCTGGCCGGCCGCACGGTGACCGCCGACGACCTGCCCAAGCTCGGCTACGTCGAGCAGATCGTCAACGAGACGCTACGGCTGCGCAACCCCGGCTGGCTGGTCATGCGCCGCACCACCCGGGCGCTGGAGCTCGGCGGCGTGCCCATCCCCGCGGGCACCGAGCTGCTGGTGAGCGTGTCCGCCCTGCTCAGGGACCCGGCCGTGTACGCGGATCCGATGCGCTTCGACCCCGATCGCTGGGCGCCCGACCGCGCCAAGAGCCTGCCCCGCGACCTGTTCCTGCCGTTCGGGGCGGGCACCAGGAAGTGCGCGGGCGAGCCGCTGGCCCGGATCTCGATGGCGCTGGTGCTCGCGACCCTGCCGACCAGGTTCCGGCTGCGCCCGGTGCCGGGTCATCGCGTCCGGGAGATGGCTCTGGGGACGATGTCCGCCGACAAGATCCCCATGACGCTGGAATCCCGATAACCACCCAGAAATAAACCGATAAATCGGGATAAGTCGTAATAACACATACTCCGCGCGCGGTGCGTCTTTCGTATTGCCTCGCGGCGCTGCACTTTCCCCCTCATCGCAAAGGATCCTGTCGTGGAAATCTCCCAGATGGATGTGCCCTCGTTCTACTGCCCGTTCCCGTACGCGATCTCCCCCGAGGCGGCCGAGATCGACCGGCGCACCGTGCAGTGGATGGACGATTTCGGCCTGCACAGAAACCGTACCCAGCGTGACTACCTGGCCACCCAGAAGGTCGGCTACTTCGCCTCGCTCACCATGCCGCACGGCTCGGGCGAGGGCCTGCAGGTCGCCAGCGACCAGCTGTTCTGGCTGTTCACGTTCGACGATATGTACTGCGACGAGCGCGAGGACGACTCGTCACTGGACGAGCTGGTCCAGCTGCTGGGCAAGCTGGCCCGCATCCTGGAGGCCCCCACGGCCCGGATGCTGCCGGGCAACCCGTGGGCGGAGGGCCTGCGCGACATCCGCCGCCGCCTGGACCTCTACGCCACCCCGGTGCAGACCGCCCGCTGGGTGGAGGAGCTGCGCAAATACCTGTTCGGCCTGATCTGGGAGGCCGTCAACCGCTCCGCCAAGCGCATCCCCCGGGTCAACGACTACGTGGCCATGTGGCTGAACGTCACCGCCACCGCCCCCAGCCTGATGTTCATCGACATCAGCGCCGGCTACGAGGTCTCGGCGGCCGAGATGTCCACCCCGCGGGTGCGCGCCCTCACCGAGATGGCCAACGCCCTGGTCGGCTGGGACAACGACATCATCTCCTTCAACAAGGAGGCCTTCCGCAAGGAGCGGTACGGCTACGCCGAGCTGCAGAACCTGGTCAGCGTGCTGGCCCACCAGAACGACTGCTCGATCCCGGACGCGCTGGCCACGGCCGTGGCCATGCGGGACCGGGTGATGTCGCTGTTCCTGCGCCTCAGCGACGAGGTCAAGACGGACGCGGGCTCCGAACTCACCCGCTACGTCCACGGCCTGGGCGAATGGGTCCGCGGCTACCTGGAGTGGAGCATGATCACCGACCGGTACGGCGACCCGCGCAACCCCGACGACGACCTGACGGCGGACCGCATCGCCATGCCCCGCACCTGGAAGGACGAGCCCATGGACGACAGCCCCGACCCGCTCCCGGTCACCGCCATCAACTGGTGGTGGGACCAGCTGAGCGAGGCGAACTACCCCCACCCACCCCAGCCGGACCGCTGGCAGACGAGCGATTAACCAGAAACCCGTCCCATAGCCAGCCGCATAGCCGCCGACCAGGCAACTCGCCGTGGCGGCTGTCCAGATCACGACTTTCTAGTTAAAACCCCAGTGCGGCGGTCGATCCTCGATCAACCGGGCGTCGTCGTCATCGCCCCGCCACTCGCCCCAGCCGTGGTCGGTGTCATCCACGGTCTGGTCGGGCAGCACCGGCAGACCGTCATCGAAGAGGTCCACCGGACGCAGGTCATCCGGCTGCGGCTCTGTCATGCGGCCAATAATATCGACTCCCCCCGGGGGTGAATTCCCCCCGGGGGAGAAACGTCGGCCCCTCTCGGCCAAACATCTGTCGGCATGCGAGGGTACGATGCCAGAACAGCAAAGAGCCCGTAGTGGCGCGCAATTGCATTGGTTCAGGTGCAGGCCGGACGCAACAACCCCCGTGAGGCGGCATGGCAACGCCAGCAGGATGGCGGCGAGAGGGCAATCTCCCCGCGGAACTCACCAGTTTCGTGGGTCGTAATCGACTCCTCACCACCATCAGACAACGTTTGCAGAACTCCCGCCTGGTCACGGTGACCGGTATCGGCGGCGTCGGCAAGTCGCGCACCGCGCTGCGGATCGCCCACCTGGTCCGCCAGCAGTTCAAGGACGGGATCTGGTATGTCGATCTCGCCCGCCTGCAGGATCCCGGCATGGTGCACCACACGATCAGCACCGCCTTCGGCATCGCCGACCAGTCGGCTCGGGCCGGCGCGGACACGCTCGGCGACTGGCTGTCGGAGCGCGAGCTGCTGCTGGTGCTGGACACCTGCGAGCACCTGGTCGAGACCTGCGCCGAGCTGGTCCAGGATCTGCTGGCCCGGGCGCCCAAGCTGCGCGTCATCGCGACCAGCAGGCGCTCGCTCAACACCCAGGGCGAGTCCGTGGTGGCCATCCCGCCGCTGATCGTGCCCGGCGACGACCCGGCGGAGAGCCCGTACCACAACGAGGCCGTGGAGCTGTTCCGGCAGCGGGCCTCGGCCGTGGTGCCGGACTTCGCGGTGGACGAGACCAACGTGAACAGCGTGGCCCAGCTGTGCGTGCGCCTGGACGGCATCCCGCTGGCGATCGAGCTCGCGGCGGTCCGGTTACGCGCGCTGTCGGTGGACCAGATCCTCGGCCTGCTCACCGACCGGTTCAGCCTGCTGGCGGGCGCGAGCAGGACCGCGCTGCCCCGGCACCAGACGCTGCGGGCCGCCATCGGCTGGAGCCATGAGCTGTGCGAACCGGCCGAGCGGCTGATGTGGGCGCGGCTGGCGGTGTTCGCGGGCGACTTCGAGCTGGACGCGGCCCGTTACGTCTGCGCGGGCGAGAGCCTGGCGGCCGACCGCATCCTGGAAGTGATCACCGGTCTGGTGGACAAGTCGGTGCTACTCAGCTACAGCACGGTCTCCGGCCAGCGCTACCGCCTGATCGACACGCTCCGCCAGTACGGCGAGGAGTGGCTGGACAAGCTCGGCGAGACCGACACCCTCAAGGCGCGGCACCGGGACTACTACCTGCAGCTGGCCGAGCGCGGCGAGCACGCCTGGTCGGGTCCGCGGCAGGTGCACTGGTTCGTCCGGATGCGCCAGGAGCACGACAACATCCGGGTCGCGGTCGACTACTGCCTGAAGAACCCCGCGCGAGTCCGGATCGGCCTGGAACTGCTGGCCTCGCTCTGGTTCATGTGGGTGGCCTGCGGTTTCGTCCGGGAGGGCCGCCACTATCTGGAACGCGCGGTCAAGGAGTCCACCCAGCCGAGCAAGGAACGCTGCAAGGCGCTGTGGGTGCTGTCCTACATCCGCAGCGCGCAGGGCGACGTCAGCGGGGCGATCGAGGCGGCCGAGCAGTGCAGCACCGACGCCGTCCAGGTGGGCGACTCCACCTCGGTGATCCTGGCCACCAAGATGCAGGGCACGGCGGCGTTCCTGCAGGGCGACCTGAAGAAGGCGACGGCGCTGCTCGGGGTGGCGATCGAGTTCCACCGGGGCGGCCGGGAGCTGAACCCGGGCCTGCTCCCCGCGATCGGCGAGCTGGCGCTGGTGCTGACCGCGCAGAACGACCTGTTCGAGGCGGAGACGCTGCTGCAGGACTGCCTGAAGGTCTGCCACGAGCGCGGCGAACTGTGGCTGCGGTCCTACGCGCGCTGGATCCTGTCGATCGTGGAGCTGAACACCGACCGGCTGGCCGACGCGGTGGTGAGCGCCAAGGAGGCGCTGCGGATCAAGCGGCATTTCCACGACGTGCCGGGCGTGCTGCTGGTCCTGGAGACGGTCGCCCGGATCGCGGTGGCGGAGGGCCGGGTGGTGCACGCGACCTACCTGCTGGGCGCGTCGGTGACGAACTGGCAGACGTTCGGCCTGGCGCAGATGGGCTCGCCGTTCCTCTCCCAGGAGTACGAGAAGAGCCGCAAGGAGTGCGAGGAGAGCCTGGGCCTGGAGCGTTTCAACGAGCTGTTCCGCCAGGGCGCCCGGCTGACCTTGGAGGACACCATCGCCACCGCGCTGGGCGAGATGGACTCACCCGAGCCCGGCTAGGTGCGGACCGCGCCCGCCGGGGGCGGCTGCCCCCGGTCGTTCATCCGGTCAGGTTCGGTACCCGGCTCCGGCAAAGCCTGGACCGTTACAGCATGACCGTGGTAGGACGCGAGAATGAGCAACGTGTCGCCCCTGTCGTTGGTCGGATCGACCGGGACTCGGGCGTCCACCTATGCGGCCAGAGCGGTTGTCTCACCGGCCCTGGCGAGATCGAACAGCTGGGTGGCGAACGCCTCCAGTTCCAGATCCGGCTGCATGAACCCCATTGTCCAACGATAGGGTCCCCGAAACCGCCCGGAATCGATTGGGCGGGTCGTAGGTTCTTTGTGGAAGGACCTGAAGAAAGGCTGACATCGTGTTCGACCCGACGGATCTCTACCGGCTCGACGGAGACGTCCCCGAGCTGACCGATCCGGTGCTGCTCTACCATTTCGAGGGCTTCGTGGACGCCGGGGCGGCGGGACGGCTCGCCCTGGGGCATCTGCTCGCCGAACTGGAGCACCGGGTCGTCGCGACCTTTGACATCGATCGGCTGCTGGACTACCGGTCCCGGCGGCCGGTGATGGTGTTCGACACCGACCGCTGGACCGAGGTGGACATGCCGGAACTGGCGGTCTACCTGGTGCACGACGTGACCGGGACCCCGTTCCTGATCATGACGGGCCCGGAGCCGGACCGGGAGTGGGAGCTGTTCACCGAGGCGGTGGGCATGCTGGCGACCCGATTGAAGATCGGCAAACTGGTCACGGCGCACGGCATCCCGATGGGGGTGCCGCACACCCGCCCGCTCGGCCTGACGGCGCACGGCAGCCGCCCCGAGCTGATCAACGGCCAGGCCAGCCCGTTCGGCCGGGTGCAGGTGCCTGGGAGCGCGGCCGCGCTGCTGGAGTTCCGGCTCGGCGGCAAGGGCCACGACGCGGTGGGTTACGCGGTGCACGTGCCGCACTACCTGGCCCAGGCCGAATACCCGCAGGCGGCGGTGGCCGCGCTGGAGGCGATCACCCGGGGCACCGGCCTGGTGTTCCCGATGGAGTCGCTCCGCGAGGCGGCCGGGAAGACCACGGCCGAGATCGAGGAGCAGATCCAGGCCTCGGCCGAGCTGTCCGGCGCGATCGAGGGCCTGGAGCAGCAGTACGACGCGTTCCAGTCGGGCACCTCGAAGGAGAACCTGCTGGCCGAGTCCACCCCGATGCCCACCGGCGACGAGCTGGCCGCCCAGTTCGAGGCCTTCCTGGCGGAGCGCGACGACCGCGAGATCTGATTTCCTTGAGGCATGAATGAGATCAAGGTTGGTCTGGTCGGTTTTGGACCGGCGGGGAGTTTCTTCCACGCGCCGCTGATCGCGGCCACACCCGGGCTGCGGCTGGCCGCCGTGGTCACCCGCGACCCCGCCAAAGCCGAGCGGGTCCGGGCCACCGGCGCGGACGTGGTCGACTCCGCCGAGGAGCTGTGGGATCGCGCCGACCTGATCGTGATCGCCTCCCCGAACCGCACCCACGTCCCGCTGGCCACGGCGGCCCTGCGCGCGGGCCTGCCGGTGGTGGTGGACAAGCCGCTGGCGGGCACCGCCGCCGAGGCGGCCGGGCTGATCCGGCTGGCCCGGGAGCGGGAGCTGCCGCTGACGGTGTTCCAGAACCGGCGCTGGGACGGCGACTTCCTGACGATCCAGCGCCTGCGCGCCGAGCTCGGCGAGATCCGCAGGTTCGAGTCGCGGTTCGAACGATGGCGGCCGGTGCCGAAGGGCGGCTGGCGGGAGCGCGGCGGCCCGGGCGAGCTCGGCGGCCTGCTGTACGACCTGGGCAGCCACCTGGTCGACCAGGCCCTGCACCTGCTCGGCCCGGTGGCGGCCGTCTACGCGGAGAGCGACGTCCGGCGGGCCGGAGTGGAGGCGGAGGACGACGTGTTCCTCGCGCTCGATCACGTGAGCGGGGCCCGGTCGCAGCTGTGGATGAGCGCGGTGGCCGGTCAGCTGGGGCCGCGGTTCCGGGTGGTGGGCTCGGAGCGTACCTATGTGAAGTGGGGCCTGGACGGGCAGGAGGACCGGCTGCGCGCCGGGGAGCGGCCGGACGCGCCCGGGTTCGGGGTCGAACCCGAGGAGGCGTGGGGCAGGCTCGGTGTCGAGGGTGACGTGCGGGCGGTGGCCTCGGAGCCGGGGGCGTACCTGGATTTCTACCGGGGTGTGGTGGCCATGATCCGGGAGAAAGCGGCTCCGCCGGTGGATCCCGAAGGAGTGGTGGCGGCGCTGGCAGTGCTGGAGGCCGCCAAAGTGGCGGCCTCCGAGCGGCGCGTCGTGTCAGTCCCGCAGCCGGGCGCGTAGCGCGGTGGTGTCGGCGGCGGTCCAGCCGTTGCGGTCCAACCAGCCCATCGGCCCGTCGAAACGGTCCTCCAGGGTGGTCAGGAAACGCTCCATGTATTCGGCCCGCGGCACGTGGTGGTCGTCGGACTTGGAGTCCAGGTCGTCCCGGTAGGTGTCGCTGGCGCGCAGCCGGGCCAGGATCGCCCCGATGCGCTCGCCGGTGACGGCGTAGTCGGCGACGATGGCCTCCCGGGTGACGCCGCCGACCGCCTGGGCCAGCGCACAGACCACGCCGGTGCGGTCCTTCCCGGCGGCGCAGTGCACCACGGCGAGGCCGTCGTCGTGGGCCAGCGCGCGCAGCGCCGCGACCACCGAGTCCGGCCGGTCCCGCAGGTAGCCGTAGTAGTAGCCGGTGACCTGGAGTTCCTCATCCAGCCGCGGCGAGTTCCCCCAGGGAAGCGCCCGGTCGTCGATCGCGTCGGCGGCGGCGTCGGTGAAGCGGCCGCCCTCGGCGAAAAGGGTGTGGTGATGGAACCCGATCTCCGGCATTTCGGCTAACGGGCCGGGGCCTTCCAGGCGCACCTCGGTATTGGACCTCAGGTCCACCACGTGCCGGAGTTTGAGGGTGCCGACCAGGAACTCGATGTCGGCCGGGGTCAGACCCTGCAGGTTGTCGGATCGCAGGATGCGGCCGAATCGGGTGGTGCCGCCGTCGGTGGTCGGCAGACCGCCGAGATCACGGACATTGACCGCGCCTTCCAGAACTATCCATCGCTCATGTTCGTTCATCGCTTATGAGCCTATCTGTCGGGATAAGACGGCGGAGTGGCGGCAGAATGAATGTCTCCTAGTTCTTTCGCAATCATTGCGATCAACTCATATTTCGCGCTGGCGGTGGCAGCAGACAGCATCATCCCCCCAGGAGGTCACGTGGCCGACCGCGCAAGACCCGCAATAGTCCTAGATCCCAGCCTGCCGTTCGCGATCCGTCAGCTGCTGGAGACCAACGAGGAGTTACTCCGGCGAGTACGGCAGGGACTCGTCCCGGAGACCCCCAAGTCGCCGCGGCCGATAGTGATCGCATGTGCCGTGGTCCTGATGTTCGGCGGCGCCCTCGGCGGTTTCTCCACCTTCCTGATCCTGGCCGGCATGACCGGCTTCGTGACGCTGCTCAACCGGTTGCTCACGGCCGACCAGCGCGAGGCCCGGCGAAAACTCCAGATCGTGTACGACCACGCCGACCGGATCGTGCTGCCGAGCGACCTGGACGAGCAGTGCGGGAGCCTGCTCGCCCGGGCGCAGAAGGCGGTCAAGGCCGTGCTGCACTCGAAGGTGCACCGCCAGGGCCTGCTCGACACGGACCACAACAACGTCGCCCTGCCCGGGGAAGCATGGGTGATCGCCAAGCGCCTTTCCGACCTGTCCGCGCTCCGGGACAAGCACCGCAAGATCGTGGGCCGGAACCCGGATCCGCTGATCGCCGAGGCGGACGCGCCGTTCAGCACGACGATCAAGGAGATCACCGCGTCGCTGACGTCCCGGGTGGTGGCTCTGGAGGCGTACGCGGCCCGGGCCAGGGACGCCGACCGCCTCTTCGACGCGTTCCGGAAGGTGACAGAACTGCACGACCTCACCCCCGAGTTCCAACGGCTCCTGGCCGAAACGGCCCCGGACGCGATGGCCACGGCGGAGATCGCCCAGATGTCCACCCAGGCGGTGGCCATCGAGCAGGTCTTCCGCGCCAGCATCGCGGAGGCCAGGCAGGCGGGCACCCACCTGCTCAGCGTGTCGGCGGCCTAGGCGCTTCGGCGCGTTCGAGTACCTCGCGGGCGCGCCGCGCGCCGGTCTCGTTGCCCAGGCTCAGGTAGATGTCCAGCGCCTGCCTGGCCGGTTCGCGCGCCTCCTCCCTGCGGTCGGCGCGCAGCAGGATCTCCGCCATGCCGCGCAGGCTGCGCGCCTGCCACCACCGGTCTCCCAGCTCCTCGAAGTCCCGTAAGGCCTGGCGGAGCGACGCCAGCGCCTCGGGCACCCGGCCAAGCCGTTCCAGCGCCCACCCTTCGGAGATCTCGGCCCGGGCCACGCCCCACGAATCGCCGAGCCGGGCCAGCATCTCCTTGGCGTCCCTGACGTTGGCGTGCTCGGTGAGCAGGTTGTTCGGGTCGCCGATCTCCCCGGCCGCGCGCAGGCTGCGGGCTTCTTCCCACTCCTCGTGGCGGTCCTTGAACGCCTTGATCGCGAAGCGGAGGGCGTTCCCGGCGAGGATGTACTGCCGTTCGGCGGCCAGGTCCTTGCCCTCGGCCAGGAGCGCGCGGGCCTTGGCGGCCAGGACCTCGCCGAGGGCGCGCTGGGTCTGCGCCTCGGAGTAGCGGTTGCCGTCCGCCTCGAAGGTGGCCAGGGATTCCTCCAGGAGGACGGCGGCTTCGCCGTAGCCGCCCTGGGCGAGGCGGAGTTCGGCCAGGTTGCGCTGGGTGCGGGCGGTCCACCAGCGATCGCCTTCGGCCTTGAAGGCGGTGATCGCCTCGACCAGGTGGTCCTGGCCGCGGTCCAGGTTGCCGCTGCTGAACAGGGTCATGCCGATCGTGCGCCTGGCCCGCGCCGCCCACCAGCCCTCGCCCTGCAGGGCCAGCAGGTTCAAGGCCCGGCGCGCGTCATCGAGCGCGCCGTCCGGGCGGCCCAGGCCACCCGCCACGGCCGCGCGTTCCAGCAGGGCGATGCCGATCGCGCGCGGGTCGTCCATGCGCTCGGCCGCCTCGCAGACGATGTCGGCCACCTCCTCCCAGTCCGACCAGTACGCCCGGAGCGAGTGGCACAACGAGCAGAAGGCCCGGCCCATGCCCCAGGCCAGGTCCCACATCTCCTCGTTCCTGGCCTGGTGGATGGCGGCCAGCAGGGCCAGGCGCTCGGAGGTGAACCAGGCGGCGGAGGTGATCTCGCGGCGGGTGTGGTCCACGCGGGGCCAGGTGATCTCGATGGGGGTGATCGTGTCGGGGGTGCTGCGGCGCGGGATCCTGGAGGTCCAGTCCTGGGGCCAGCGGGCGGTGGCGGCGGCTTCGGCGCGGCGGCGGAAGCCGTACAGGACGCGTTCGATGGCGGCGCGGCGCTGGTCGGTGTCGAGGCGCTGTTCGCGGGCGAACAGGCGGACCAGGTCGTGCAGGCGGTAGCGCATGCTGCCGGTGGAGTCGCGGCCGGTGCAGTCGGCGAGCTGGCTGGTGACCAGCATCTCCAGCTGGTCGGCGCCGTCGGTCTCGGAGGTGTCCAGCAGGTCGCCGGCCACCCACTCCTGCACGTCGGGGGCGGTCAGCTGGGCCAGCAGCCGGAGCAGGCGGCGCTGCAGGTCGGTGCACTCCTCGTAGCTGAGGTGCAGGCTGGCGCGGACGCTGCTGTCGAGCTGGCGGCCGATCTCCAGCTGGTCCAGGCGGCGCCGCTCGTCGGCCAGGCGGAGGGCCAGGTCGCCCAGCGACCAGTGGGCGCGGGTGGCGAGGCGGCCGCCGCAGATGCTGATGGCCAGCGGCAGCCGGTCGCAGAGGCGGACGATGTCCTGGGCGGACTCCAGGTCGGTGACGACCCTGTCCCCGCCCGCCAGCCGGGCCAGCAGCTCCACGCCCTGGGCTTCGGTGAAGACGTGCAGCTGGGTGTCGTAGGTGTTGCGGAGCAGCAGCGGCTTGCGGGAGGTGACGATCACCGCGCACCGCGGTTCGTTCGGGATGAGATCCTTGACCTGATCCCCGTCCCTGGCGTTGTCCAGAAATATCAGCAGACGGCGGTCCTTGGTCCAGGTCCACCAGAGCTTCTGCAACTCGCGCAGGCCGCCGGGGTCGGTGGTGAGGCGCACGCCGAGCGAGCGCAGGAACCCGACCAGCACCTCCTCGGGGCGGACCACGTCGTCGCCGCCGCGCAGGTCGAAGTAGAGCTGGCCGTCGGGGAAGTTGTCCAGGATGTCGTGCCCGAACCGCCCGGCCAGGGCCGATTTGCCGACCCCGCCCTGGCCGTAGATGGACACCACGAACGGCGAGTCGCCGGTCCTGTCGTTGAAGCGCTCGCGCAGGTCGGCGAGGGCCTCGCCGCGGCCGGTGAAGTGGGCGATGACCGGGGGCAGTTCGGCCGCGACCGGGCCGCCGCCCGGCAGGGCCGCCGGGCGGCGTTTGGCCGGGACCGCGGTGGCCCAGGCCAGCACTCCGGCCAGCGCCGCGGCGGTGCCGGTGACGCCGAGGCTCACCGCGACCGGCAGGTCCCAGATGTTGGTGGCGGCGGCCAGCGCGCTGCCCACCGCGGCCACCACCCCGATAGCGGCGGGCGCGGCCAGCGCCCGCCGGCCGGTTGCTTGCTCGTCAGGCGGGGACGGTTCGGACATCCGTGTCCTCGGGGGTGTCAGGAAGCCGGGGCAATGTGGATTCAAGCACGTCTGACCGAATGACAGCGTTCCAGGGGGCGAATGGCCGTAATGTATCCCCTCGCGAATCAATCTCACCTGGCTTTCGGAGGCGATGGTGCGACCGGCCCACCGGTTCGTCATGACGGCGTTGATCCTGGCAGCGGCCCTGGTGCCGATGTCGCCCGCGCGGGCGGCGTCAGGGCATCAGGTCGGAACCTGGACCGCGGCCAGCGACCGGCTGCCGACCGCGATCGGCGACCAGACGGTCCGGATGGTGGTGCGCACCAGCATCGGCGGCAGCGGCCTGCGCATCCGCCTGTCCAACGTCTTCGGGCGCACCTCGGTCACGTTCCAGAGCGTCTATTTAGGGCTCCAGGCGTACGGCGCGGAGCTGATGGTCAAGACCAACCGGCCGGTCACCTTCAACGGCAAGAAGTCGATCAGGATCAAGCCGGGGCAGGCGGTGTGGAGCGATCCCGTGGTCAAGAAGATCTCGCCGCGGCAGAGCGTGGTGGTCAGCATGTACGTGCCCGGATACCTGCCGCAGGTGACGGGACACGATCGGGCGTACGCGACGACGTTCCTGTCCGATCCCGGGAACCACGCGCGGGCCGAGTCGGCGGACAAGTTCACCTACACCAGCACGCAGTGGTACTTCCTCGATCGGGTGGCGGTGACCACCGCGAAGTCGGTGCGCTCGGTGGTGGCGGTGGGGGATTCGCTGACTGACGGCGCGGGGCAGGAGCTCGACGCCAACCGGCGGTGGACCGACTATCTCAACCATCGGATCGGGGCGTTGCCGGCCGCCAAGCGGGTGGCGGTGCTCAACGCGGGGATCGCCGGGAACCGGGTGCTGCAGACGGGGGTCGGGCCGAGCGTGCTCAGCCGGTTCCACCGGGACGTGCTGTCCCAGCCGGGGGTGAAGACGATCGTGCTGTTCTGCGGGATCAACGACATCTCCAAGGGGGAGCTCACCTCGGCCAAGCCGCTGATCGAGGCGTACAAGAAGATGATCAGGCTGGCGCACGCCAGGAAGCTGCGGATCCTGGGCGGCACGCTGACGCCGTTCGCCGGGTACCAGAGCTGGACGCCGGAGCGGGAGGCGATCCGGCAGCAGGTGAACCGCTGGATCAGGACGAGCCGGGCGTTCGACGGCGTGCTCGACTTCGACAAGGCGCTGCGCGACCCCATCACGCCCGACCAGCTGCGCGCCTCCTACGATCACGGCGACCACCTGCACCTCAGCGACTCCGGGCGACGTAAGCTGGCGTACACCGTGCCGCTCAAGCAGGTCCTCTGACGGTTCACCTCATGGTCATCTGCACGTCAGGGACAAGTCACGAAATTTCGCGACGATGCAGGTCATGCGCATCTTCGCCGCCACCACTGGGCTGATTCTCACCTCCACGTTATTGTCCGTGCCCGCACAGGCCACGGGCGGTATCGAACTCACGTTCCTCGGGCGTTTCGCCACCGGCGCGGTCGGCGTCGGCGCGTCCGAGATCACCGCGTACGACCCCGCGACCCGCCGCGTCTTCGTGGTGAACGCCCAGGACGGCACGGTGGACGTGCTGGACATCAAGGACCCCCGTAACCCGAAGAAGGTGGCCACGCTGGTCACTCCGGGGGCCAACAGCGTGGCCGTGAAGAAGGGTCTGGTGGCCGTGGCCCAGCAGGCGGCGGTCAAGACCGACCCCGGCACGGTCAGCTTCTTCTCGGCGAAGAACGGGCGCAAGCTGCGCGAGGTGCGGGTGGGCGCGCTGCCCGACATGGTGACGTTCACCCCGGATGGGGACAAAGTCGTGGTGGCCAATGAGGGCGAGCCGTCCTCGTACTGCGCCGACGGGGTCGACCCCGAGGGTTCGGTCAGCGTCGTGGACGTGAAGCGCGGCAGCGTGAAGACCGCGAGCTTCCGGGCGTACAACGGCAAGGAGAACGTCCTGCGGGCCAAGGGCGTGCGGATCTACGGTCCGAACGCGACCGCCGCGCAGGACTTCGAGCCGGAGTACATCGCCACCGACAAGCACGGCCGGACCGCCTGGGTGTCGCTGCAGGAGAACAACGCGATCGCGATCGTGGACCTGAAGCACGCCCGGGTTGAGGAGATCGTCCCGCTGGGCTTCAAGGACCACTCCAAGCCGGGCGCGGGCATCGACGCCTCGGATCGGGACACCAAGATCGACATCAGGCCACGGCCGGTGCTGGGCATGTACCAGCCGGACGCGCTGGCCTCCTTCGAGCAGCGCGGCCGCACCTACCTGGTGGCCGCCAACGAGGGCGACGCCCGCGACTACGACTGCTTCGCCGAGGAGGTCAGGGTCAAGGACCTCACGCTGGCCCGGCCGGACGGGGACGCGCTCAAGAAGGACGCTGAGCTCGGCCGCCTCAACGTGACCACGACCTCGCCCAAGAACGCCGCCGGGGCCACCACCGACCTGCACTCCTTCGGCGCCCGGTCGATCTCGATCAGGTCGTCCTCGGGCGCGCTGGTGTGGGACTCGGGCGACCAGCTGGAGAAGCTGATCGCGGAGAAGCTGCCGGCCGAGTTCAACGCCGACCAGGAGAACGCCAGCTTCGACAGCCGCAGCGACAACAAGGGCCCCGAGCCGGAGGGTGTCGCGATCGGCGAGATCAGGGGCAGGACGTACGCGTTCGCCGGGCTTGAGCGGGTCGGCGGGATCGTCGCGTACGACGTGAGCAACCCGAGCAGGCCGAGCCTGGCCGGCTACGTCAACAGCCGCGACTTCACCGGCAACGTGGCGGCGGGCACCGCCGGGGACGTCGGCCCCGAGGGCGTGCTGTTCATCCCGGCCGCGCAGAGCCCGACCTTCCGGCCGCTGCTGGTGGTCGGTCATGAGATCAGCGGAACGACGGCCATCTACGAGCTGCGCTAACCTCCGCTGGAAGTCCGTGAACCTGCCCGTCACTGCGGGCAGGTTCACTTATCTGTACGGATCCCAATACGGTATGACGCATGGTCGCACCCCTGACCCCTGAGGACCCCCGCGCGCTGGGCGAGTTCACCCTGTCCGGCCGGCTCGGCGAAGGCGGGCAGGGGGTCGTCTATCTCGGGGAATCCCCTGGCGGGGGACCGGTCGCCATCAAGGTGCTGAAAAGCGGTTTCGACCCGAGCGTGCGGCAGCGGCTGGCCCGCGAACTCGACGCGCTGCGCGGCGTGGCCTCGTTCTGCACGGCGCGGGTCATCACCGCCGAGGTGGACGGCCGCGAACCCTACGTGGTGAGCGAGTTCATCGACGGCCCCTCCCTCCACGACCGGGTCAGCGCCGACGGCCCGTTACGCGGCGGCGAACTCGAACGCCTCGCGGTCGGTACGGCTACCGCGCTCACCGCCATCCACGGCGCGGGCATCGTGCACCGGGACTTCAAGCCGGGCAACGTCCTGCTCGGCCCCGACGGGCCCCGGGTGGTGGACTTCGGCATCGCCCGGCAGAGCGAGAGCGCCACCATGACGGCCGGGCCGATCGGCACCCCCGCCTACCTGTCCCCCGAGCAGATCGCCGGGCATCCGGCCAGCCCGGCGTCGGACGTGTTCGCGTGGGGGGCGACCATGGTGTACGCGGCGACCGGCCGCCCGGCGTTCGGCGCCGACAGCGTGGCCTCGGTACTGCACCGGATCATGACCATCACCCCCGACACCAGCGGCGTCCCCGAACCTCTCCGCAGCACCGTGCAACGCTGCATCGACAAGGACCCCACCCGCCGCCCCACCTCCCGCGACCTCCTCCTCACCCTGGTCGGCTCCACCCCCGACCCCCTCTCATCCGGCGCCGCCGCAGCCCACCCACAATCTCCGCCGCCGGGCTATCCTCCTGCCGCCGCCCACCCGACTCCCCCGCAGCCGGGCTATCCGCCCGCAGCCGGACACTCGTCTTGGCCCGGACAGGCCCCCCAGTCCTGGCCCGGCCAATCACCCGCGCCTCAGTCCTGGCCCGGCCAGCCGTTGGGTACCGGACCAGGTCAGAACTGGGAGCAGCATGCCACCGCGCCGACTAGAACGGGCGGCAATCGAGGACTGATGATCGCCCTGCTGGTGGCGCTGGTCGCGGTCATCGGCACCACCGCCATCGTGGTCCCCCGCATCGTCTCCGGACCCGGCGACAACAACACGAGCTCATCCTCCACCACCAGCGAAGAGGCCGTGGACCCGTCGGAGACCCCAACCGACGAGACCGAAACCGCCGAGACCCCCACCGAAGAACCCACACCCTCAGAGGACACCACAGAGGACACCACTGAGGGCGCCACTGTCATCCCTGACGCATACGCCGGAATCTGGGCAGGCCGCATCGTGCCCGAACCTCAGGGCATCATGAGCGAACACGACATCCGGATCGAACTCCCCGCCGGCGAATCCACCGGCAAATGGTACGAAGACGGCTGCGACACCGGCACTCTGACCGTGGACAAGATCGAGTCCGACTCCATGGTCCTCCGCCTCGACAACAACGCCGGATGTATCCCCGGCACCGTCATCCTCACCCCCAAGAACGACAAGCTCGGCTACCAATGGGACGACGACGCCGGACTCGTCACCTACAAGGGCGACCTCACAAAGGAGGGCTGACCGCGCGACTCACTCGATCACCAGCGCTTCCTCCGGTCGCAACCGACAAGGGACGGTCCAACAATCCGGCCGCCCTGCGCGGGTGTCCTCGCGGTCGCGACCTTACGAGGGAGGGTCCAAGAGTCCAGCCAGGTCGCCCAACCCGTCGATGACGAAATCACAGGCGGCGGACTCCGGACGATCGGCGTGCAGGTAACCCCACGGCCCTCTCCGCAACAACGCCGTGCGCATTCCCGCCCGCGCGGCCGGAAGCACATCGTTGTCCAACCGATCCCCGACATAGAGGATCTCCTCCGGCGCCCGCCCCGCCACCTCCGCCACCTTCGCGAAGAACCCCGGCTGCGGCTTCGACAACCCCCACCCCGCCGAGGTGTAGATCGCATCCACCGGCAACTCCATCGCCACCAGCGCGTCATACGCCTGCACCGGCTGATTCCCAGCAACGATCACCTGAAAGCCCAACATCCTGAGCTCGGCAAGACTCCCCCTGACATCCGGATAAAGATCCTCAACATCAAAGTTCTCCCGAAGCCCCTCCGGCTCCTCCCGCCGCCACGCCTCCATCTCAGCCCGCACATCCAACCCCGGCCGAACAACCTCAAAAGCATCCCGATGGGACCGATCAAGAGCCGCCATCCCCCCAAGCACCCCCATGAACGTCAACCGCGTCACCCCCAGCCGATCCGCCCACCGCGACCAGATCCGCGTCTCATCAATCAACGTCTCCCCAACATCAAACACAACCGCCCGAATCACAGCGCCCTCCCCCTCAGAACATCCCGGACCCACCCTAATCAGACCTCCCACAACGACACCGACCCCACCACCCCCTCAAACCCTCGTCCACAACCTGCCAAGACACTGACTCCAAAGGGGCTGCCGCCACCGCAGCTGCCAGGTCCGCACGCGAGACGACCTGCTCCACGGCCGCCATCATCTCCGGGATCGAGGCCCGGCGCGGCCTCCTTGTCGGGGCGTTCACTCAGCGCCACCGCCCAGTCCGCCGCCAGGCCTGGCGCCCCGATCGCCGCGCCGACCACGAACGACGGCCAGCGCCATTCCACAAAGAGGCTAGTGCGGTGTCCCGACGTTCACCGAGGTGGAAGCTGCAAATCGCCGAGGCCGGTGAGCCATAGTGACCCAGCCGAGGTTCGTGGTCACAGCACTCAGCTCTGCGCACGGACCACGAACCGCAGCTGACGCCATTCCACAAAGGGCCCACCCACCGGCGGCAACCGGCACCAAGTCTGCCCGAAGGCAAACCCGATAGCCCTGATTAGGGCTGGCGCCTACACGGGCGCCAGCCCCTCTTGGCGCCGGGACGGCGAGGACCAGCGCGGGCGTGAACGGCGCCTGATAACGGCGGGCAACCTGGAACGGCTCCCTACAGCTGCTCCATCGCCCTTCTGATGCGTTTCTCCGAGACGGGGACGGGCGTGCCGAGTTGTTGGGCGAAGAAGCTGACGCGGAGTTCTTCGATCATCCAGCGGATGTCCTTGACGGCGGGGGCGTCGCGGCGGACGGGGGAAAGTTTGTCCACCAGGTCGCGGTAATCGTCTTCGATGTCGTGGACCTTGAACATCCATTCGCGGTCGCGGTGGGGGTCGTCGGGGAGTTTTTCGAGGCGGCGTTCGATGGCTTTGAGGTAGCGCTGGAGGTCGGGGAGGCGGGCGTGGCCGGTGGCGGTGACGAAGCCGGGGAAGACGAGGTTGCCTAGCTGGTCCTTGATGTCGGCCACGGCGTCGGCGGGGCCTTTGGTGGCGTTCTGGACGGTGTGCCAGAGGGCGAGCACGCGTTCGACTTTCGTGACGACGTCGTGGGTCGTCGCGTACAGGTCGGATCTGAGGTGGTCGTGGAGGCGGGTGAACGACTGCTCGTCCCAGGCGGGGCCGCCGGCGTCCTTGATGAGTTTGTCGGCGGCGCAGGCCGCGCAGTCGTCGAAGAGGGCGGTGGCGCTGCCGTGCGGGCTGCGGCTGAGAGCAAGTTTCTGGGTGGTGGTGAGGCCGCGAAGGATGGATTTGGCGGGGTTGAGGGTGCCGAGCAGGATTAGCCGCCGGGTGCCCGCCCACATGGCGCGCTCCTGCTCGGCCGGCGTCTCGAACATCCGGACCGCGACCGTGTCGCCGCGATCGACCAGCGCCGGATAAGCCCGCAATCGGCCTTGTTCGAACACCTTCGGCAGCGTCCCGATCGTCCAGGAGGTCAGGCCCTCGCGTTCCAGGCCGGTGGCGGCCTCGGAGAGGGTGGCTCGGAGTTTGGGCGCGAGCCGCCGTTTCAGCGCGTCGAGATCCTTGTCCTCGGCGACCGGCCGTTTGCGCTCGTCCACCACCCGGTAGGTCACGCGCAGGTGGTCGGGCACCTGCTCCATGCTCCACGCCTCCCGGGGTATCACCACCCCGGTCATTCGGTGCAACTCGCGCTCCAGCGCATCCAGGATCGGCTCGCTGCCCGGCGTCACCCGTTCCAGCACGGCTTTGGCGAAGTTGGGCGCGGGCACGAAGTTACGCCGCAGATGCTTGGGCAATGACCGGATCAGCGCGGTGATCAGATCTTCCCGCAGGCCGGGAATCTGCCAGTCGAAGCCCGCGCCGTTGACCTGGTTGAGCACCTGCAACGGCACGTGCACGGTGACGCCGTCGGCTTCGGTGCCAGGCTCGAACTGGTAGCTCAGCTTCATGCGCTGGCCGCTCTGCCGGATCACGTCCGGATAGTCGCGGGCGCTGACATCGGCGTTCTCGTTGACCAGCATGTCCGGCGAGAACGTGAGGATCGTCTTGTCGGGCGCTTTCTTCCACCAGCTGTCGAAATGCCGCCCGGACACCACCTCGGCCGGAATGCGCTGGTCGTAGAAGTCGAAGAGGGTCTCGTCGTCGACCAGGATGTCGCGGCGGCGAGCCTTCTCCTCCAGCTCCTCGACCTCCTGCAGGAGCTTCCGGTTCTCGTGGAAGAACGGATGATGCGTCCGCCAGTCGCCGTCCACCAGCGCGCGCCGGATGAACAGCTCGCGCGACAGTTCGGGATCGATCCGGCCGTAGTTCACCTTGCGCTCGGTGACAATGGGAACGCCGTAAAGGGTCACCTTCTCCAGGGCCATCACCGCGGCCTGGTCCTTCTCCCAGTGCGGCTCGCTGTAGGCGCGTTTGACCAGATGCTGCGCGAGCGGTTCGACCCACTCCGGCTCGATCTTGGCATTGACCCGCGCCCACAGCCGGGACGTCTCCACCAACTCTGCCGACATCACCCACTGCGGCTGCTTCCGGGCCAGCGCCGACCCAGGGAAGATCGCGAAGCGGGCGTTGCGGGCGCCGACATACTCGGTGAGCGGCCGCCGTTGCCCCGGTTGCTCCTTCTTGGCCACGTCCTTGACGCCGATATGCGACAGCAGCCCGGCCAGCAGCGACAGATGCACCCGCTGCGGGTCGGCGTCGGCGCTGTTGAGCGTGACGCCGAGGGTCTTGGCGACCTGCCGCAGCTGGCTGTCGATGTCCTGCCACTCGCGAACCCGCAGGTAGTTGAGGAACTCGGCCTTGCACAGCCGCCGGAACGCGCTGGAGGACAGCTCCTGCTGCTTCTCCCGCAGATACCGCCACAGGTTCAGATAGGTGAGGAAGTCGGATTCCTTGTCCGCGAACCTGCGGTGCTTCTCGTCGGCGGCCTGCTGCTTGTCGGCCGGACGTTCGCGCGGATCCTGGATCGACAACGCCGCCGTGATGATCATCACTTCGCGCACGCAGCCGTTCTGGTCGGCCTCCAGCACCATCCTGGCCAGCCGCGGGTCCACCGGCAGCTGCGCCAGCTTCCGCCCCAGCGGCGTCAGCCCGCCCTTCGCGTCCAGCGCCCCCAGCTCGTGCAGCAGGTTGACACCGTCCTTCACCTGCCGGCTGTCCGGCGGCTCCACGAACGGAAACGCCGCGATATCCCCCAGCCCGAGCGAGGTCATCTGCAGAATGACACTCGCCAGGTTGGTACGGAGAATCTCCGGATCCGTGAACTCCGGCCGCCCAACGAAATCCTCTTCGGCGTAAAGCCGGATGCACACTCCGTCGGACGTACGCCCGCATCGCCCCTTCCGCTGGTTGGCCGACGCCTGCGAGATCGGCTCGATGGGCAGCCGCTGCACCTTCAGCCGGTGGCTATACCGCGAAATACGGGCATTCCCAGGGTCGATCACATACTTGATGCCCGGCACCGTCAGCGACGTCTCAGCCACGTTGGTGGCCAGCACGATCCGCCGCCCCGTGTGCCGCTGGAACACCCGATGCTGCTCGCCCGCCGACAGTCGCGCGTACAACGGGAGGATCTCCTCGCGGCGGCCCTTCAACGCGTCGGCGGTGTCGCGGATCTCCCGTTCCCCGCTGAGAAAGACGAGAATGTCCCCTGCGCCTTCCCGGTTCAGCTCGTCGACCGCGTCCACGATCGCCTGCGTCTGGTCGTCCTGATCCTCGTCGATCGGGCGATACCGCACCTCTACTGGGTACGTCCGTCCGCTCACCTCCACGATCGGCGCGCCGCCGAAATGTTGCGAGAACCGTTCGGGGTCGATCGTGGCCGAGGTGATGACGACCTTGAGGTCGGGGCGTTGGGGCAGTAGCTGCTTGACGTACCCAAGAATGAAGTCGATGTTGAGGCTGCGTTCGTGGGCCTCGTCGATGATCAGTGTGTCGTACTGGGAGAGGAACCGGTCGGTTTGCATCTCGGCCAGCAGGATGCCGTCCGTCATCAGTTTGACCAGGGTGCCGTCGCTCGAATGGTCGGTGAACCTGACCTTGTAGCCGACCGCCTCCCCGAGCGGGATGTCCAGCTCCTCGGCGATGCGCTCGGCGACGGTCCTGGCCGCGATCCGGCGCGGCTGGGTGTGCCCGATCAGGCCGTGCACACCCCGGCCCAGCTCCAGGCAGATCTTCGGCAGCTGCGTGGTCTTGCCGGAACCGGTCTCGCCCGCGACGATCACGACCTGGTGGTCCCTGATCGCCGCCAGGATGTCGTCCTTGCGCTGGCTGACCGGCAGCTGGTCGGGATAGGTGAGCAGGGGAACGGCGGCGCGCCGGACCGCGACCCGCTGTTCCGCGACGTCGAGTTCGCCGGAGATCTGCGCGGCGATGGCCTGCCGGGCCTTCGGGTCGCGGACTTTGCGCATGCCGTCGAGGCGGCGGCCCAGCCTGCGCTGATCGCGCAACATCAGGTGGGGCAGGCGGCCCTGGAGGTCGGAGAGCGTATTCATTCCGTCCTCAAGGATAGGCAACCCGCCCCTGGGCACCGCCAATCGTTTTCTCCGGGCGCGTCAGCGGGGCGGAACTTGGTACTTGTAACCTACGTTGCGCACGGTGATGATCCGCTCCGCGTGCCGTCCGAGTTTGCGGCGCAGGCGAAGAATGTGCACGTCAATCGTGCGGGCGCTGTCATCGCCGTACCGGTCCCAGACGGCGGCCATGAGCTGTTTGCGGTTGTAGACACGGCCGGGCGCGGCGGCCAGATAGTCGAGCAGCTCGAACTCGCGGTAGGTCAGTTCGACCGCGGCGCCGTCCAGGCGGACGGTGCGGGTGTCACGGTCGATCTCCAGGTCGTCCCGGCGGCGCGGCGCCAGCTCGGGTTCCGCTCGCGATTCTGTACGCGGTGCGGAGACCAGATGGCTGACGATGACAAGCGCCGAATCGGTGCCGGGGACCGGGATGACACCGAGCACGGTGCCGTCGTCCACGATCGGTTCGTGAGCGGGACGCGGGACGAAGTCGATGACGTTCGCCTGGGACATCGGGATTCTCCTTTAGGTGCCTGGGTGATGTGGCCGACGGGGGTGCGCGGCATATCAACAGGCGGCGCTGCAGACGCGGAGCAGATCGATGTAGCGACGCTCGGTCAGGGCATCCATGGGTGAATCCTGGCATGAATAATTCATATTGTCCAGGTAGGAATTAAGGGGAAGCTCTTCGGCCCCGGGATCCCATGGTGGACACCTACCATCTCTCGACCAAAGAGATCTTGGCCTGCTAGCCGGAGACGCGACCCACGCAACCTGGTCGAACACGATTTCGCTCGTCTTCGCCGTAACCCGCAGAGATACTATGGGGAAGCTAAGGGAGGAATCACGTGGCGACTACCAGCATTCAGGTCGATGACAAGGCGCTGGCTGCGGCGGCTGACAGCCTCGGCATGGCGTTGATTCCCAAGTCTGATCTGGAAGACCTCCGGCGACTCAGAGACGCCGAGCAGCGGCGGGAGATCGCCCGGCAATTGCGGGATGCCAAGCGGGCGCTCGAGACCGGTGAGCTGTCTGAGTACACCCAGATGACCCGTGGCGACATCGAGCGGGGCGACCTGTTTGCCTGATCACATCTGGCTACCGGATAGCGCAAAGAAGATCCTCCGGGACTTGCCGTGGTCATACCGAAGCTCCACGCAACTGGCCATCATGGCTCTCCTGGACGATCCGATCCCACCCGATGCGCGCTCCTTCTACGTAGATGGCGAACCAGTCCCCGACGCGTACGAACTGGATGTGACCAGCCCTGAGGGCATCATCACCATCTACTACGTCGTCTCCGACGCACACATCATGATTCAAGTCCTCCGGGCGACCATGCTGTAGTCGAACGAACGGTAGGGACGCAGGATCCCCCCGCCCAACCCCAGCGGGAGGCCGTCATCCGGTCGCAAGCCGGGTATCGGGGCCGAAGGGCAGCGGCACGCACGGGTAGAGCCGGACCAGGCCGGGAAGCCGCCGGGACACGAGGGCGCTGACCTGTTCGATCGTGGCTATGCCGGTTTCCATGGTGGGCTGGATGTCGGATTGCACGGAGATCAGGAAATCCCGGCCCGGCCCGAAGACCCGGCCGTAGCTGGTCACCGCCCAGGTGTTGTCCACGAACGCGCGGGACGTCCAGCCGTTCTTGAGCGCGACCCGGTCCCCCGGCCGAGCTCCCGCGCTGATTCCCCACTTCTGCGCGGGCTCGACTTGCTCCATTAGAGCCAGCACATAGGCCCGGTCCTCCGGGGCGAGCCCCTGGCTGCCCTTGACCAGGGCGGTGAGCAGGCGTACCCGATCGGCTGGGCTGGTGGTGGTGCCGCCCCAGAAGTGGCTAGGGCCAGGCGCGGTATCGGTCAGGCCGAGTTGCCGGTAAGTGCTTTCCAGCCCGGCGGCCCCGCCAATCCGACGGTAAAGGTCATCTGCGGCAAGGTTGTCGCTGTGGCGGATCATGTCCTCGGCAGTGGCCTGCTCCGCAGCGGTGAGTTCCCGGTGCTCCGCCCGAGCCTGGCGCAACAGCGTGAGCAGGATGTCCACCTTGCTCCCGCTAGCAGTGATCTGATCCTTTCGGGTGGACTGATAACCAACGGTCGCCCCGGTAATCAGGTCCTTGACCATGACCATGACCGCGACCTGTCCGGGCCGATGGGCGACCAGGTCACCTAACTCCACAACCAGCTCACGCCGAGCTTCTTCCGCTGCCCTCTCATCCCTATACCGCGTGGTGCAGGGGGCGGCCACCACCGCACTCCCCGGCGCAAGATACGTCGCCCCCGACCCAGCCAACAGACCAACCAGAACATAGCGGACAAACCCTGACATGCGGGGAGGCTAGCGACCACACTGTACGTTTCCGATGCCCTTTGACCTAGTCGTAACGACAACGTTTCTCATGAGGGCATGCGGATCAGTGAACTCGCCACGCTGATCGAGCTCTTCAGGACCGCTGAACGGCCTCGATGGCTTCAAGCTGACGCTTCCGGCAGGCGCGCGATCATCGCAGACCATGACCGGCGCCCAGCGGGGCGTGTCGTGTTCAGGGGTGTGCGGGTTGACGCAGGTGTTCCGAGCAGCATCGGGTCGCATCACCGCACAATTGGCTCCACGATCGGTTCGACCCGACAGGATGCGCCAGGAGTCTCATTTCCCTGGCCTTCTCGAAGATCTCCGGCGCATCGGACTCTCGATATCTGCGACCCGAGCGACTGACCTCGTTCACGAGGATCCGCTTCGGGTCGGAGAGCCGACCTGTATCTCTGCCCCGGTATCTCGCCGGCAACTGCCAGTTCGCAACAAATGCGGCGAGCGCGTCAGGAAAAAGTAACAGCCACGCCTCCGTTTCCCACACTGCCAATACATAATGCGCGGAGCCCAGCGCCTTGTTCATCGCCTTTCCACGCGCTCGCGTAGTGCGGGATATTCGCTGCTATCCGCCCGGTCGAGATCCTCGTGCACAAAAACACAGGCGACCTCCGCGCCCTCCCGTGCGGCACGAGCGTTGACCAGCTTGCGCAATCGGTCGACCCGTTCGTCCAGTCGTTCGTTTCCTACCGCCCAGAATTTCATGCTGGGATTGATCTCGACCAGTCGTCCACGCATATCCGGGCAGTGCTCTTCGAGCAAGGTTCGCAGGCAGCGGCGATCATTGCTGTCCTCTCCGACCAGGACGACGACAGGGCGTTTCACGGCACGAGTCCGGGTGCCGCCGTTCCGGCTCACAGGTCACCCCCGAGCGCGCCGGAGAACCAGAGTTCACCAAGCGGCAGCCCTTCACTGGCCGCGACGATCTCTTTTACTTTCTCATTTGAGATCGCGGGTATGATCGAGGATCCGTCGGCTGATCGCTCGCACACGATGAGTTCATCCGGCGTCAGGCGGTTGGCGAATGCCGGAGAATGCGTCGCAATGAGGAACTGAGTGCGCCTGCTTTGTTCGCGTATACGATCAACCAGTAGCTCCAGGGCCTGTGGGTGAAGCCCGTGGTCGATTTCCTCGATGCACGTCAGCGCGGGAGGCCTCGGGTCGTAGAGAAGCGCCAGCAGGCTCAGCAGGCGGATCGTTCCGTATGAGGCGTCCGCGAGTTGGGTGGGGTCACGCAAGCCCCTTTCGCGTAGGACGACTACCACTTCACGGGCCGGGCCAGACGGGTGCTCGAAGTCGATGTCCTCCAACTGTGGCAGCACCGCGACGGCGTCTGCCACAAGAAATTCCCAGGCCTCCGTGGCGGCCAGCGAAAAGAGAGAGACAGCCAAGTTGGAGGCGTCCGAATCAATCGCGGAGAACATGGTACCCCGCACACGCGAAGGCTTGGCCGCTGCTTCTACGTCAATCTGCACTATTTTGAAAGAATCCAAGAAGTCGGCAAGTGAACGCACCTGCGCACCGCCCATCACGGGAGCCAGCCGAGAGAGAGTGGAAAGGCCACTGCTGAGGGGGCGGATACCCAGGGCGGCTTCACCGAGCGGCCTCTCATCAAGCCGGAAAGGAGGAGGCGCGTGTATTTCGCGCACCGAACCATCCGGTGCGAGCGTCTCCATCGATGCACTCGCCCCTTCCACCCGAGTCAATCTTCGGGTTCCGTCCGCAAAATCGAAAACGAACCGCTCTTCACGGGCCAGGGTGGGTCCAGTAAGTTTGAGCGTGTAATGGCCTGCCACAGCCTGTGCGTCCCAGGTGCCGCTAAGGTCTATCTGAAGAAAGTCATCAGTCCGGTCGCCACGGAACAGAAGCGACTCGAGACCGCCCCGACGTTCGAGTGCTGGCTCCAAGTCCGTTCTCACGATGTCGGCGAGGAATCGGAAGACTTCGAGCACATTCGTTTTTCCGGCGCCGTTCGGCCCGACCATCACGTTCACGGGCCCGAGCGGCAGCGTGATATCTCGCAGGCTTCGGAAGTTCCGCACCCGCAATTCCAGCAACCGATCGTCCACAACGTCCCACCTCTCCGCGAGTCACACGATCATCCTGCCGGAGTTCCCAGGCTCGAAGCGATATGGCAAGGGGCTCATCCCCACAGGCGCGGGGATGACCAAAGCGTAGTCGTTACTGTGGGTCATGCCCGCTCCACGCCAGGGAACGTCGCTGACGATCGGGCCCTCATGGGCGTTCGATCAGCTGGCAATCCTGTGCGGCACCGACGGGTCCGTGACCAGGTCTGCTTCCCAGACGCTTCGATCGCATCGGTCGTGCTCTCGTCCTCGATCATGCGGCGAAGCTGGGCCTGGATGCCGGTCACGTCCTCCGGGTGCAGGTAGTCGAAGATCGACTTGCAGGTCAGCTCGACCGAGTCGTAGCCGTAGGTCTCCTCGACGCCTGCGCTGATCTCCTGGACCGTGCTAGCCAGCTCGGTGGGAGAGTTCATGTCGCCCTCCTACGGATCTTCCCCCGGGAGAAGCCCAACACGGGGAAGCACAGGCACCGCCCGAGAGCAGCCTTACCACGGGCTAGCAAATCCACCCGCCTACGACCAGCTCCCCGCCGACCGGCGCGGACACTTCATCCCACCGGCGTAGATCCGGCGGTTCTTCCCCGGGCACGTCCTCAGCCCGGTCCGCACCGCAAGCGACCGTGATCATCTTGTGCCACAATCCGGGATCGGGCCACTGATCAGGCGGTGCCACGAAGGTCCCGCGCGGCCCACAGGAGAACGCCCAGCCCGCTTCCCGCAGCATCTTCACCGCGCGCCGGGCCGTACCCATACAGACCTCATGCTGCTTGCTCAGCGCGCCATGAGTGGGGATCGCCCGATTGGGCGGGTACACGCTGTTTTGGATCTGCGTGACCAGGTCGCGGGCGATCAGCACGTACGCGGGCATCGAATACGGCAAGGGTGGGACGCCCCAGTGCCCGACGAAGGTTCCCGTCCCCGGCACCGTGTACACCAGACCGCGCTCGCGCAGCTCCCGATGCACACGCCGCGCGGTCCCCCGGCAAATCCGATAGGCCCGCAGCAACTCGGTCTCGGTGGGAACCAACTCCCCCAACCCCAGCTCCCCGCGTTCGATCTGGTCCGCCACCAGATCGGCGATCTGCACATACAGCGGAACCGGACCGTCTCTGTCCAGCTGTGGCGTCCCCGCGCCGTGGACCTCCGTCATTCGCCGCCACCCTGGGCGGGCCACTCATCGGCCGGAGCCGCGAAGATGCCGTAGTGGGGAATGCTGTAGGCCCAGCCCAGATCCTCCAGGCGGTACCTGACCTCGGTTGCCACCTCGCGGGAGATCCCGAACCCGCTCCGCAGCTGTTCCTGGGTGGCCACCCGCTCATGCACGGCGATCTCACCGGCCCGGATCCGCCTGACCAGCACGCCGACGACCTCCGCGATCCGCCGCTCAATGGGCGGTGTCCACTTCGACGGCCACTGCGCATCCGGCGGCCCGACGACCAGGACCCGGCGGCGGGTCATGTGGGCCAGCCGCCGCTTCTGGAGCTGACGCCAGATCCAGGACGCCTGCGCGGGCTGAATGCTGTGCGTGTCCCGTAGTTCGGCCTCCGTGGGCACCGGCGCACCCGGCGCAAGCTCACCACTGGTGATCCGCCCGGCCAGCTCATCGGTGACCCGCTGGACCAAAATCCACGCCCACGCGGTCACCGGGCCACCTCACACCACACCATCCGGCCGGACCCGTCGTCCTGCCAGCCCCACCGGCGAGCGATCTGCTCCACCAGCCGCAGACCATGCCCATCGGCGGCCGGCACTCCGCCGTCGAGCCCGTCACCTATTCCGTGGACTCGGGGCACGTCCCGGACCTGCGGCGTGCTCGCCTCCGACCCCTCGTCGGTCACCTCCAGCCGCACGGCCCCGTCACCGCAGTCGATCACCGCGACCTCCACCCGGCCGCCCGGCATTCCGGACCTGGAGTGCTTGAGCGCGTTTCCCAGCAGCTCCGATACCAGCAGCAGCGCATCCGCCGGCTCGCCGACGCCCTCCCGCTTCAGCAGCGCCCGCACGAGTGCACGCCCGAACGTGACCGAGAACGCCTCACCCGGCAGGACAAACGACCCCATCACCCGCATGACCGTCACCGCGACACCGCCCGCAGGGTGCGATTCACCGGGTCGGCATCTGCTGCCCATACGGTGTGGGCATCCACAGTGCGAGCACCCACGGTGTATCGCCAGCCAGCGGTCTCCTTGCGTATCGCCACCCGTACGACTCCGCTGGCACCGCCCGGCATCTCCAGGACCGCGTACTCCCCGCGCCGTCCCGGCAGCCGCAGCATGCAGGACACCCCCTGCCCATTAAGCGCGAACGCCGGCCGCGCCAGATGGGCGAACCGCTCACGCCGTGGTTCCTCCCGCAGCCGCACCGCATCCGTCACCGGGCGCCGCTCCTCCTGGCGGACTGCTCGACGGTATTTGCGATCGACCGCAGCTCTAAACTTCCTCACGATCGCACCTCGCTTGCGATCAGGGCTCGGCTGATCGTGCCAGCGACAGCCGAGCCGCTTACGTTCTCCGGGAATTCGCCTATTGCAATGCCATAATTGGCCTGCCACAAAGAACGGGAAAGACAAATAGCGTGTCATGGGCCAATGACACGCCGTGACACGATCACAAAGGGATGACAGGGATGACCACATCCAGCCCGAAGTCCAACCCGATCGACCCGAATCAGTCGCCCTGGCATCTGTTCGGCTTCGCCCTCCGCCACTGGCGCGAACAGGTACGCGGCATCCACCTGCGCCCCCTCGCCGAGGAAATCCACTGGAGCTACTCCCTCCTGGCCAAATGGGAACGCGGGGAACAACAACCACACGCCGACGCGGTCAAAACCCTGGATGCCAGGCTCGGCGCGGATGGTTACCTAGTGGCTCTGCACACCGCTGCAGAAGAGCTGGATCGCCTGCGGCGCAATACCCTCAATACAGCCTCCCCCGCTCACAGCAAGGATGAGGACATGGAACGCCGACGCCTTTTGCAGCTTGCCGCCGCAAGCGCTGGGATCGGAGTGCTCGGCGCGGCAGGCGAGCCGGTACGCCAGCTACTCGACTTGTCTTTCGGCGATCAGCATCGCAGCGTCGAAGACTGGGAACTCGCCTGTGCCGACCACCTGCACGCGATCAACACCCGGCCCGCCGACCAAGTTCACAACGATCTCCTCGCCGACCTGTCGGAAATACAGCGACAGCTGCACACCGCCGGCGACAACGACCGTATCGAACTGAACCGCGTCACCGCCGTGCTCGCCGCCTTCCACGCCAGCGTCCTGGTCCGCCTCGGGGAACCAGGCTCCGCGCTGCGCTGGTACCGCACCGCCCGCACCGCCGCCGACGCGACCAACGACCTCGACCTGCGCTTGAGAATCCGCGCCCACGAAGCGGGACATAGCGAGTTCGGCTTGCACGATCCGACCACCGCCCTGCGCCTGATCCACAGCGCCCAGCAGATCAACGGCACGCCCGCCCATCCCTCGGTCGGCCAGGCAACCCTGCTCCGCGCACAGGCCAAAATATTGGCCCTGCTGGGCCGCCACGACGAAGCCCGCCGCACCCTACAAGCCCTTATCGATCTGGTCGAGACAAGTCAGCTACCTGTCGTCCTCGGATTCTGGGACTCCTCGTTTAACCCCGTCCATTTCACGGCAAGTCAGGTCTTCTCGGCTGCGGGCAACGAAACCGAGGCCAGCCAGGCGCAGGAACACACGCTCGCGAGCAACCCTCACGGCTACCACACCCCGATCAACCTGCGCCTGCACACCGCCTGGTGCACCGTGGTCAACGGCGGCGTCGATGAGGGAATCCAACAGGCCGCGACAGTGATCGACCCATTGCCGGACGCCTACCGCAACATCATGATCATGGAGACAGCGCGGCGAGTCCTCGACGCCGTACCCCTTCCGCAACGGGGACGCCCGGTAGTAGAGGAGTTCCGCGAGGTGCTAGCCGTCAGCGCCTAAGCACAGGTCGCATGATTCTGATCGTGATACTTCGCGTGAGACTCGCGCGCACGTATCTAGGTGCTTCTCCGATGTGTCCAATGAAGATCAATAACCTCTATATAGCAGGTCAAGACCACTTTCTGTGTACTTTGAGGTCTCCGGATGCCCCTGGGTACCGAGATCAGTCCCGGGAAATTCATGTCGGCTATGCCTCGTGCCGTGGTGGAAGTTTCGTTCGTGTGCCTTGGTAGCACAGACGTCGACCAGCCTTCGAGGAGATCGGGGACGCCGTTTGAAGCGTGCGAGAAGCGTTTGACCTTGTCGTAGCGTCAACGTTTCTAATGGGGGCATGCGGATCGGCGAGCTCGCCGCACTGGTCGGGATCTCCACCCGCGCTGTGCGCCACTACCACCACCTGGGGCTTCTCCCCGAGCCGGTACGGCTGGCCAACGGTTACCGTGACTACGGTCTCCGTGACGCGGTCACCCTGGCCAGGATTCGGCGGCTGGCCGAGCTCGGTCTCTCCCTTGACGAGATCCACGATGTCTTGGCCGACGACCAGGGTAAGGAACTGCGCGAAGTCCTCGTCGGGCTCGACGCCGACCTGGCCCGACAGCAGGACATGATCGCCGCGCGCCGGGCTCGCCTGGCCGCGCTGCTGACCGAGCCTGATCTCACCCCCGAATCGGCGGTCTCCCCCGAACTGGCGGCGGTGCTCCGCGACCTGACCGCCAGCGGGTCGAGTTTCGCCACTCTCGACCGGAAACTCCTGGCTCTCATGGACACGGTCGCGACACCCGCCGACCGCGACCAGGTCCTGGACCTGGTCCGTCCCCTCATCGAGCCCGATGCCCTCGCCCGCAGCCACGATCTCTACGCCTGCCTCGACGACCTGGCCGACGCCGACCCGGCCGACCCCCGTGTCGCTGCCCTCGCCGCCGACCTGATCGCCCTCATTCCCGCCGACATGGCCGCCGCGATGATCGCCCATTCCGACGCCGGCTGGCAGGGCTGGATGTTCGACGAGGCCACCCCCGCCCAAGCCGAGGTCTTCCGCCTGGCCGTGATCACCCTGACGGAGCGCACTCAATGATCGCAATCATCCGCAGAATCGCTGGATTCGACGCGAAGGGCATGGTCAGCCTGGTCCTCTGGGCGCTCCGCCGCCGCAACGGCGTTCCGCCCGGCTCGGTCGAGATCGCGTACGCAAAAGAGCAGACCACCACATTCGTCATCCTGCTGATCCTGATGGCCGTGGAAACGGTCGTCATCGACGTGATCCTCCGCGCCATCGAAGCCCCCGAGGCGCTGCGTCTCCCCATCCTTTTTCTCGACCTCTACGGCATCCTCATCGGCCTTGCGGTCATGGCCGCCTGCGTCACCCGCCCCCACGTGGTAACCGCCACCGAACTACGGCTCCGCTACGGCGCCTTCTTCGACGTGCGCATCCCCCGCGAGCAGTTCGCCACCATCCGCCTGTCCCGCAACTACAACGAGACCAGCATGGTCACCGTCACCGGAACCCGCCTCAGCCTGGCCGTCTCCTCCCAAACCAATGTGATCGTCAACCTGACCGACCCGATCACCATCACCCGCCCCCTCGGCCGCAAGGCCCAGGTCACCACCATCCGCTTCTTCGCCGACAACCCCACCCTGGCCCTCACCGAGTTAAGCCCCAGAAATTCGGACGCCCCGGCCAAATGAACGCTCACAAAAGGCCCAAGGCTGGGGAGTGCTCACCCAGCGGCGGCTACCGGCACCAAGTCTGCCCGAAGGCAAACTCGTAGCCCTGATTAGAGGATAGGACGCCATGAGCGACCCGCCTCATAGCCGCTCGTCGCCAACGCCGATCTGGATGGAGGCGGGTCACTTCTCGGTGGCGGCTAGGGCGGCGCCGACGATGCCGGCCTCGTTGAGGAGCATGGCCGGGAGGATCGGGGTGTTGATGGTGACGTCCGGGAGGAACTTCTTGGCCTTCTTGCTGACTCCCCCGCCGATGATGATCAGATTCGGGGAGAGCAGGCGTTCCATCTGGAGGAGGTACTCCTCGACGCGGCCGGCCCAGATGCCCCAGCTGAGTTCCTTCTCTGCGCGGGCCTGGTCGGAGGCGCGGGCTTCGGCGTCCTTGCCGCGGATCTCGATGTGGCCGAACTCGGTGTTGGGGACCAGTTTGCCGCCGGTGAACAGGGCGCTGCCGATGCCGGTGCCGAAGGTGAGGACCAGGACCACGCCCTGGTGGCCCTGACCGGCGCCGAAGGTCATTTCGGCGATGCCGGCGGCGTCGGCGTCGTTGAGCACGTGGGTGTTCTTGCCGAAGAGGGCGCGGCCGTCGACGCCGACCCAGGAGCGGTCGACGTTGGCGGCGGTACGGATCTCTCCGTTGATGATCACTCCGGGGAAGGTGATGCCGATCGGGCCCTTCCAGGAGAAATGTTTGATGATCTTCTGGACCACGTCGGCCACCGCGTCCGGCGTGGACGGCTCGGGGGTCGGGATGCGGTAGCGGTCTTCGACCAGTTCGCCCGTCTTGGTGTCCACCGGGGCGCCCTTGATGCCCGACCCGCCGATGTCGATGCCGAGTACGTTCATGCTCTTCACCGTTACCCGCGGAAGGCCTGGTCACTCCCCCTGGACCGCCACGGCTCAGATGGTCACATTTCCGGAAATGTCGTTGTGCACCCTCTTGACGGGGTTTCCCGGTCGGGAATATCTTCACATCCGAATTTACTACCAAAGAAAGTCTACCTCCCCATGGCCGTACAGCGGTACAGCACAGACCGAGGCGATCTCACCCGGACGGCGATCCTGGCCCTGCTGGGCACGGTGGGACCGCTGAGCCGGACCGAGATCGCCCGCCAGCTCGACCTCAGCCCGGCCACCGTCACCCAGCTCACCCGCGAGCTGATGGGGCACGGGATGCTGGAGGAGCTGGAGCTGGAGCCGTCCCGGGGCGGTCGCCCGGCGCAGAAGCTGGGGCTGATCGGGAGCGCGGGGCGGGCGCTGGGGGTCAAGGTGACCACCGACCACCTGGTGATCGTCGACGTACGGCTGGACGGCGAGGTGCTCGGCGCCTGGGAGCGCCCGGTGGACACCACGTCGCCGCGCGCGCTGGACGACCTGGTGGACGCGGTCGCCGACGCGGTGTCGCAAATCGCGGCCGATCCCCCGCTGCTCGGCATCGGGGTCGGGGTGCCCGGCAGCGTCGAGGACCAGGCGATCGGCACGGTGAACGCGCCGACGCTGGGCTGGCAGGCGACCCCGGTGGGAGACCGGCTACGCCGCCGGCTGGACCTCCCGGTGCTGGTCGAGAACGACGTCAACGCGCTGGCCGCCGCCGAACGCCTGTACGGCAGGGGCCGTACCCACCGTGACTTCCTGGTGCTGACCATCGGGCGCGGGGTGGGCGCGGCGATCGTCACCGACGGGCGGGTCTACCGGGGGGCCAGGGGTGGCGCCGGGGAGTTCGGGCACGTGCCGATGCTCGCGGCGGGGCCGGTTTGCGGGTGCGGGAACCAAGGGTGCCTGGAGTCCCTGGTGGGGGCGGCTGGGCTCGTGGGCGCAGCTCGTACCCGGATGGAGTTGCCCGAAGACGCGGGCGTCGCGGACATCGGGCGGGCGGCGGCGGGTGGGGACGCGGTGGCGCGGGCGGTGTTCGCCGAGGCGGGAGCCGTGCTGGGGCGGGCCGCGGCCGGGCTGATCAACGTGGTGGATCCTGAGGTGGTCGTGGTGCTCGGGGAGGGGACCGCGGACTGGGCGTACTGGCAGGTGGGGTTCGACCCGGCGATTCGCGCGCATCTGTATCCGGGGCGGCGGGACATCTCGGTCGAGGTCGAGAGCTGGGATGACACCAGCTGGGCGCAGGGGGCGGCGGCGCTGGTGCTGGCGACGCCGTTCGACGCGGCGGGGGCGGCGGGCGAGCAGGGCCGGCTGGTCCGGGCCCGGCTGATCGGCTCGACACCATGACCGGCGCGAAAACAGCAGAAGTCAGCGCGAACCCCACGGGGAAGGCCGCGAGCAGCGCCCCGGCGCACGCCCGGCCGCGTGCCGTGGGTCCGCGCCGTTCCCGGTTGAGGTACGCGGGCACGGTGGCCCTCTTCCTGCTGCCCAGCGCCATCCCGCTGACGCTGTTCACGCTGATCCCGATGGCGGGGTCGCTGTGGACCAGCCTGCACGAGTGGAACCTGATCACCCCGATGCGCTGGGTGGGCCTGGACAACTACGTCGAACTGCTCGGCGAGGACCGGACCCTGGCCGCGTTCGGGCACACGCTCTACTTCATCGCCGGTTACCTGCCGCTCGTGTACGCCGGTGGGTTCGGCCTGGCGTTGCTGCTCAACCGGGCGATGCGCGGCCGGAACGTGCTGCGCGCCATCTACTTCCTGCCGGTGGTGACCAGCTGGGTGGTGGTGGCGCTGATGTGGAAGTGGCTGCTCAACCCGGCCAGCGGGGTGGTGAACTGGCTGATCGGCCTGGTCGGTCTGGAAGGGCCCGGCTGGTGGACGGATCCGAACTGGGCGATGCCGTCGATCATCCTGGCCTCGGCCTGGAAGGACCTCGGCTTCGTCATGATCATCCTGCTGGCGGGCCTGCAGGCGATCCCGCAGGAGTACCGCGACGCCGCACGAGTCGACGGCGCGACCGGCTTCAAGAGCTTCCGTTACATCACGCTCCCGCTGCTCTCCCCCTCGACCTTCTTCGTCGTGGTGATCTCGCTCATCAACGGCTTCCAGGTCTTCGACCAGGTGCACGTGATGACCGGCGGCGGCCCGGCCGGCGCCACCACGGTGGTGGTCGAGCAGATCTACGACCTCACCTTCAGGTACGGCAGGGCGGGCGCCGCCTCCGCCCTCTCCTGGCTGCTGTTCGCGGTCATCCTGATCGTGACGTTGATCCAGATCCGGGCCCAGCGCCGGTGGGTGAACTATGGGTAAGGTCCTGCGCGCGATCCCGGTGCTGCTCGGCGCGCTGGTGATGCTGTTCCCGTTCGCGTGGACGGTGGTCACCTCGCTCACCCCGGACGGCGCGCTGCTGGTCTCGCCGCCCGACTTCACGCCGGATGGCGCGGGCCTGGACGCCTACCGGCGGCTGCTGGAGGCGATGCCGTTCTGGCGGATCGTGTTCAACAGCGCCTGGCTCGCCGTCGCCTCCACCGTGCTCCAGCTGGTGACCAGCTCCATGGCCGCGTACGCCTTCGCCCGGTTGCCGTTTCCCGGCCGGAACGCGCTGTTCGCCGTCTACCTGGCCACGTTGATGGTACCGATGCAGGTCCTGGTCGTGCCGCTGTTCCTGGAGATGCGGGCGTTCAACCTGGTGGACACCTACTTCGCGGTGCTCGCCCCGACGGTCGCCTCCGCGTTCGGCGTCTTCCTGCTGCGGCAGGCGATCGCGCAGGTGCCGCGCGAGTTCGACGAGGCGGCGGTGCTGGACGGCGCGGGGCATCCGCGGGTGTTCGCCTTCGTGATCCTGCCGCTGATCCGGCCCGCGCTCGCCACCTTCGCCATCTTCGGCTTCATCGCCAGCTGGAACGCCTACCTGTGGCCGCTGGTGATCATCAGGTCGCCGGAGTTCATGACCATCCCGCTCGGGCTGGCCTCCCTGCACGGCCAGTTCACCACCGAGTGGAACGTGGTGATGGCGGGTTCGGTGGTCAGTGTCGTACCGATCCTCATCCTTTATCTCTTCGCCCAGAAACACGTCATCGCCAGCGTCGCGCAGTCCGGCCTCAAGTAATCCCCCCACGGAGGTACCACCCATGAAAAGAACCACGAAGGCCGCGGCGGCGTTGCTCACCGCGGTGCTGGCCACCGCCTGCGCCCAGGGCTCGGCCACCCGGGACACCGGCACCGCGCCGGACGGCAAGGTGACGTTGCGCTACTTCACCTTCTCCGCCGCCCCCGACCACGTCGCCGACCTCGACACGATCGTGGCCGCGTTCGAGAAGGAGAACCCGCGCATCGACGTCGTCGTGGAGACGGCGCCGTTCGCGGACTACTTCACCAAGCTCCAGACCAGCATCGCCGGGAACACCGCCCCCGACACCTTCGAGCTCAACTACGAGAACTTCGTCACTTACGCCAGCGCGGGCTCCCTGCTCGACCTGGGCACCGCCGCCGCCGGCGACGACTACCAGCCCTCGGTGTACGCGGCTGAGTCGCTGAAGGCGTTCACCCACGGTGGCAAGCAGTTCGCCCTGCCCGCCTCGTTCTCGACGGTCGTGCTCTTCTACAACAAGTCGCTGTTCGACGCGGCCGGGCTGCCCGCGCCCACCGCCGACTGGACCTGGGCGGAGGAGAAGGCCGCCGCCGCCAAACTGACCGACAAGAAGAAGGGTGTGTACGGAGATTTCCAGCCGGTGCAGTTCTTCGAGTTCTACAAGACCCTCAAGCAGGCGGGCGGCGAGTTCCTGACCGCCGACGGGAAGAAGACCGCGTTCAACAGCCCTGAAGGGGTGAAGGCCGCGACCTGGCTGGTGGACAAGGTGGGTAACACCATGCCCACCGAGGCCGAGATCGGTGGCACGGCTGACTACGACACCAACCTGTTCAAGTCAGGCAAGCTCGCGATGTGGCACAACGGCATCTGGCAGTTCGCCGGGATGGCCGACGCGCCGTTCGAGTGGGATGTCGTGGTCGAGCCCGGCGACCAGACCAAGGCCAGCGCGGTCTTCCACAATGCCATCGCCGCGTCCGCCACCACCAAGCATCCGGCCGAGGCCTGGGCGTGGTCGCGCTTCCTGACGTCCTCCCAGACCGCGGCCACCACCCGGATCAAGGCCTCCTGGGAGCTTCCGCCTATCTCCGACCAGGCGACCCTCGCGGGCTACCTGGACAACACGGCGAAGCCCGCCAACCGCCAGGCGGTCTTCGACTCGCTTAAATCGATAGCGTTGCCGCCCGTTATCGCCCGCCAGCAAGAGATGCAGGACGCGATGACCGAAGAGTTGAGCAACGCCGCCGCCGGTCGCAAGTCGGTCCAGCAGGCGCTGACCGACGCCGCCGCCACCATCGACGGCCTGCTCGGCTGAGGATCCGACCGTGAACGCAGGAAGCCACCCGTTGACTGACGCCGCCACCATCGACGGCCCGCCCCGCTGAGGATCCGACCGTGAACGTAGGAAGCGAGCTGACGCACGCAGATCTGGCCCGTCTGGCACAGCACAGCGTCGACCTGATCGACCGGCATCAGTCGCCCTCGGGGGCCTACCCAGCCAGTCCCACCTTCTCCGCCTACCAGGGCTACGCCTGGCTCCGCGATGGCGCCTTCATCGCCGAAGGCATGAGCCGCGTCGCCGACCCCGCGGGCCCGAGCGCCTTCCACGCGTGGTGCGCCCGCGTGGTCGGCGCCCGGGCCGCCCAGGTCACCGACCTCACCAACCGCGCCTCCCGCGGCCTCCCCGTCACCCCCGCCGACATGCTCCCCACCCGCTTCACCCTCGACGGCTCCAACGGCACCGACGCCTGGTGGGACCACCAACTCGACGGCTACGGCACCTGGCTCTGGTCCCTCTATCTCCACCTAAACCGCCACTCCACCGACATCCCCGGCACCCGCGAGGCCATCCGCATCGCCACTCACTACCTCACCACCTTCTGGCACCACCCCTGCTACGACTGGTGGGAAGAACACGTCGACCAACGCCACGTGTCCACACTGGGCGCGATCCATGCGGGCCTCCGCGCGGCCATCGCCCTCGGTGCCCTGACCCGCCCCCTCACCGAAGCCGCCGAAGAGGCCATCCAGGGCATCTCCACCTTGGTCGCGAAAGAGGGAGTAGTGGGGTCGACCACGGCTCCAGGAAGCGTGGCTGGTCAGACCACGACTCCGGAGGGCGGAACCGATCAGACCACAGCTCCGCAGAGCGTGACCGGCCAGGCCACAGCTCCGCAGAGCGTGACCGATCAGACCACGACACCAGAGGGCGTGGCCGGTCACGCCACAGAGAAAGAAGGGTGGGTGGGTGG
>NZ_JBDPLV010000031.1:0-121646 GCF_039871605.1 Acrocarpospora sp. B8E8 | reverse complement strand
GGTGCGCCGGCATCGCCGCCGCCTCCTACCTCTGGGCCAAGAACATCTTCAACAAGGCCTGACCATGAACCGGCCGAACAGGGCCGCCAGACCCACTCAACGGGCCTGGCGGCCCATTCGCATGACACCTCCTATTGCAGCCTCGCCGCGTCGACGCAATTCACCGCCGGGCACCACGACCAGCTTGGCCTCGCCATCCCGCGCGAGAAGATTCCCGCCCTGATCGCCCTCTATGGTGGCGCGCTGTTCACTCTGGTCACCGCGCCGCCCGAGAGCGTCAGCAGGAACGTCGTCCAGGGTGTCGTGCACGCCATCGTGTACGGCTCTGCAGTACGGGGCCGCCACGGTCGTGAAGAGGCCCGCTAGCGGGGGGTCAGCACGCAGAACTCATTGCCATCGGGATCGGCCATCATCACCCGGCCGGCCCCGCGGTGGCCGATGTCGATTCGAGTCGCTCCGAGGGAGACGAGACGGTCGACCTCCGCTTGCTGATCACCGTGCGCAGGTGGAGCGAGGTCGAAGTGCAGCCGGTTCTTCCCGGTCTTCGGCATCAGGGGCGGACCGCCCCAGGTGATCTTCGGACCGCCGTGCGGCGAGCGGATCGCGGTCTCCTGGTCCTGGTCCCAGACCAGCGGCCAGCCCAGCGCTTCGCTCCAGAAGTACCCGACCTCCTGCGAACCGTCGCACGAGAGCGCACCGATGAATCCGCAGTCAGCGAGGAATTTGTTGTCCGGCCCGATGACGCAGAACTCATTGCCTTCGGGGTCGGCGAGCACCACATGATCCTCTTCCGGGCGTTGCCCGATGTCGATGTGCCGCGCACCGAGTTCGAGCGACCTCGCCACCGTCCGCCGCTGGTCCTCGAGGGACGCGCTCGTCAGATCGAAGTGGATCTGGTTCTGGCCGGTCTTCTGGTCCTGGGTCGGAAGACATCGGATCTGGAACCCGGTGTCATCGCTCGGCAGGAGCGTGATGCCATCGTGAGGGTCGTCGGCCATCTCCCAGCCCAGGACTCCGGCCCAGAAGCGCGCGAGACGGAGCGGGTCGTTCGCATCGAAGCAGAGCGCGACGAGCTGAAAGGTCATCCCGCATCTCCAATCTGCCGACTCACAGGCGCGTCCTAGCGCATGACCGAAGCGACGCTAGCCCACTCGAGGGCCGCGACGCCAACGCATTTATGAGTCAGAGGGCGACGCTGATCGCGCGCCGGATGGGTTCATAACCGGTGCAGCGGCAGATGTTGGACTCGACAAGGGCGCGGACCCGATCCGGATCCTCGCCGATCGAGGGGTCGGCCTCCAGGGCGCCCGCCGCCACCATCAGGAAGCCAGGCGTGCAGAAACCGCACTGCAGGGCGTGCTCGGCGGAGAAGGCCCGCTGCAGCGGATGGGGCTCGCCGCCGGGTCCGCGCAGGCCTTCCACGGTGCGTACCGACCTGCCGTCGCATTGCACCGCGAGCATGAGGCACGACCGGATGGCCCTGCCGTCCACCAGCACCGTGCAGGCCCCGCAGACGCCGTGCTCGCAGCCCAGGTGCGTGCCCGTCAGCCGGCAGTCCTCGCGCAGCACGTCGGCCAGGACGCGCCGCGGCTCCACCTCCAGCGGATGGACCTCGTCGTTGACCGTGAGCGTGATCTTCATTGCCGGGCTCCTTCCGCCGCTTGATTCAGCGTCCTGCCGACCAGCACCGCGATGGCGTGCCGCCGGTATTCCACGTCGGCGTACGGCTCAGCCAGCGGAGCGGCGTCCTGATCCGCCGCGACGCGGCCCGCCAGGGCAAAGGGGGTCGAGCCGATCTCGGCGCCGACCAGCGCCTGCTCGGCGGCGTGCGCCCGCACCGGCCGATCGGCGCAGTTGGCCAGCCCGATCCGCGCTTCGACGACCACCCCGTCGCGTACGGTCAGCGCGGCGGCCACGCCCACCTGGGCGAAGCTGAAGTGCGTACGCCGATGCTCGATGAAACCCACGCCGGTGCCCTCACCGAGCAGCGGAAGCCGTACGGAAGTGAGAAGCTCGCCAGGCCGGCGCGCGGTCGCGAACGGACCGCGGAACCAGTCACGGGCCGGGACCTCACGGGCGCCCTCGGGACCCCGCAACCCGATGACGGCGTCCAGGGCCGCGGCGATGGCGCACCACTCCGACGCGGGGTGAGCCCAGGCCAGACTGCCCACCATGGTGCCGAGAGCCCGGATCGGCGGATGCGCGATGTTCGGGGCGGCGAGCGAGAGCAGCGTGCCGAGCGGTCCTGGCACGGCTCGCGGCGAGTCGAAGACCTCATGGCGGACCAGCGCGCCGACCTCGACCATGCCGTCGTCCACACCCAGCCGGTCCAGCCCGGCGATCCGGTTGATGTCGACCAGCAGGTCGGGGCGCAGGCGTTGCAGGCGCATCTCCAGCAGCAGGCTCTGCCCACCGGCCAGCACCCGCACGTCGCGCCCGGTGTCGGCGAGGGCCGCGAGCGCCTCCGGCACCGTCCGGGGCGCCGTGTACTCGAACCGGGCGGGCTTCACCGGGCCGCCCGCCAGACCACGTCGGGAGTGAGCGGCATCCGCAGCACGCCGGGGTCGGCGAGACGCAGCGCGTCGGCCACGGCGTTGACGATCGCCGCCGGGGTGCCGATGCATCCCGACTCCCCCGCTCCCTTGGCGCCCAGCGGCGTGCCCGGGCTCGGCGTGCAGGTGTCCTTGACCGTGATCGGCGGGATCTCGGCGGCGGTGGGCACCAGGTAGTCCAGCAGCCCGTTGGCCAGCCGCGGCACACCGTCGTCGTCGAACGGGATGCCCTCGTACAGAGCCTGGCCGAGGCCCTGGACGGCCGACCCGAACGCCTGCCCCTTGACGATCATCGGGTTGAGCACGATCCCGCAGTCGTCCACGGCGACCAGGCGCAGCACGTGCACCGTGCCCAGCTCCGGGTCGACCTCGGCCACCGCCGCATGGGCGCCGAACGGGAACCCCATGTCCGACTCGAACCTGTCCTCCACCCGCAGCGGCCCGGTGGCCTTCACCAGCTCGCCCAGGTCCATCGCCGCTCCGCCCCGGGCGGGCGACACGGCTCCCCCGGACCAGGCCACCTCCGCCACCGGCAGCCCCCACAGTCCGGCCGCGCGGGCCCGAGCCTCCTGGACGAACAGCTCGCAAGCCTGCCGCAGCGCCGCACCGGCCACCTGCGCCGACCGGCTGGCGAAGGAGCCGACACCGTCGGGCAGCTCGTCCGTGTCCCCCTCCACCAGCTGCACCCGTACCTGATCCACCCCTAGCTCCTTGGCGACCAGCGCCGAGAAGGTCGTCTCGTGACCCTGACCGCTGGAGGCCGACCCGCACCGGGCGATGACCGTGCCGTCCTCCCGCGCCTCGACACCGGCGAACTCGTGCAGCCCTCCCGGCTCGCCGCCGGAGCGTTCCACATAGCAGGACAGCCCGATGCCCAGCGGCAGCGCTGATGGGTCGCCGCGGCGCCGGGCCTGCTCGGCCCGCCAGCCCGCGTAGTCGAGGGTCTCCAGCGCCAGGTCGAGCGCCGCGGCGTAGTCGCCGCTGTCGTACACCCGCCCGGTGGGAGTACGGTACGGAAAGCTCTCAGGCGGGAGGAAGTTACGCCGCCGCAGCTCCGCCGGGTCGATGCGCAACCGGCGCGCCAGGGCGTCCATCGACCGCTCCAGCGCGATCGTCGCCTCCGGCCGGCCCGCCCCCCGATACGGATAGGTCACCATCGTGTTGGTGAGCACCGAGCGGACGGTGGCGTACACCCGCGGCGTGCGGTACGGCCCCGTCGCCATCCGGGCGGTCTGCATGGGCAGGCTCACCCCCAGGTGCGGGTAGGCGCCCACGTCGGCGTCGATGGTCAGCTCGTACGCGAGCAGCTGCCCGTCGGCGTCGGCGGCGAGACGAACCCGCTGGTCCTGGCCGCGCCCCCGGGTGGCGGTCAGCATCGACTCCATGCGGTCCTCGATCCACCGCACCGGCCGCCCGAGGATCACCGCCAGGAGAACCACCACCACGTACTCGGGGAAGATCGCGCTCTTGGACCCGAACGCGCCCCCCGTGTCCGGCGCCACGACCCGGATCCGGTCGACCGGCCACCCCAGCAGGGCGGCCAGCTGCCCGCGCAGCCGGTGGGGCGCCTGATGCCCCGACCACACCGTCAGCCGGTCCCCGCCGGGCATGGCGAGGATGGTCCTGCACTCCATCGGCGTGGGCATCAGCAACTGCTGGCGGTACTCGGCCTCCACCACCACCGCCGCGCGCCGCCACACCGACTCCTCGATCGGCTCCCCCGCCGCGCCCTGGAACGCCACATTGCTCAGACCGTCGAACAGGCGCACCGAGTCGTCCGCGGCGGCCCGCGGCGTCACCACGGCGGGCAGCGGGTCGACCTGGAACGCGACCTCGGCCGCCCCGTCCTCCGCCCGGTAGCGGTCCTCCCCGACGACCACCGCGACGGCCTCACCCGGATACCGCACCCGCTCCTTGACCAGCGCCGGCCACTCCCGCCCCGCCACCGCCTCCTCCGCCGACAACCCGGCGGACGACGTGTACGGAACGTGCGGGCCGGAGGGGAAATCCGCGGCGGACCAGGCCCCCACCACACCCATCACCCGGCGCGCGGCGGAGCAGTCCACCGCGCTCAGCACGCCGTGGGCGAGCCGGCTTCGCACGAACACGGCGTCCAGGCACCCCGGCACCACCAAGTCGGCGACATACCGCCCACCACCGGTCAGCAGCCGCTCATCCTCACGTCTGCTCCACATGTGATCCCCTAGACCACACTATTTGGCCGAGTCCATAGAGAGCCCCTTGGTTTTACGCGGGGACGTCATGCTGCCGGCCTGCCAGGACATGAGGACCTCAGGCTGCGGCAAGGGGAGCTTCAGCTCGTCAGGCAAACTATGCGGGCCGCTCCGGATGGCGTTGCCGTACGGGCGTGGCGAGGGCGACGACGGCGAGCAGGAGGCAGCTGACGCCGGCGAAGACGAACACCGGGGTGCTGCCGAAGCGGGCGGCGCCCCAGGTGAGCGCGGCCGCGCCGACCGGGCCCAGCGCGAAGTGGATGGTCCAGAACGCCGAGGTGACCCGGCCGAGCAGGTGGTCGGGGGTGACCTGCTGGCGCAGGGACATCGAGCAGATGCCCGCCACGCTCACGCACGCCAGGTAGCAGGCCATGATGGCGGCCACGCCCCAGACCGAACCGGCGAACCCGACGCCGACGATGGCCAGCCCGGCGAGGGCGTGCGCGCCGATCCACGCGGGGCCGAAGCCCAGCCTCCGGCGTACGCGCGCGACCACGAGGGCGCCGAGCATGGTGCCGACCGCCCCCACGCCGAGGACCACGCCGACGACACTGTCCGGTTGTCCCAGATCGTGCTTGAGGCGATAGATCACGATGTCGGTGAGGCCGAGCGTCATGAAGATGAAGACCGACAGCAGGATGGTCAGGACGCGCAGCACGGGCTGCCGCCATAAGAACACGGCACCGGCCACGAGTTCGCGCCAGGGCCGGTCGTGCTCCGCCGCCGGGGCGGGCGCGTGTTTGGACAGCCGGATCAGGGAGATCCCGATCGCCGACACGGCGAAGCTGACCGCGTTGATCGCGATCGCCGCGGTCAGCCCGACCCAGCCCGCCACCACTCCGGCCAGCATCGGGCCGAGGATGCCCGCCGCCGCGGCGGTCGCGTAGAGCTTGCCGTTGGCCTCGGTGACCCGCTCCTCACCGACCAGGCCGCGTACGGCGGTCACATACGTCACCTGGAAGACCATGCCGACCGCCTCGGCCAGCGGGAGCACCACGTACAGCAGCCAGATCCGGGGACCGGCCAGCCAGGCCAGCGGGATCACCGCGTACAGCACGAACCGCGCGAGGTCGCAGGCGATGAGCAGGGTACGCCGGTCGAACCGGTCCACCAGGACGCCCGCGAACACCCCGGCCGTGACCGAGGCCGCACCGGACACGGTGCGGTCAGCAGGCCCATCTGGGCGACGGATCCGGTCGCGTGCAGGATGAGCAGGGGAACCGCGATGAGCGCGAACGAGTCGCCCGCCACGGAGAGCGTCTGCGCGGCCCAGAAGGTACCGAAGGCACGATCGCGCCGCAGCGGGCGGCGGCTGCCCGACTCCGAGGCCGTTATCGTTCTCCCCTTCCACCACGACCAGCGACGGCCGCTCCAGCGCTGCGCCCCGGCCGCGAACCGGGACAGAAGGTGATTTTAACGCGGCTGCAACGCGAGTTAATGCAGTGACAAAACAGGAACGTTCTACTTGGTGCAGTTTCGTGAGCTTTATGTGGCTTGCGTTACTTTTGCGCGAAAGGAACGTTATGAGGCTTTCTAGGGCTGCGCTGTGGCGTGGTCTGGCCGCCGTACTCGTCGCGGTGGTGGCGGGGGCCGTGTCGCTCCCGCTCCCCGCGGCCGCCGACACCTGGTCGGTCGTACCGGTCGACGGCGGATATCAGGTGACGTTACGCCTGGATGAACCATTACCGGTGCGGGACGCCGCGCCGGAACTGGCGGTCAACGGGCAGTCGCTCGGTTACGCCACCGAGAGCGACGAGGGCCGGACGCTCACCCTGCTGACCTCCGACCCGCGGGCGGGCGAGGCCAGGAGCGTCCAGGTCGCATGGAACGGCGTCGTCGAATCCAGGGTCACCGCCAAGGCGATCTACATCCCGCCGACGGACCCGCAACCGTCGACGATCGCCACCGACCCGGGCGTGCCCGGGCCGTACCAGGTCGAGGAGAGCACCTACGACCTGGGTGAGACCGCGATCAGCCTGGACGGGCTCGGCGGCCGGCTGGGCGAGCTGCGCGCCGAGGTCTACCTGCCGAAGGGCGCGATCGGACGCCGGCCGCTGGTGCTCTTCCTGCACGGCAGGCACTCGGCCTGCTACGACCCGATCACCCGGCGGACCAGCAACAACGCCTGGCCGTGCCCGGCCGGGCAGCAGCCGATCGAGAGCTTCAAGGGCTACAAGGGCCCGGCCGACGCGCTGGCCAGCCACGGCTACGCGGTCGTGTCGGTGAGCGCCAACGCCGTCAACGCCTTCGACGCCAACTTCTCCGAGGACCGGGGCGCGCTGGCCCGCAGCGAGGTCGTCATGCGCCACCTCGACCTGCTCGACGCCGCCGAGGGCGGCACGGGCGACCCCCAGCTGGTGTCGTTGTTCAAGGGCAGGATCGACCTGGACAACGTCGGCCTGATGGGGCACTCGCGCGGCGGCGAGGGTGTCGCCAAGGCCGTGCTCGTGAACGCCGGCCGGGCCAAGCCGTACGGCATCCGCGCGGTGCTGCCGCTCGCGCCGACCGACTTCGCCCGCGCCTCCCTGCCGGGCATCCCGACCGCGACGATCCTGCCGTACTGCGACGGCGACGTCTCCAACCAGCAGGGCCAGCACTTCTACGACGACTCCCTGTACGCCGTCCCCCAGGACACCGCGTTCCGGTCGGCGCTGATGGTGATGGGCACCGACCACAACTTCTTCAACACCGAGTGGACGCCCGGCGTGGCGACCGCCCCGGCCTCCGACGACTGGTCCAACAACAACGACCCGGTCTGCGGCAACCAAGCCGAGTCCCGGCTGAGCGCGACCGAGCAGTACGCCGTCGGCACCGCCCTCATCGCCGGGTTCTTCCGGCTCGTCCAGGGCCAGGAGACCGCGCTGCTGCCGCTGTTCGACGGCAGCGGCAAGACCGTCGCCTCGACCGGCCGCGCCGTCGTGCACACCGTCGCCCAGACTCCGGCCGCCAGCCGGATCGACGTGGCCACCTTCGCCGGGTCCTCCCCCGCCGTCGTGTCGGGCGCGGCCACCGGCACGCTGTGCGCGAGCATGCTCGACCGGTCGCCGCAGAGCGGGCTGCCGTCCTGCGCGACCAGGCTGACCACCTCGCAGGCGCCGTCCTGGACGCCCGCGACCTACCTGCCCAACGCCGTCGCCACCTCGGTGCTGCGGTTCGCCTGGCAGGACACCTCCGGGAAGCTGACCGTGCCCCTGTCCGCGCGGAACATCTCCAAGGCGGAACTGCTCACCTTCCGGGTGGCCCGGGACGAGAACGTCGCGGCGTCCGCCCCGCTCGACATGAACATCACCCTCGTCGACGGGCGGGACCGGAGCGTCACCGTGCCGGTGTCGTCGCTCAGCCCCGCGCTGACCGCGCTGCCCGGCGCCGCCTCCCCGCTGCCGAAGACCTGGCTGCGGACCGTACGGATGCCGCTGTCCGGTCTCAGCGGCATCGACAAGAAGGACATCAAGGAGGTGACGCTCACCGGGGCGTCCGACACCGGCGGCGTCTACCTGGCGGACCTGTCCTTCACCCGGTTCCGGGTCGGCGAGGAGAGCATCGCGGACCTGCCGCAGGTGTCGGTCGGCGACCTGACCGTCCTGGAAGGGAACGGTCCGGGCGAGGCGCAGATCCCGGTGACCCTGTCCCGGCCGTCGGACGCGCCGGTGACGGTGACCGTCCAGGCGCTCGCCACCGGGACCGGCCCGGTCATCACGCAGGTCGCGGCCACCGTGACGATCCCGGCCGGGCAAACCGGCGGCGTCTTCACCGTGCCGCTGGCCGGCAACACGGTCAAGACGACCGCCGCCCAGTCCTACCAGGTGATCGCGGGCGTCTCGGCGAACGCGACCATCGGCGACGGCTTCGCCCGTCTGGTCGTCACCGACGACGACTGAGGCCCCGCAGGTCTCTCAGGGTGAGGATCCCGCGAACGCGGGCACCCCACCCTGGGAGGTCCCGCCCCCAGACTGTCAACATGGATGTAGATTCATACGAGCGGGCCCGCGCCCTGGCCCGGTACGCCCGCTGACCAGCACGTCTCAATCGGCTACGGTGAAGGGTTACGATCTCGGACATGGCGAAGAGTGGGATCGGCAAGCGCCGGATGGCGGCGCTGCGGGACGGCGGCGAGGGCTACGCGCAGCGTCGTAACGAGATCATCGCTGCCGGCGCGGAGGTGTTCAGGGAGCGTGGGTACGAGGCGTCCAGCCTGCGTGACGTCGCCGCGCGTCTGGGCACCGACCGGGCTTCCCTCTACTACTACGTGGCCAGCAAGAACGAGCTGTTCCAGCTGGTCACGCAGCAGGCCGTCGAGCAGGTCGTGTCGGCCGCCGAGTCGGTGGCGGCCGAGCCCGCGGACGCGGTGACCCGGCTGCGGAAGCTGATCGTGACCACGGTGCAGAAGTACGACGAGCATTATCCGTACATGTTCGTCTACATCCAGGAGGACATGAACCGCATCCACTCCGAGTCCCTGGACGAGGTCTGGGCGCGCACCATGCTGCAGCTGGGCCGCCGGTTCGAGAACGCCCTGCTCACGATCCTGAATCAGGGCGTGGAGGATGGGGTCTTCGACATCACCCACAAGCACATCGCGATGAACTCCATCATCGGCTCGATCAACTGGACGCATCGCTGGTTCAAGCCCAGCGGGCAGCTCAGCGGCGAGCAGCTCGGCGCGCACCTGTCCAGCATGATCATCTCAGGACTCGCGAAGTAGCCGCTCCAGGGGTCGCTATGGCCTGACAACCATGGGTGTCAACTCATGTGTTGATTGACGGGCACGAAGTGGAAATCGGTGATGCGCCCCTGCGGATCACCGGCGAAGACGACCCGGACGCGGGTCTGTTCGAACAGGTGGCGGCCCGCCGCCTCGACGTCGGACAGATCGACGCCCCGGACGAAGTTCAAGATCGCGGAGTCGGCGCCGTCCAGGGTGACGAACCCGATGACGAGCGGCGGTTCCGGTAGCCCGGGGAACTGGGTGGCGATGATGGCGAACGCCTCCACGGTGCCCTCCAGGCCGGTCTCCTCCCAGTCCCCCGTCTCGACGTAGCAGGCGTCGCAGTAGGACCGCGCGGGAATGAGCAGCCGCCGGCAGGACGGGCAGCGCCGCCCCATGATCCTGCGGTTGTCCCGCAGCTCCGCGAAGAACCGGCTGGCCGTCTCACCGGCGAAATACCGGTAGTCGAAGTTCCAGTTGCCCGGCAGCACGAGCAGATCATCTGGGTTCATGGCAGCTCACTCCCGAGCAGGACGACCGTGGAGAACTGGGTGGCGCCGCCCTGCCCGGTGGCGAGCGCGAGCCGCGCGTCCGGCACCTGGCGCGCGCCCGCTCGCCCGCGGACCTGCAGCGCCGCCTCGGCGACGCGGATCAGGGCGGTGGCCGAGACGGGGTTGGCGGCCTGGGCGCCGCCGGAGGGATTGATGGCGATGGGCACGCGCCCGGCGATGACGTCCTCGACGAACCGGCGGTTGCCGTCGATGCCGCTCAGGCCGAGGGCGGGATAGGCCATGGCCTCGATGATCGCGAAGGGCGCCTGGAGTTCGAGCACGTCGACCTGGGCGAGCGGATCGGTGATCCCGGCCTCCCGGTAGGCGCGATCGGCGGCACGGCGCAACGGCACCATCTCGATGAGGCTGCCCTCCGGCCGCCGCATGCGGTCCCCCATCGCGTAGGTGTCGCTGTACGCGCCGGTCCCCCTGATCCACGCCGTGGACCGCGAGCGCGCCAGCTCGCCGCGCGCCACGATCACGGCGCACGCGCCTTCCGAGATCGGGCACGCCTCGTAGCGGCGGATCGGCCAGGCCAGCACCGGCGAGTCCAGCACGTCCTGGACGCTGCGCGCCTTCGCGCCGACCACCAGCGGGTTCAGCGTGGCCTGGGTGAAGTTCCGCGCGGCGATACCCGCCCAGTGCCCCCCGGCGAAGCCGTCCCGCCGCATCAGCATGGTGGCGCGCAGGGCCGCCATGGTGATGGTGGTGAGCACGAAATCCTTCTCGTAGACGGGGTCGAAGATGGTGTTGAAGATGCTCTGCGCGGTGGTGGCCTGTCCCATCCGCTCCAGCGCCACCACCAGGACCACGTCACCGCGCCCGGCCTCGATCCACGTCTTGGCCGCCAGCAGCGCCGAAGAGCCCGTGGCGCCACCCGTGTTGACCCGGAAGTACGGTTTGCCCGGCAGGGCGATGGCCGCCTTGTCGATGTCGGCGATCCCGCTCAGCGCGTCGGGGGCGACCCCGCCGATCACGCAGTCGATCGCGTCCGGCCCGACGCCGGCGTCGGCCAGCGCCTCGGTGACCGCGATCCTGACCAGTTCCCCGGCCGACAGCCCGGGATTTCGTTTCCGGTACGGCGTCTGGCCGACGCCGATGATGCCCAGCGGATCGCTCATGGCTCCTCGATGATCACTGCCGTGGTGGTCTGCGACGCGACGGCCGAGCCCGCCACGACCAGGGCTTTCCCTGGCCGCCGCCGGACCGCCTCGACGAACCGGAGGAGGCCGCCGCACGGATGGCAGTCGCCCGCCGCCGCGCCGCCGGAGGGATTCACCCAGGCTCCGGCGGCGTACCCGGTCAGGCCGGTGCCCGGCTCGGCGAGCCCGGCCGCCTCCAGTTGCAGCACCTCGTCGAAGAGGGTGGGCCCGCCGAGTTCGACGAGGTCCAGCTGGTGCGGGCGCAGTCCCGACCGGGCGAGCGCGGCGGCGACGGCGGCCCGCGCCCCCGGCAGGGCCGTCAGCGTGCGATCCCCCAGCCGCGCGGGTTCGGTGCCGTGCCCGACACCGGTGATGCGCGGGCCCGCGCCGGTGCCGAGCACGACGGCGGCGGCCACGTCGGCCGTCAGGCCCATCTCCTGGGGCCGGAGCGGGTAGACGGGTGGCCGGGCTCCGGCCGCCGGCGCCCGGCGCGGGTTCGCGGCGGCCCGCTCCTGGCGCGCCGCGGCCGCGGCCTCCCGGCCGCGGCCGCGGCCTCCCGGCCGCGGCCGGAGTGTTCGCGCAGGTAGGCGGAGGCGCGAAGGGCCGAGACCACCGTTTCCGAGAGCGCCAGCGGCTGCTCGGTGAAGGGGTCGAAGGCGGCCCGGGAGGACCGCTCGGCGTCACCTTCCCCGGGCCGGCCCCACGCGGCGACCACGACCCTGGCGGCCTCTCCCGCCTGGATCCGCGCCGCCGCCAGCGAGATCGCCACCAGGCCGTCCTCGGACACGCGGATCTCGTCCCGCAGGTACGCTCCGGCCGCCGGCCCGGTGATCATGCTCGACAGCGAGCGCCCGTCGATCAGGTCGTGCGCGGCGATCACGATCCCGTCGATGTCAGCCATCGTGCACCGGGCGTCCGCCAGCGCCTCCGACACCACCGCGAAGATGACCTCCGGCAGGGACAGCCGCGCGTCGGATCGGGTCATGTGGGCGGCCCCTCCGTCGACGCTCACCCGCTGTTTCAACACCATAGTTGATTCTCAACCCACCCGATATTTCGGGACTTGTTCCTCGTCGGCGAGCAACGCTCCCTCGGCCACGAGGTAGGCCAGATGGGCGCTGGTCTCGAACACGGCGAGCGTCGAATTGAAGTCGTCGAGTTCGGCGAACGCGCGCCGGTGCCGCGTCCAGGGCAGCTCGGCCGCCACCTCCGCGACCGTCGCCGCGCCCAGCCGCGCCACGGCGTCCGCGCTCTGCTCGAGCCGCCGCCGGTGATGCTCGGTCAGGTGCGGGGCTCCCGCGCGGCGCAGCAGCTCGCACTGGTGGCGATGCCGGGGACCCGCGCCGGCCAGCCACTCCAGGGAGTCCCGCTCGCCGCGCCCCACCAGCACGGGCGTGCCGTGCTCGGCGCGCAGCCAGACCCCCAGCGTGTAGTGGTCGACGTGCGCGTGGGTGACGATCACCCGGGTGACGTCCGCGCAGGTGTGGCCGATGGAGTTCAGCGACTTCTCCAGCACCTGGCGGGCTTCCGGGATGGCCCACCCGGCGTCCACCAGCGCGACCCCGGCGCCGTCCTGGATGGCGTAGACGTTCACCGCGCGCAGGCTGTCGCCGCGCATCGGCAACGGCAGCCGGTGGATGCCCGGGACTACCTCGTACGCACCCTCCCGGGTCCACTCCCCGACACCGGCCCGGGTCACGACCGGACCCCGCCGGCGTCGTAGGAGGTCGACGGCAGATCGGCCTCGGCGCGGGAGATGCCCGCAAGATCGGCCTTGATCTGCAAGGCGAGGAACCGCGAGTACATCCGGCAGTCGAGCAGCGAACCTCCCATGATCCAGAAGTTCTCCTGCGCGGTGCGCTGCCACATGTTGCGCATGATGTAGTTCTGATCGAACCCCCAGACGGGTCCCACCTTGTCCGCGACCTCGTCGCCCAGCATGCGGCGGATGCCGTCCTGCTGGTTCTCGTAGCCCGTCGCCAGGACGACCAGGTCGAAGGGGCGCAGCTCGCCGTCCTTCATGAGCAGCCCGGGCCCCGCGAACCTGTCGTAGTCGTCGGCGTGCACGAACCCGATCTCGCCGGCGGCGATCAGCTCCGAGCAGCCCACGTTGATGTAGTAGCCGCCGCCCCGGCGCAGGAAGAGCATGTGGAAGCCGGTGTCGTCGGGCCCGAAGTCGAGCCGGAAGCCGACCCTGCGCAGGCCGTCGAGCAGCTCCCGGTCCAGCTCGCAGGTCTTCTTGGTCAGCCACTGGTAGGTGTTCCGCAGCACCGGGAAGGGGATCGCCGCGGTGACCAGGTCGACGTCGTCGGCGGGCGGGCCTTCGGAGTAGACCGCGTAGACCAGGGTCCCGCTCGGCACCAGGCTCACCACGCAGGTGGGGCTGCGCTGCATGATCGTCACTTGGGCGCCGTTGGCGTGCAGGTCCTGGGCCACGTCGTGGCCGCTGTTGCCGGTCCCGATCACCAGCGCCTTCCGGCCCGCGTACGCCACGCCGCTGCGGAACTCGCTGGAGTGCAGCACCGTCCCGGCGAAGTCCGCCAGGCCCGGCAGCGCGGGCCGCCTCGGCACGCTGCTGGTCCCGCCGGTGGCGAGCACCAGGTGGGTGGCGCGCACCTCGCGGACGGCGCCGTCCCCGCGCCTGAGCCGGGCCGTCCAGGTGCGGGCGGCCGGATCGTAGCGAGCGTCCAGGAACTCGGTGGAGGTCCAGACGTCCAGCTCCATGAACTCGGTGTAGCCCTCCAGCCAGCCGGCCAGCTTGTCCTTGGGCACGAAGGCCGGCCAGGTCTCGGGAAAGGGCAGGTACGGCAGGCTGTTGGCCCACACCTCGTTGTGCAGCGTGAGCGAGTGATACCGGTTGCGCCAGTTGTCCCCCACCCGCTCGTTCTTCTCGACGAGCAGGGTGCGTACGCCCAGCTGGACCAGGCGCGCGCCCAGGGTCAGCCCGGCCTGTCCGGCGCCGACCACGAGCACGTCCGCCGTCCCGCCGGCCAGCTCCCGCGACTTGCGGCGTTCGTCGAGCCAGTTCTCGCCGGAGAAGTTGCGCGAGTACCGCAGGCCCATGGGCCGCCGTGCGCCGATCCGCTCCTCGAAGCCGGTCAGCTCCTGGAGCGTGGTCAGCAGGATCCAGGCGCGCGGCTCGCGGGGGTCGTCCGGGTCGTACAGCAGCCGGACGAAGCCGGTGCCGCGGCCGATCGCCGTGTCGAAGTCGAAGTACGCCTCGATGACCGACCTGGTGGAACGCCGTACCAGCCGCGGCGGCGTGCGGCCTTCGGCGGCCCGCACCCGGCTCGGCCTGGCCTCCGCGACGGTGGCCTTGACCGCCTCCGCGATGGCCTCCTTGCCGCCGAATGTCCGGTAGCTCCAGGTGAAGGCGAGGATGTCCTTCCAGTACCCCTCGGCGTCAAAGAGGTCAACGACCTCGTTTACCGAGTGGCTTTCAAGTGCGTCACCGAACCGCGACAACCAGGCCAGGAAGATCTCTTCGACGTCCTCGGCACCATCGGTCCGGCTCATCTACGGGTCCCTTCTCGCATCCAGCAGGTCAGGGCGCCATTCAACTCGACCTCCCCTGAGTCGTCAACACTCATGTTTACGACACCTAAGCCGTCACCTCATTGCGTCAACGCTAATGTTGACGAATGCCGTGGTAACCCGGTTCTATGGGCTCGTGAGTACTCGTGAGCCCGCGACGTCCTGGGGCCGGTGGGGCGCCGGCGACGAGCGGGGCGCCATGAACCAGGTGGCGGCCGAGCAGGTGCTGGCCGGCCTGGCCGAGGCGGTGACCGGCCGGGTCGTCTCCTTGGCCACGCCGATCAGGAACAACCAGGGCTTCGGGCTCGTCGGGCGCCAGCCCGCCGCCCACTACATGGTGCGCAGCGGCGCCGACTACGCGGCCGGGCTGCCCGAGCGGGCGGGGTTCGGCTACGCCGACGACGTCATCGCCATGCCCACCCAGGGCGCCACCCATGTCGACGCGCTCGCCCACGTGTGGCGGGACCACACGATGTACAACGGCTTCTCCGCGCGTGAGGTCACCGGCCGCGGCGCGCGCCGCCTGGGCATCGACAAGATGCCCCCGCTCGTGACGCGCGGCGTCATCGTGGACGCGAGCGCGCACCACGAACCCGTGCGCGCCGAGCGACTCCAGCAGCTCCTCCACGCCCAGGACGTGCGGCTGCGACCGGGCGACGCCCTGCTCGTCCGGACCGGCTGGCTGGCCGCCGCCCTGCGCGGCGAGGCCGACGGCACCCGCTGGCCCGGCCTGCACCCCGACTGCGGCGACCTGCTGGCCGGCGCCGGAATCACGCTGATCGGCGCCGACAATCCGGGAGTCGAGGCGTTCCCCTCCCCCGACCCGGCCTGCCAGGTGCCGCTGCACGTCCAGCTCCTGCGTGACCACGGGATCTACTTCGGCGAGCTGATGGCGCTGGACGAGCTCTGCGCCGCCCGGCGGCCCACCTTCCTGTTCATCCTCGCGCCGCTGCCGCTGGTGGGCGCGGTCGGCAGCCCGGTGAGCCCGGTCGCCGTCCTATGAGAAAGCCACGCAAGGAGAGATCACGATGATCGACGTCAGGACCGCCATGCGCCGCACGGCGGCCGAGGAGCTGCGCGCCCGGGTCCGGGCGTTCGCCGAGCGGGAGATGGCGAGCTCGGGTGCGGACGCGCACTGTGACGCGTGGATGACCTCGTACTCCGCCGAATTCAGCCGGGCGCTGGGAGCGCGTGGCTGGGCCGGCATGACCATCCCCGCCGAGTACGGCGGCCCGGGCCGTACCAGCATGGAGCGGTATGTCGTGATCGAGGAGTTGCTCGCGGCGGGAGCGCCGGTCGCCCTGCACTGGTTCGCCGACCGGCAGGTCGGGCCCGCGCTGCTCCGGCACGGATCGCCCGCGCAACGGCGGCGCTACCTGCCCGGCATCGCGCGCGGGGAGTGTTACTTCGCCATCGGCATGTCGGAGCCGGACAGCGGCTCTGACCTGGCCGCCGTACGGACCCGGGCGCGCCGGGACGGCGAGGGCTGGCGGCTCGAGGGCGCCAAGACCTGGAGCAGCCACGCCCACCTGGCGCACCACATGCTCGTGCTCGCGCGTACCGACCCCGCCGAGGACCGGCGCGCGGGCCTGTCCCAGTTCCTGGTCGACCTGCGGCTGGACGGCGTCCAGATCCGCCCGATCGGCACGCAGGACGGGCGGCGCCACTTCAACGAGGTCGTCTTCGACGGCGTCCGGCTCGACGACGGCTGCCTGCTCGGCACGCGCGGCCAGGGCTGGAGCCAGGTCATGGCGGAACTCGCCCTCGAGCGAAGCGGGCCGGAACGGTTCCTGTCCACCATGCCGCTCCTGCGCTGCCTGCTGCGCCGGACCGGGGCGCGACCGAAGGAGCTCGGCGTGCTGCTGGCCGAACTGCGCAGCATCCGCGCGATGTCCCGGGGCGTCGCCGAAGCGCTCGGCCGCGGGGAGACGCCCACGGTCGCGGCGGCCGTGGTCAAGGACCTCGGCACCCGGTTCGAGGGCAAGGTGGTGGAACTGGCGCGTGACCTCCTGCCGGCCGTGCCGGACCTGGCCTCCGGCGACGAGTACGCCCGGCTGCTGGCCGAGGCCATCGTGCACTCCCCCGACCGTACCCTCCGCGGCGGCACCAACGAGATCCTGCGCGGGATCGTGGCCAGGACGGCGGCGGGCGTGTGAGCGGCGAGATCGCGGACGCCATCGCGGCGATCCTGCGGCGTTTCCCACAGGGGAGCGCGGACGGATCCTGGGACGAGACGCTCGGGCGGGCCGCCACCGACGCGCTCCGGGACGGCGACTGGCTGGACGTGGGCCTCCCGGAACAGGGCGACTTGGCCGACGCGGTCGCGGTGGCCGCCGCCGTCACGGCCCACGGCTGGCCGTCGCCGGTCCCCGACCTGCTCCTGATCACCAACAGCGCGCTCGCGGCCGTGGGCGTCCCGCGCTCGCATCGGTGCCCGGTGGTCGTACCCGGACTCGGCAGGCTCGACGGGGCGGGCCGCGTGACGGCGGCGGCCGAGCACGTCGCCTGGGCGCCGTGGGCCGACCGGCTCCTGGTGGTCGCGCGGGACCCGCGAGGCCGCCCGGCCCTGGTCGCCGTCGACCCCGGCCAGGCGGACCTCCGGCCCGGGCACACCCTCCACGGCTCGCCGTGGGCGCACGTCCGGCTCGAGAACGCCGCCGCCGAATACCTCGGGACCGCCACCGGCCTGGCCGAGTTCGTCACCACCGCCGGGGCCCTCGCGCGCAGCGCGCAGTCGCTGGCGGCGCTGGAGCGCGTCCGCGCCCTGTCGGTGGAGCACGTGCGGACGCGCGTGCAGTTCGGCCGCCCGCTCGCCGCCTTCCAGGCGGTGCAGCAGCATCTGGCCGCCCTGATCGGGGAGGTCGCCGCCGCCGAGGCGGCGGTCGCGCAGGCGCTGGCGGACGTCCGCGACATCAGGGAGCTGGCCGGCGATCCACGCCTGGCCACCGCGAAGATCCGCACCTCGACGGCGGCCACCGAAGCGGCCCGCCTGGCCCACCAGCTGCACGGAGCCATCGGCATCGCCAGGGAACACGAGCTGCACCGGCACACGCTGGCCCTGCTGGCCTGGCGCGAGGAGTTCGGCGACGAACGATTCTGGGGTGGCAGGCTGGCAGCGAGCGCCGGCCCGGACCTGTGGGCCTGGCTGACCGGATAAACAAGGAAGCACCCATGTGGGATTTTGTGACAATCGACCGCCATCACCCCGTCGCGGTCCTCACCCTCAACGACCCGGGCCGCCGCAACATCCTCTCCTCGGCCATGGTGCGCGAGCTGGGCGAAGCGCTGGACGAGATCGAGGCAGAACCGGCCGTGCGCGCCCTGGTCGTCACCGGGGCGGGCCCCGCGTTCTGCGCCGGTGCGGAGCTGGCGACGCTCGAACGCGCGGCCGAAGGCGACTTCGGTCTCATCCGCGAGGTGTACGGCGGATTCCTGCGTGTGCTGCACTCGCCGCTGCCGACCATCGCGGCCGTGAACGGACCCGCCGTCGGCGCGGGCTTCAACCTCGCGCTCGCCTGCGACATCCGCGTGGCCGCCCACTCCGCGCGATTCATCTGCCGTTTCGCCGAGCTCGGCATCTTCCCCGGCGGCGGCCACACCTGGCTGCTGACCCGGGCCATCGGCCACCAGCAAGCGGTCAAATCCCTCCTTTTCGGCGAGACCTGGGACGGGGCCGGAGCCCACCGCATCGGCCTGGTCACCGATGTCTTCCCCGACGGGGAGGTCGTCGGCGCGGCCGTCGCGATAGGCGACACGCTGCAGGGGCTTGAGCCGGAGTACGTCCGCCGGCTCATCGAAACGCTCCGGACGGCGCCGGGGATCACCGGCCACGCGGACGCGCTGGAGCTGGAGGCCGGGCATCAGGAGTGGTCGACCGGGCGCCCCGCCTTCCTCGCCGGGCTCGCGCGGATCAAGGACTCGATGACGGCGCGCTGATCAACTGGCGTGGTGGGAGGTCGCGGCGGCGAGGACATTGCCGACCTGGTCGGCCAGGCTCACCGCGGCGAGGCGGGCCTGGCGGGACGGGCTGGTGCCGGGGGCGGACCGGAGCAGGTAGCGGCCGTAGCAGTGGTCGTCGCCGAAGACGGGCAGTTCGATCTCGCGGTCGGGCAGGCCGTGCCGCTCCACGTCCACGTGCCGGTGGCCCAGCACGATGGTGCCGTCCGCATCCAGGTGCGGGAGGTGGAGCGGCGAGGGTCCGTACTCGAAGTGGCAGCGGCGGAGATACAGGATCTGGGTGAGATGACGCGCGACCGCGTCGATCACCATGCTCGGCGCGGCGGCGGTCTGGGCCAGCATGGCGATCTCGTGCACGCGGGCGAGGTAGTCGGCGTCGGTGACGGCGAGCACCTTGACGCGGCGGGCTGTGACCGCCAGCTGGGAGGTCATCACCCCGATGACAACCAGCAGGACGGTGGTCTGCAGGTCGACGGATCTGAAAATGGCGAACTGGTAGTACGGCGGAGTGAAGAAAAAGGCGAACCAGACGGCGGACGAGAGCGCCGCGATCGCTCCGGCGAAACGGTTCCCCAGGGTGGCGACGGCGACCACGACCACGACCAGGATGAGGACCAGATTCACGGTCGAAATCGTTCCCCGCGACGGCACCATCACCACCGCGACGGTAAGGGGACCCAGCACCGCGGCACCAATCGCGACAACGTCCCTGATGGTCACGATAGGCATCGTAAATCACCCCTTCGGTGCTGTCGGGCGTGGCAAGAAGCGCAAACACCTCGGCACGTCAGGCGAAGAAATATATCCTCTTATCTATTTATCAAATTTATCACCTTAAATCCTGTTTCGGGGCCACAAAAGGCGTTAGAGGAGGTCAAAATACTCGCGTTGTTCCCAATCCGAGACCTCATCGAGGTAGCGATTGTATTCAGCGCGTTTAAGGTGTAAGTACCAGTCGACGACCTCGTCGCCGAGAATACGGCGGAAGAGCGGGCTGGTGTCCAGAGCGCAGAGCGCGTCGCCGAGGGTGCGGGGGAGCCTGGTGGCGTCGTCGCGGTATGGGGACTCGGTGGGGGCGCCGGGGGACAGGCCGCGGTCCATCCCGTCCAAACCGGTGATGAGCTGGGACAGGATGTACAAGTACGGATTGGCGCCGGGTTCGCCGGAGCGGTTCTCCAGGTGCGCGTTCGGGTCGCCGGGTGCGCCGACGGCTCTGACCATGGCGCCTTTGTTGTCCAGGCCCCACAGCACCCGGTCGGGGGCCAGCGAGTACGGCTGGTACCGCTTGTAGCCGTTGACGGTCGGTGTGGTGAACGCGGCGGCGGCCGCGGCGTGGGCGAGGAGCCCGCCCAGATAGGAGAGGCCCTGGGAGGAGAGCACGCTGCCGGGGTCGGCGGACGCGAAGAGGGGGGCGCCGGTGACGGCGTCGCGGAGGGACTGGTGCAGGTGCCAGCCGGTGGAAGCCGTGTCGGCACCGAGCGGGCGGGACATGAAGGTCGCGTGCAGGCCGAGGCGGTGGCAGATCTGCTTGAGCGCCATCCGGCAGAGGATCACCTGGTCGGCGACGGCGGAGGCGTCCCCGGCGTCCAGGGTCACCTCGAACTGGCTGGGGCCGAATTCCAGCTCGATCGACCGGAGCGGCAGGTCCAGCCGGGTGAGCCCGCGGTGGATCTCGGCGACCAGGCCGTCGGCCTCGTCCAGGGTGTCGACGCGGAGCAGCTGGGCGCCGGGGGTGATCGGCCGTACGGCGGGCGCGGCCCCCGGGCTGCCGGGGCGGCCGACCCGGGCGGGGTGCATCGCGTCGTCGACCCGGGCGAAGACGTGGAACTCCAGCTCGGGTCCGACGGTCATCGACAGGCCCCGCTCAGCGAGCCGGGCCAGGTGCCGCCGGAGCAGGCCGCGGGTGCAGTACGGCACGGCTCCGCCGTCCGGAAACCGCAGGTCGGCCAGGATCATCCCGCTCCGCGCCGACCACGGGAGCACCCGGAAGGTGGTCGGGTCGGGCACCAGGACGACGTCCCCGGCCCCGGAGAAACCCCGGTACCCGCCGAGGCTGAGCGCGTCGAAGACGGCGAACGAGGACTTGCCCGAGGTGTCCTTCAGCAGCAGCGAGGAGGGCACGGTCAGCCCGGATCCGAGCACGCCGGGCAGCGCCGCCCTGGTGATCGACTTGCCGCGGAGCACGCCGTGCTGGTCCACGAAGCAGACCCGGACGAGTTCGATCCCGAGCTCGTCGACGACCCGGCGCAGCTGGGCGGCGCTCGCGTACTGCTCCTCCGTCCACAGCCCGTGCCGTGCCACGAAGCCGCCCCGTTCGGCGGCCGGCATGGGCCGGGCGCCGTACCCGCCGCCGCCTTCGGCGACCGGCCGCTCGTCGGCGTTACGCATCGGCCACGCCCTCGTGTGCCCACGGGGACGCCGCGCGCCGCTTGGCGTCGTGTTCCGGCCAGCGTTCCGCCCAGCCGCCGGTGGGGCTGATCATGTCCACCGCGATCGGGCCGGTCAGCCGCCGGGCGCTCGGCGCGTCGAGCGGCTGCGCGGGGAGCGGGTTCCCGGCCTCGAACGCCTCCAGCGCGCGGAGCAGCAGGCGGCGGTTGGCGGTCACCGCGCGGTCCGACACGCCAAGCCGTTCCACCGTACGGTCCTGGATGCGGCCCATGCTCTCCACCGCCCACTGGTCGTGCACGTTGATGTCCAGGCCCATCCCGGTGTAGGTGAGCTCGCGCTGCTCGGCGGCGTCGAAGCCCCAGTCGTTGGCGCGGTTCCTGATCGGCCGGTAGTCGGGCAGGGTGACCTCGGCGAGCCGCTGGGCGAGCAGGGTCTCCTTGTCGGTCCGCTCGGCGAAGTCGTAGAAGATCATGTACCAGTAGTGGTTCTCGTCGTCGATCGGGACGTGCCACTGGGTGAAGACCTTGCTGTTGCCGAACGGGACCACGAAGGCGTTCGGGAAGAGCAGGTTGGTGATCCGGACGTGCTTGACCTCCTCGGTGAGCTGCCGGAGGGCGAAGACCCGCAGCCCGTGCTCCGCCTGCTCGACCTCGATGTCGGGCCGGTAGTGGTCGCCGACCAGTTTGGAGAGCTTCTGCCCGGTGCCGGCCACCACCTCGCTGAACTGCTGCCCGTACACGTCGCGGGGGTCCTCCCCCACGAAGCGGTGCAGGAACGAGACGTGGCTCGGGTCGATGCCGCCTTCGACGCCCTGCAGCCAGTTGCACTCCCAGAGGCCCTTGAACGCGAAGGTGTACTCCTGCGGCGCGGTGAAGCAGTCGTAGGCGGGCAACGGGGGCGGGTCGCCGGCGCCGAGGTAGGCGAAGACGATGCCGTTCCGCTCCTCGCACGGGTAGCTCCGGATCCGGATCTTGTCGGCGAACGTGCTGTGCGGTGGCTCGGCGGGCTGTTCCAGGCAGCGGCCGTCGGGGCCGTAGAGCCAGCCGTGGTAGAGGCAGCGCAGGCCGCCGTTCTCCAGCCGCCCGTACGACAGGTCCACGCCGCGGTGCGCGCAGTATCTGCTGACCAGGGCCCAGCCGCGGTCGTCGCGGCGGAAGAGGACGAGCTCCTCCCCCATCAGCTTGACGGCCTTGACCGGCCGCTCCGCCGTCAGCTCCGACACCAGCGCGGCGGGTTGCCAGTAGGAGCGCATCAGCTGTCCCAGCGGCGTGCCCGGCCCGGTGCGGGTGAGCTTCTCGTTGTCCTCGCGCTTCAGCACGGCCGATCCTTTCAGCTCGGGGAGCAGCAGCTCGGGGCCTGGTCGCCCGGCGTCGCGTGGCCGGTCTTCCTGGCCGGGGCCGGGATGTCCATCGCCGGGTTGCGGTCGAAGAACCCGTCGGGCTCCAGGACCATCCGCAGCGTGTCGACCGGCATGACCGGCCACTGCTCGGGGCGGGGGTAGTGGTGGCTGCCGAGGACCGGCCAGAGCACCAGCTCGACCCCGTCCAGCGAGCGGTCCTGCCGCTGCCACACGTGCACGCCGTCCTCGCCGGGCTCGGCGTGGTTCGGGTACTGGCCGCCGACGAAACGCTCCGCCGGGTCGTACGGCGTCGCCCACAGGTGCCGGTGCACGAACGGGGCCCGGCGGGCCATCACCGAGTCCGGGCGGCCGAACGGGCGGGCCGTGCCCTGCAGGGTCAGCCGGTAGGCCGTCGGCTCGCCGTACCGGTTGGTGGCGGTGGCGCTCTCGACGCGCCAGTGCCGGGCGGTGGCCGGGTCGGTGCTGCGGGCCGCCTCGGACTCGCGGCGGATGGGGGTCCGGACGTGGCGGACGGCGTTGCCGTACGGGTCCAGCGCGGGGTCGGGCTCGCCCTCCGCGTGCGCCTCCACCAGGCGGTTGAGCGGGCCGTCGACGGCGGTGTCCAGGCGGAGGCCGAAGTAGTGCTGGTGGGTGGGGACCTGGACGTGGTCGGCGACGCGCCTGCCGTACCTGACCTCCTCGCCGGCCTCGACGCCCGAGGCGGACAGCATGCCGGTCAGCTTGACCTCCAGTTCGATCCTCCCGTCCTGGTAGAGCGACCAGTAGAAGCCGTAGTCGTAGTTGGCGACCGTCTGGAAGTCGGACACGATCAGCCGGCGGCTGCGGCGGACCTGGCCCACCCCGCGCCGCAGGTCGTTGTGCTTCCAGAGGATGCTGTCGTCCTCCTCGTGCATGCAGATGGCGTTGCGGATCGTCACCGGCTCGCCGGCGCCGCCCAGGTAGGTGGCGTCGAAGTAGCGGATCACGCCGAGGCAGTCGCAGCCGAGTTCGAGCGAGTTGGTGAGCGGCCCGGCGCCGTACTCGCCCCAGTCGAAGAAGTTCTTCCGGTACTGGGTGGAGTTGGAGTCGAGGTACGGCACGTACATCTCGTTGCAGGAGGCCCGGCGGAGCACCGAGCGGCCGAGGAACTCCAGGTCGTGCAGGACCAGGCCCTCGCGGTGGGTGAAGCCGATCCGGAACCGCCAGCCCTGCCACTCGACGAGGTGGCCGGTGACGGTGAAGCTGGGCCCCTCCGGCTGGACCACGTCAAGGGGGCGCAGGCCGGGGCGGTCCGGCCCGAAACCGCCGGGCTCCAGCGGGCCCGCCTCGGCGGACATCGGGACGACCCCGTGGTCCTCGACCTCGATGACCTCCATGGTGTGCATGTCGATGATCGGCACCACGCCCTGGACCGGGCGGACGTAGCCGTTGTCGCCCTCGTCGACGCGGTGCCAGACGGTGCCCCAGGTCAGCCGGCGGCCGGCGTACCTGGCCGGCTCGAAGCCGCCCATCGACTCGGCGTCGATCATGACGAGGGACACGTCGTGGATGCCGCGCCTGGCCAGCGCCGCCTGGAACAGCGGGCTCTCCCGGCAGGCCCGCGCGGCCGAGCGGGCCTCGTCGGAGGTGATGCCGGGGCGGCGGTGGTCGACCGGGCGCCACTCGGCGCACCGGGGGGCGTCGTCCAGGACGACGTCGACCTCCCAGGCGGCGGGGGCGTCGTGATCGATGACGACGACGGTCAGCCGCCGCACGGTCGCGGGCACCGCACCGGCCGCGGCGGCGCGGGCCGCGGCCTCGTCGAGGTAGGCGCCCCAGAATCCGGCCCGCGCGCCGAGCCGGCCGTCCGCCCGGATCAGCGCCACCGCCCGCTCGATCTCCGCTGGGGTGAGCGGGTCGAAGGGGTGCCGCTCGCCGTGCGACGGCTCAGCAACGGACAAATGCAGCATTTCAGTCATGCTGGGATCCTATCGCCCTTATTATGGATCCAGATAGTCATCGTGGGACCGAACAGGGTCGCTCAAGTTGCCACCACGTTCGCGATCGCGGAATGATTCGCTTGCCAGCGTCGACCCAACCTCGCGAAATTGGATCCATCGTTGGGACGCGAATCGCTGTCGTGCCCCGTCCCACCCGCAGGTGAAAGGTCTCCTTCCGTGGACTCCGACGCGACTTCCCTGGACCGAAGCGCACTGGTCGACGAGACGGCCAGCGCGATCCGGGCCCGCATCATGTCGGGAGAGATCCCGATCGGCGCCCAGCTCAGGCAGGCGGAGCTGGCCGCGCAGCTGGGCATCAGCCGCACCCCGATCCGGGAGGCGCTCCGCCAGCTCCAGGCCGGCGGGCTCATCGAGGTGCTGCCCCGCCGGGGGGCCGTGGTCCGCGTGCCCTCCCCCTGGGAGGTGCGGGAGGCGTACGAGGTGCGCGCGGAGCTGGAGGGCCTGGCCTGCGAGCGGGCGGTCCGCCGGGTGACCAGGACGCTGCTCGCCGAGCTCCGCGGGACCAACGACGTGCTCCGCGCCAACGAGCGCCCGCCGGCCCCGCCCGGGCCGGGGGGGCCGGTGTCGCCCACCACGATCGCCAACGACCGCTTCCACACCCTGATCCACGAGATGGCCGGGAACGAGCGGCTGGCCAGGACCATCCGGGACATCAACGAAGCCTTCCCGCGGAACGTCTCGGCCCTCGTGCTCCAGGACGACCCGCGCCACCGGGCGGACAACCTGGCCGAACACGAGCGGATCGTCGCCGCGCTCGAAGCCGAGGACGCCAAGCTGGCCCGCCGCGAGATGCGCGACCACGTGCTGGCCGCCGGGGAGCAGCTCGCCCGCTGGTACGAGCGCAGGACGGCGACGGTGTTCCGCGGCTGACCAGGCCGTGCGGCCGGGGCCGCGGCGCACCGGCATCGGTCACCGCTCCCGGCGCAGCATCCGCGCGGGGTCGAGGAAGTCCAGGTCAGGCCGGGGCACACCGTACGCGAGGTCGGCCAGCGCCGCCCCGATGGCCGGGCCGAACTTGAACCCGTGCCCGGAGCAGGCCGCCGCGACCAGCACCTGCGGGGTCTCCGGCAGCGGGCCGACCGCGAACCGGTTGCCCGGCGCCATCGTGTACCGGCAGGCCAGGTCCGCCACGACGGCGCCGTCGGCGGTGGGCAGGAAACGGGCGGCCAGCGCCCGCAGCGTGGCCCGCTCCGTCTCGGTCACCGGGCCGGGAACGGTAGCCGGATCGTCGTCGGGGCCCAGGTCCAGGCCGATCTTCACCGCGCGGCCGCCGATGGCCGGGATGCCGTACAGCAGGCCGGCGTCCGGGACGTCCACGGAGAAGCTGCCCAGGGCGGGCGGCGCGAGCGTGGAGGTGACCGACGACCCCACGTGGATGTTGACGATCCGGATCACACGCAGCACGTCCGCGAACGCCGGGATCAGCGACCCGGTCCACGGTCCGGCGCAGACCACCAGGCGGGCGGCCCGCACGGCGCCGTGCGGGGTGCGCACCACCACGCCCTCGCCGTCAGGGGCCCAGTCCAGCACGGGGGTTCCGTCGTGCCGCCGCACGCCGTACCCGCGGCCGAGCTCGGCCAGGGCCGCCAGCGCGCCCGCGGCGTCGATCACTCCCGCGTCGGGGTCGTGCACCGCGACGTACTCGTCCCCCAGCGCGAGGCCGGGGAAGATCTCGGCCGCTCGCGCGCCGTCGACCAGGGTGCAGCCCGGCCCGCGCAGCCCGCCCGCTCCCCCGCCCGCCGGCCGGGCGTAGAGCCCGCCGGTACGCGTGACCAGGGCGCGCCCGGACTCCGCCTCCAGCGCCGCCCAGGCCAGGTAGGCCCGGTCGACCAGGTCGTCCCAGACCGGCGACGGGTAGGCCCGGCGGATCATCCTGGTCGGCCCGTGTGAGGAGCCCCGCCCGTGCCCGGCCGCGAACTGCTCCAGGTGGAGGACGCGATCGCCGCGCGCCGCGAGCTGCCAGGCGGCGGACGAACCGTGCACCCCGGCGCCGATCACGATCGTGTCCACGTGCTCGGACAGCAGGGCGGGCGCGGACACCGGCCGGTCACCCGGCAGCGGCGCTCCGGCTCTCCTGGGAGACACCCTGGGAGACAGCGCGTCGACCAGGGCGGCGATGTCGTCGGAGTCGTTGTAGACGTGCACCGACGCCCGGACCACCCCCGGCAGGCCACGGCGGCCCAGGTCCCACTGGCCGTGCGCGGCCGGGACCGAGACCACGTGCAGCCCGGCGACGCGGAGCGCGCGAGCCGTCCTGGCCGGCGTCTCGCCGTCGCGTACGAAGGTCACGATGCCGCCGCCGGCCGCGGGCGGGTCGACGACCCGGACGCCGGGGACGGCGGCGAGCGCGGCGCGCAGCTCCGCGCCGAGGGCGGCGATGTGCCGGTGGGTCGCGTCGGCCCCGGTCGCGTGGAACTCTTCGAGCGCCGCCGTGAGGCCGAGGCGCAGGGCGTGGGAGTACTCCCAGGTCTCGAACCGGCGCGCGCCGGGGACCAGTCCGTACTCGTCGTCGGCCGTCCAGCTGGCGCCCCGCACGTCGGGCGCGGGCGGCCGGAGCCCGGCGCCGAGAACCGGGTCGAGCCAGAGCAGCCCGGTGCCGCGCGGCCCGCGGAGGAACTTGCGGCCGGTGCCGACGAGCAGCGCGCACCCGATCTCGGTGACGTCCACCGGAAGCTGGCCGAGCGACTGCGTGGCGTCGAGCAGGTAGGGCACGCCGGCGGCGCGGGCGATCTCGCCGATCGCCGCCGCGGGCTCGATCAGCCCGGACGACGTCGGCACGTGGGCGGCGGTGACCAGGGCGGCGGGCGTGCGCAGGGCGGCCCGCAGCGCGCCGAGATCCACCGCGCCGGTCTCGTCGGCGCCGATCACCTCGACCACGACCCCGTACCTGCGGCGCAGCTCGAACAGGTGCAGGGCCGAGCTGACGTAGGTCGACGAGGTCGCCACCACGCGGTCGCCGGGACCGAGGCGCAGCCCGTCGACGGCGCGGTGCCAGGCCACCGTGGCGCTCTCGGTGAAGGCCACGTCCTCGGCCCGGCCGCCGATGAGCCGCGCGGCCAGCCCGTACGCCTGCTCGGCCCGCGGGCGGACCGCCTCGGCGGCCTCGTAGCCGCCGATCCGCGCCTCCAGCCGGAGATGGTCGACGACGGTCTCCAGTACGGCCGCGCTGGGCAGCGCCGCCCCGGCGGCGTTGAGATGGCGGGCGTGCCCGGCCCCCGGGGTCGCGGCCCGGGCGGCGGCGACCAGCCGGCCGGTCGCCGCCGCGACCGGAGCCGCCCCGTCGAGTTGCGTCGTCACAGCGCCACCACGACGCTCTTGCGCTCGCAGAAGCCGTGCAGCGCCTCGTCGCCCAGGTCCCGGCCGAGCCCGGAGTCCCGCACCCCGCCGAACGGCAGGGCGGGGTCGAAGATGTTGTAGGTGTTGATCCACACCGTCCCGACGTGCAGCTCCCTGGCCATCCGGTGCGCCCGCGCGACGTCGCGGGTCCAGACCCCGGCGGCGAGGCCGTAGTCGGAGTCGTTGGCGATGGCGACCGCGTCGGCCTCGTCGGCGAACGGGATGACCCCGACCACCGGGCCGAAGATCTCCTCCCGGGCGATCCGCATGTCGTTGCGCACCCCGGTGAAGAGGGTGGGTTCCACGAAGAATCCGGGCCGGTCGGGCACGCCGCCCCCGTAGGCCAGGGTGGCGCCCTCGGCCACCCCCGCCTCGATGTAGGACAGCACCCGGCCGCGCTGCTCCTCCGACACCAGCGGGCCGACCGTGATCCCGCCGGCCAGACCGTCGCCCACCGGCACCTTGGCGACGGCGGCGGCCAGCCGCTCGTGCATCTCGCCGAGGATCGACTCCTGCACCAGCAACCGGCTCCCGGCCGTGCACATCTGCCCCGAGTGCCCGAAGGACGCCCGCATCGCGGTGACCACCGCCGCGTCCAGGTCGGCGTCGGCGAACACGATGTTCGGGCTCTTGCCGCCGAGTTCCAGGGTCAGCCGGGTGATGGACGGCGCCGCCGCGGCCATCACCAGCCGCCCGACCTCGGTCGACCCGGTGAAGGACACCTTGGCCACGCCGGGGTGGGCGACGAGCGCGGCACCGGCCTCGCCGTCGCCGGTGAGCACGTTGAGCACGCCGTCGGGCAGCCCCGCCTCGGCGCAGACAGCGGCGAGCCTGAGCATGGTGAGCGGCGTCTGCTCGGCGGGCTTCACCACGACCGGGCAGCCCGCGGCCAGGGCCGGGGCCAGCTTGAAGCAGGCGGTCATGATCGGGAAGTTCCACGGCAGGATCAGCGCGGCCACTCCGACCGGTTCCAGCACCGTGTACGCGTGGTGCGGGGCGCCGTTGCCGTCGATCGGGATCACCGCCCCGGTCAGCCGCCCGGGGGCGCCCGCGAAGTGCCGGAAGGTCCGCGCGCCCGCCGCGACGTCGGCCCGGGACCGCTCGATCGGCTTGCCGTTGTCCCGGGTCTCCAGCACCGCGAGTTCCTCGGCGGCCGCCTCGATCAGCTCGGCCACCCGGTGCAGCACGCGGGTGCGCTCCAGCGGCGGCAGACCGCGCCAGCGCGCGTCGGCGTGCGCCTGGGCCGCCGCGGCGACCGCCGCGTCGACGTCGGCGGCGGTCGCCTGGGCGACCCGGCTGAGCAGGGTGCCGGACGCGGGATCGACGACGTCGATCCGGTCCCGGTCGCCCGGGGGAACCCACACCCCGCCGACGAGGAACGGCTCCTCGTCGCGGAGCGGGACCAACCTGCCGTCGGCTGCGGTCGTGCTCATGTACGTCGTGCCCCCAATGCCGAAAGGGATCCTAGTTTTGATCACTTGGATCCAATAATACGATTTGATCGTGTTTTTACGCCAAGGGGGGTCATTTGAGGACCCACCACGGTTACGGCCGGTTCAACAGGCGGCGCGGGTTCTCGATGAGGATGCGTTCGACGACCTTCGGGTCCCCGCCCGCCAGCCGGGTGATCCCCGGGCCGATCCGCCGGAACACGTGGTCGTAACCGAACCCGCCGTTGTGCTTGAGGTTGGCCTGCGCCCACACGTCGGCCCCGATGACCAGCCGGTCCGCGAAACCCTCGGAGAGCAGCCAGGCCACCATCTCGAACCGTTCCGCGTCGGTGGGGTTGCGCTGGGCGGGGTCGCCGTACAGGAAGTCCGAGCCGAAGGTGTCGTAGGCGAGCGTCGCCCCGGCCTGCGCGACCTCCCGGTGGTAGCCGGGGTCGAAGTACTCGTCGAGGTGGCCGATGACCACCCGCGCCGGGTCCATCCCCTCCTCGACCAGCGCCTCCAGCACCGGGATGGCGGGTCTGCCGCGGAACGAGAGGTGGACGTAGACGGCGGCGCCGGTCTCCGCGCCGGCCCGGCCGGCCGCGCGGAGCACCTTCCACTCGCCGTCGGTCACCGGCCAGCTCGTGCCGATCTCGCCGAGCAGCGCCGGGCGGATGCCGGTGCCGCCGATGCCGTGCCGCAGCTCGGCCAGGAGCATCTCGGTGACGCCGTCCACGCCGGCGGCGCGCACCCGGGCGGGGTGGGTCTGCTCCACGTAGAACCCGCCGCCCACGCAGACGTGCACGCCGCTGCGGCGGGAGATGTCCGGCAGTTCGGCGAGCCGCCGCCCCATGCCCTCCAGGGTCAGCTCGACGACGGCGCTCGCGCCCGCCGCCCGCGCGTCCGCCAGCTCCCGCACCGCCACGTCCGGATCGTGCAGCACCAGGTTCTCCGGGATGGACAAGGCGTTCCACCGCAGGTAGCCGAGGAGTTCCGGGCCGATCGGCACCCCGGGCGGGGGTTCCTCGGCGCTCGGCCTGCTCCACACCCGCAGGTCGCTGAGCAGGTGCTCGTGCATCGAGGTCGGCCCGAGCTCGGCGGGCTCGATCGGCCCGAGAACGGTGTGAATGGGCATGTCCCTCCTGTCATCCGGCGTATACGGTCTGGCCGCCGACGACGGTCCTGAGCACCTGGATGTCGCCGGCCCGCTCGTCCTCGGTCGCCACCGGATCGGCGTCGAGCTCCACCCAGTCGGCGAGCGCGCCCGGCGCGAGCCACCCGCGTTCCCCGTCGGCGAAGCAGTACCTGGCGGCGTCCACGGTGTACATGCGGAGCGCCTCCTCGGCGGTGATCGCCTGCTCGGGCCCGAGCGGGGCGTCGAGGCCGCGGACCCGCCTGGTCCTGGCCTGCCACATGCCGAACAGCGGCGCCATCGGGAAGTCCGGGCCGTCGGAGCCGCCCGCCACCGTCACCCCGGCGTCGAGCCAGTCCCGCAGCGGCGCCGTGGCGGCGGCCGGTTCCCCGAACCGGGCGGCGATACCGGACGCCACCCGCCACTGCATGGACGGCTGGGTGGAGAGCAGCACGCCGAGCCGCCCGGCCAGCGCCATGCTCTCCGCCGACGGCCAGAGGTAGCAGTGCATGATCGAGAACCGCAGGTCGCGGATGGGCCACTCCGCGTCGGCCCGCTCGAACGCCGCCAGGGCGACCCGGACCGCCTCGTCCCCGACGGCGTGCACCGCCATCGACCACCCCGCGCGGGCGCAGAACCGGACGAGTTCCTCGAAGGTCTCAGACCCGCAGGTCTGGTTGCCGTGGTATCCGTCGGTGCCCGGCCAGGGCCGGGAGAGCAGCGCCGTGCCGAAGCCGCCGGTGCCGTCCAGGTAGACCTTGAGCGGCCCCAGCTTGAACAGCTCGTCGCCGAACCCCGTCCGCACCCCGAGCCCGCCGAGCCCGCGCAGGAACCGCCCGGGCGGCACGTCGGTGTCGGCCAGCGGCATGCCCATGGTCCGCAGGGTGAGCCGCCCGGTCCGCCAGGCGTCCTGGTAGACGGCCATCTCGTGGGGGAACAGGCCGGGCTCGCTCGCCCCGGTGACGCCCAGCGAGTGCAGGTGGCGCTGGGCCTCGTCCAGGGCCGCCGCCAGTTCCGCCGCCGAGGGCGGCGGGATCAGCGAGAAGACCAGGTCCGCCGCCGGGCGCTCGACCAGGACTCCGGTCGGCTCGCCGTCCGGCGTCCGCTCGATGCGCCCGCCGGGCGGATCGGGGGTGGCGCGGCCGATCCCGGCGCGGCGCATCGCCTCGCTGTTCACGATCGCGTCGTGGGTACGGCGGTCCAGGTAGAGGCCGACCCCCGGGGAGACCGGGTCCAGGTCGGCCGCGGTGGGCAGCCGGCCCTCGGCGAGGTCCTCCTCGTGGAAGTGGGCCCCGACCACGACCCAGTCGTGGCCGGGGTTGGCCGCGAGCCAGTCCCGGATCCGGTCGACCACCTCGGCCACCGACCCGGCCTCCGAGATGGTCAGCCGCCGGCGTTCGAGTCCGGCGGTGAGCACGTGGACGTGGGAGTCGATGAAGCCGGGGAGCACGGGCCCGGCCGCCCGGTGGACGGGGACGCGCGCGCCCGCCAGGGCGCGCACGTCGGCCAGGTCGCCCGTGGCGGCGATCCGGTCGCCGACCACGAGCATGGCCTCGGCCAGCGGCCGCGCGGGATCCATGGTCCGGATGCGCCCGGCGACCACGGTCGCCGGGCCGGCCGGATCCGGGCTACTGGGCAAGCCAGCCCGTGTACCAGGCGAGGAGGGCGTCACGCTGCTCCGCCCGCGCCCGGGAGTTCTGCCAGACGATCTTGTCGTGGGAGGGGGAGCTGACGATGGTGGCAAGGGTCTCCTCGGTCATGTGCTGGAACGCGTCGGGGTTGCCGGGGCCGTAGCCGGTCAGCTTCGCGAACTCGGCCTGCCGCTTCGGGTCGCTCATCCACTCCGCGAGCGCGAAGATGTTGTCCGCGTTCGGCGCCTTGGCGGGGGTGACCATCACGTTGGGCGCGACGACCGCCTGGTTCCAGGAGACGGTGATGTCCTGGCCGCCGTTGCGGAGCGCGGCGTACTGGCCGCTCGGGCCGAGGGCGACCGCGGCGGTCCCGGAGGCGATCAGCTGCTGGATCTCCGGGTAGGCGTTGTAGAAGACCATGTTCGGGCGCAGCTCGTTCAGCTTCTTGGTGCATCGGTCGAGGTCGAGCGGGTAGAGCTGGTCGGGGGCGACGCCGTCGGCGAGCAGCGCGACCTCGCAGGTGCTGTCGTAGCTGCCGGGGGTGCCGGGCCAGGCCCGCTTGCCGGGGAACTTCTTGACGTCCCAGAAGTCGGCCCAGGTCTGCGGGCCGCCGTTGGGGAAGGTGCTGGTCAGGTAGCCCTGGGCGTGGCCGACCAGGAAGGTGCCCCACGCCTTGTCCCTGATGTCCTCCGGCAGCTGCTGGTCCAAGGTGGCCCCGGCGGGCCGGGAGAGGATGTTGTCCTTGTAGTGGTAGGCGAAGTCGAGGCCGACGTGCATGGCGTCGTAGTCGCCCGCGCCGCCGTTGAGCATGGTGTCGGCGAGCGCGTCCTCCTCGACGGTGGAGACCACCTCCACCCCGGTGTCGCCGGTGAACCCGTCGAAGTAGGTCGTCTGGCGGGCCTTGTTGGTGGGGCCGCCGAAGTCGGCCCAGACGATCCTGCCGGACAGCTTCTGTCCGCCGGACGGGGCGGCCGTGCCGGACGGGGCGCTCGTGGTGGACTCGGTGCCGCCACCGCAGGCGCTCAGCGCGAGCGCGGCGGTGAGGGACAGCGCCACCGCGGTGAACAGGCGGCGGGTGGACCGTGAGGGAAGGGACCGCGGGGGAAGGGGACGGAGCGGCGCTGGAGCGGACATAGGCTTCGAGCCTCCAAGTCGGGACGCTGCGGTGTCGCAGATACCTCGAGGATCGTGGATTCACTTTGAGGTGTCTTGGATCCAATGTAAGCGCCTAGGATGCATCCGTAGGTTAAGGACAGGTATCGGATTTCGGTCACCCGGGCTCGTCGAGCACCGGGGCCCCCGAGGCGAACCTGCGGACGACGTTGCCGAGCAGCCGGCTGACATCGCCGTCGAGCTCGCGGAGCGCCCCCGCGAACGCGATGGACCCGGCCGAGAAGACCGCTCCCCCACCGGCCCGGGGAACGAGCACCAGGTCCGCGTGGACCCGCGGATTCCGCCCGCCGCCCAGCACCCGGCTGGTCATGTTGAAGTTCTCCCGGGCCTCCAGCATGTCGTCGTCGTGCCCGACCGAGGTCGCGAGCACGATCGCCTCGGCCGCGGTGCCCAGCGGCGGGGCGGCCGAGTCGATCTCCAGCCCGGCCGCGCCGCCCGACACGCCGTCGGCGCCGAAATCCCGGGCGCGGACGCCGTCGAACACCCAGTCGGTGGCGGGGTCATGGGCGACCCGGCGGTACGGCGCCCCCGAGCCAGGATTGCCCGCCGCGACGAACCCGACCCCGAAGGTCTTCTGCGGCGCCCGGCCGCGGAACCGCCAGATGCCGCCCTGCTGGCCGGTGAACCCCAGGTGGTACTCGCCGGGCCCGGCCAGCCAGGCCTGGGTGCCGCCCCACCGCCGGACCTCGATCACCTGCTCGTCCTGCGGGTCGACCCCGGTCACCCAGTACATGCCGTTGCCGCCGAGGTAGCAGAGCCGCCCGCCGGTGGCCGCGTACTCCTCGTAGGCGTCCAGCATCTCCAGGGTCGGGTATTCCGGATGCGTCCCGGTGAGGACGACGGCGTACCCGGACAGCAGGCCGGCGCCCTCGCGGTGCAGGTCCCGGTCGGTGGCGACGTCGAACTCGATGCCCGAGCGGTCGAGCCAGTCGACCAGCTGCATGTCCCCGGTGAACTGCCAGACCGGCGCGTTGTGGTCGTAGGCGCGTTCGCGCAGCGTGAGCAGCGGGCGCCGCCAGCTGGAGTAGCAGACGCCGGTGCCGTCGGCGTGCGATTCGTACAAGGAGTAGCCGAGCTCGCGGTGGGCGTCCCGGAACAGCTCGAAGTCGTCGAGGGCCGGGACCTGCTGGGTCCACACCTGGGTGCGCGGGCTGTCCACCCCGACGTGGTCGTTGCCGTAGGCGAGGTAGCTGTTGGTGGGCAGGACGAGCAGCACCCGGGCCGGCCGGGCGTCCCCGGCCGGGCGGACGAACACCGGCACCGTGTCGGCGGCGCCGTCGCCGTCGGTCAGCTCCAGCGCGTACACGCCGCTCGGCAGGCCGGACGGCAGGCGGAGCACGGCCGGATCCCGCCAGCCGCAGTCGGTCATGTCGTCCCGGTGGAAGTGGATCGCGGCGTACTGCCCGGGGGCGAACCGGAAGTCGGTGACGTCCCCCGTCCACCCGGACGCGGTCACCGCGCGCTGCGGGTGGTGCACGGCCGTCCCGTGCCGCCCGTACGGCCCGGCGTCCACGACGTGACCGGTACGGCTGACGCCCCCGGGCCCGATGCCCGCCGCCAGATCCCAGGCGGCGACGACGTCCGGATGCCCGGCGAGCGCGGCACGGTCACCGCGCGCCCCCGCCCGCCCGACGACCACCGGGTTCTCGACCCGCCCGTCGTAACGCTCGTCCCCCTCGCCGCCGGCGCTCTCCGCCCGCCGCCCCCAGCGCAGCGGGACGCCCCGCGGGGAAAGCGGATCCCCGGCCAGCCGGGTCTCCGCCCGGGCCGGAGCGATGGGGGGCAGCACCACCCGGTCGGCCTCGAACGTGCCGCACGCGGCGACCTCCAGCTCGACGGCCGCTCCCGCGGCGCCGCCGATCGAGGCGCGCAGCTCGTACCAGCACCCGGACACCAGCGGCGCCCCGGCGACCAGCTCGGCCACGCCCGCCGCCGTGCCCACCACGAGCCGCGCCCGCCCGTCGGCGGCCAGGCCGAGCGTCCACCCCGCCGTGCCGTCCCAGTGCGCGAGCACCGTCTGGGCGTCCGCGCTCGGCCGGGTCGGCATCACCGCGACGGCCACGGTCACCCCGGCGGGCCCGGCCGCGGGGAACCCGTCGACCCGTACGGACGAGCCCGCGACCGTCTCCTGGACAACCCCCGGACGGGTGATCGGAGCGACCCCGGGCACCGGAACGACCCGGCGGCGCACATCCGCGCTCGGGATCGACAGCGCGAGCAGGCGGACCAGCCGGGCGCTCCACTCGGCCGCGGGCGTGCTCACGTAGCAGGTCACGTCGTCGCCCGGCCGGTAGGAGATCCGGTCGGTGTACCCCATCACCCCGGGACGCCCGCTCACGGCAGCAGCCCGTAGTCCCGCAGCCTGCGCAGCAGCACCGCGTGCTCGGCCTCCCGGCGGGTGGCGTGCCGGTCGGCGCCGTCCGGGGCCGGGGGCGCGCCGCGGACCGTGGCGCGGCGGACGACCGCGAAGCCGTCCGGCGTGCGCAGCACCGCGTACCGCGGCAGCTCGGGGTCGGGGTTGCGGCGCAGGAAGTCCAGCACCTCGACCAGCGCGGCCGGCTGCCCGCCGCGCGGCGGATGGGCGCGTGCCTCGGCCAGCAGCGCGGGGGTGACGAGGGCGCGGATCCGGTTGGCGCGGATGAACTCGTCCTGGATGCTCAGGCTCATGCCGGCTCCCCTCAAGAAAATGAACATTCTGGATCCTAGCAAGATGATTTAGGATCCAGATCTGACGTCTGACCCCAAAGGAGCCGGAGCATGGAGATCATCGGAAACGCCGTCCTCATCGTGGTCGACATCCAGGGCGGCGGAGTGCCCGAGGCGGAGTCCCGCACCGAGATCCCGCACATGGGCGGCCGGTCCGAACGTGTCGCGCGGGTCGAGAACCTGATCGGCGACTGCCGCGCCAAGGGCGTCCCCGTCGTCTTCATCCAGGAGGTCCACAAGCCGTCACTGGTCGACATCGGGCGCGAGCTGGACGGCGTGGAGGGGCCGCACTGCGTCGAGGGCTGGCCGGAGACCGAGCTGGCGCCGCACATCCGGCCGCGGCCCGAGGAGTTCCTGATCCGCAAGCGCCGCTACTCGGCGTTCTTCGGCACCGAGCTGGAGATCGTGCTCAAAGCGCACCGCGCCCAGACCGTGCTGCTGATCGGCGGATTGACCGACGTCTGCATCCACTACACGGCGGTGGACGCGCACCAGCACGACTACCACGTCAAGGTGCTGACCGACTGCGTGGGCGGCTCCTCGCAGCGCGCCCACGACGCCGCCCTGGAGGCCGTCCGGTACCTCCAGCGCGACGCGCTGGTGACCAGCGAGGAGGTGACGGCGTGGCTCGACGCCCGTGAACCGGTGGCGGAGCTCTAAGCGGCAGGAGGCCGGGCGCGCAGGCCGTGCCCCGGCTCGGCCGCCAGCACGCCAAGACCGGCCACCGCCAGGGCGGCGGCGGCCACGAACGCCGACCACTCCCCCCACCAGCCGGACAGCACGCCCCCGAGGAACGATCCCCCGGCCAGGCCGACGGCGATGTACGCGTTGAAGAAGCCGAGCCCGGTGGCGCGCAGGCTCGGCGGCAGCCGTTCTGTGGCGATCATGGTGAGGGACGGGAACAGCGGGGCGAACCCGGCGCCGAGCACCACCGCACCGGCGGCCGCCATCGCGAACGACCCCGCCGCCGCGACCACCAGCAGCCCCGCGGCCACGCAGCTCAGCGCCAGCACCGCCGACCGCCGGGCGCCGATCCGGTCCGGCAGCACGCCGACCGCCAGCCGGGCCAGCACCACCGAGGCCGCGAAGACGGTGAACACGCTCGCCCCGCCGAACACGCCGTCCGGCCGGACCCCCCGGGACTCCAGGTGCAGCACCAGGTAGGTGAGCAGCACGCCCTCGGTCGCCCAGACCAGGCCCGCGACCACCCCGGCCCGCGTCACCGACCGCACCGCGACCCGCCAGCCGGGCGCGCTGGGGGCACTGGGCGCGCCGTCGGTGGGACCCGCCGCGCCACCGGCCAGGTTCTCCCCCGTCACCACCGTGGTCTCCTCGGGCGGGAATCCGTCCGCCCGGTGGCGGACGACCAGGGCGGCGACCACGGAACCCAGTTGCAGCGCCCCGCAGACCAGCCACACCGCGCCGAACCCGGCGAGATGGAAGGTGTTCTCGCCGACCACGGGGCCGAGGGCGAGCCCGATCCACACGCCGAGGCCGAACACCCCCAGCGCCTGCCCGCGCCGCTCGGGGGCGACGATCGCGAGCACCCAGGCCATCAGCGCCGTCGCGATCACCGAACCGCCGGCGCCGAAGAGCACCCGGCCCGCGGCCACGCCGGGGACGGTGGCCGACACGAGCAGCAACAGCACGCCGGCGGAGCCGAGCAGGCCGCTGGCCACCGAGACCACGCGGTAGCCGTACCGGTCGGCCAGCACGCCGGCGAACGGCTGGACCACGAGCGACGCGATCGGGGAGAGCCCCACCAGCGATCCGACCAGGGCGGGCCCGCCGCCGAGCACCTCCACCACGTAGCGTGGCAGCACGGGCGCCGTGGTGCTGTACGCGACGTTGCTGAGCGCGGACGAAACGAAGATCAGCCAGAACGCGGGCGTGGCGAAGCGCGGCGCGCCACCCCGCCTCATCCGCGGCGGTCCGGGACCCGGTCGGGCTCGTACGCGTTCTCGCCGGGGGAGCCGCGAAGCGCGACGATTGTATCCATGTGTCGATTATCAACACTGTTTCGAGATGTTCCTCCAATTTTGGCGTGATTCTCCGCATACTGAATCCATGAGCACGACGATCGGATCCAAAGTTGCCCTCGCGGCCCCACATCGCGCGGCGGTCGACGCCGGGCGGCACGCGGTGGCCGCGGGCGGCAACGCGCTCGACGCCGCCCTCGCCGCCGCCACCGCCCTGACCGTCGTCTACCCGCACCAGTGCGCGCTCGGCGGCGACCTGGTGGCGCTGGTCCGCCGGCCCGGACCGGACGGCCCGGGGACGGCGGCCGGGTCTGCCACCGTATCGGCCGTCGTGTCGGCCGGAGCCGCGCCCGCCGCCCTCACCCCGGCCGTCCTCCCCGGCCCCGCCATGCCGCGCCAGGGCCCGCACACCGTCACCGTCCCCGGTGTCGTCGCCGGCTGGCAGGCGCTGGCGGGCCTCGGCGCCCGGCTCCCCCTGAGCCATCCCCTCCGGTACGCCCAAGGCCTGGCCGAGCGGGGATCCACCGTCACGGCCGGGCTGCGGCGCGCGCTCGGCAGCCGGGCCGGGGCCGTGCTCGCCGACCCCGGCCTGCGCGCCCTCTTCGCCCCGGACGGCGAACTGCCGGCGACCGGCGCGCGGTTCACCCAGCCCGCCCTCGCCCGCACGCTCGCGCACCTCGCCGACGACCCGGCGAGCTTCTACCACGGCGAGATCGCCGAACGCCTGGCCGCCGGGCTCCGCGCCGCCGGCGGCCTGCACACCGCGGCCGACTTCGCCGCCCACCACGCGGAGGTCGTCCCCGCGCTCGCCGCCCGGCTCGGCCAGGACACCTGGTGGGCCGCCCCGCCCCCGACCGCGGGACCACTCCTGCTCGGCGTGGCGGCCGCGGCCTCCGGCGACGCCGCCCTGCTCGACGCCTGCCTGCGGGCCGTCCAGGTACGCGTCCGCCACCTCGGCGACCCGCGCACGGCACCGGTGGACATCCCGGCGATCCTGGCCCTCGACCCCCAGTCCCCGAACGGTCGGTCCCCGGGCGCTCCCGGCCCGGCGGCCCCGTGGTCCGAGCCGCCCGCCCGAGGGGACACCGTGGCGGTTTCCGCGAGCGACGACTCGGGGCTCTCGGTGGTGCTGATCCAGAGTGTCTTCCAGACCTTCGGCGCGGGCCTGCTCGAACCCGGGACCGGCGTCGTCCTGCACAACCGCGGCGCGGCCTTCAGCCTCGACCTGGCCAGCCCGGCCCGGCTGACCCCCGGCTCCCGGCCGCCGCACACGCTCTGCCCGCTGATCGTCGACTCCCCCGCCGGGGTGCTCGCGATCGGCTGCCAGGGCGGGCGCGCCCAGCCGTGGATCCTGGCGCAGGTCGCCCCCGTCCTGCTCGCCGGCCCGGAAAGGGATCCCGCCGAGGTGCTCGCCCGGCCGCGCTGGGTGGTCGGCGACGTCGACCTCGGGCACGACCGCACCACCCTGGTCGCCGAACCCGGCCTCGCCGCGGTGCTCGCCGCGGCGCGATCCAGGGACCTGCCGGTCGACGAACGCGCCGGCCCGGAGGACATCGCCGGGCATGTCCAGCTCACCCGCCGCCTGGTGGCGCCCGACGGGACGACCCGGCTCGACGCCGCGAGCGACCCCCGTGCCGACGGCGCGGGCGAGCTGATCGGGGAGGGACGCCGATGAGGGCCGAGCCCGGAGGGATATTCAAAAGTTCGCCCCTTGACGACGTTCCAGCAGGCAGACGCGATCAGTCAGACTGCGCCGGGCTCCTTTTGAATAACCCTCCGGTGATCGTGGCCGGGCACCTGGTCACGATGGATCCCGCCCGTCCGGTCGCGCAGGCCATGGCCGTGGCCGGGGGCCGGATCGCCGCCGTCGGATCCCTCGCGGAGGTGCGCGCCGCCTACCCGGAGGCCGCCGTCGAGCGGCCGGACGCGGGCGCCGTACTGCCCGGCCTGACCGACGCCCACCTGCACCTGGCGCGGGCGGCGCTCAAGTTCGGGCACGACGCGGGCGGCGCGGAACCGGACGTCCCCGGCTTCCTGGAGATCATGGCCAGGGACTGGCACGGCGAGGGGTGGGACGTCCCCCGATCCCCCGCGGAACGCGCCGACGCGCTGCGCCGGGTCCAGCCGCTGATCCACGGGCTCGGGATCACCGGCGTCATCGATCCGGCGGTCACCGAGCCGGAGCTGCGCGGATACCAGGAGTCGTGGCGGCGCGGCGAGCTCACCGTGCGGGTGACGGCGATGCCGTACCCCGAGCTGGGCACGCCGCGGGCGCCGGCCGTCGAGGACGCGATCGGGCGGCTCAGCGGGCTCGGCCTGCACACCGGGTTCGGCGACGACGTGCTGCGGATCGGCGGGGTGAAGGTCTACTTCGACGGCGAGGGCCTGAAGCGCGAGGCGCTGCTCGACGCGCCGTGGCCGTCCACCGGGTCGCCGGGACGGCAGCTCCTCGCGGACGAGGACTTCGCCAGGTTCGCCCGATTCTGCATCGAGTACGGATGGTCGATGGGCGTCCACGCGGTCGGCGGCGGCGCCGTCGCGAAGGTGGTCGGCCTGCTCGCCCGCGCGGCCGGGGAACGCTCGCTGCGCGACGGCCGCTTCCAGATCATCCACGGCTACCTCGACGTCGCCCCCGCCACGATCGCCCGCGCCGCGGAGCTCGGGCTGGTGGCGAGCGCGCAGCCCTCCATCACCTGGTTCAACGGCGCGCGGCTCGCCGGCGAGCTGGGCGCGCGGACCGACACGATCAACCCGCTCCGGTCCTGGCTCGACGCCGGGGCCCTGGTCGCCCTCGGCTCCGACGGCCCGTTCTTCCCCTTCGACCCGTGGCACCTGATGTGGACGGCGGTGACCCGGCGCGTCGACCGCCGGGACGACCCGCTCGGCCCGGCCGAGGCGATCACCGTCGCCGAGGCGCTCGCCGGATACACCAGCTCCGCCGCCGACGCCGCGTTCGCGGGCGCCGACCGCGGCGTCCTGCGCGCGGGCCTGCTGGCCGACTGGATCGCCGTCGACCGCGACCCCACCGCTCTCCCCGCCGACGAGTTGCGTTCGGTACGCGTGCTCCGCACCGACGTCGGCGGCCGGACCGTCTACCGGGAGTCATAACATGACCACGTTCCCCGACGCGCTCCATCGCTGGCCGGCCCGAGCCCTCGCGGCGGCCATCAGGGAGCGGCGCGTCTCCGCCGTGGAGGTGATGCGCGCCCACCTCGACCGGATCGACCAGCTCAACGACTCGCTCCACGCGATCGTCTCGCCGCTGCCCCGGCGGACGGCGCTGGCGATGGCCGGGGAAGCCGACCGCGCCGTCGCCCGCGGGGACGAGCTGGGCCCGCTGCACGGGCTGCCCACCGCGGTGAAGGACCTCGTCGACGTGGCCGGCCTGCCGACCGTCCACGGCTCCGCCGTCCACGCGGACGCCCCGCCCGCGACGCACGACAGCGTGCTGGCCGAGCGCCTCCGCGGCGCCGGGGCGCTCATCATCGGCAAGACCAACACCCCCGAGATGGGCCTCGGCACCCTGACCTTCAACCCGGTGTTCGGCACCACCCGCAACCCGTGGGACCTCACCCGGCACGCCGGGGGCAGCAGCGGCGGGGCCGCGGCGGCCGTGGCCAGCGGGATGCTGCCGATCGCGGACGGCTCCGACAGCGGCGGCAGCATCCGCTACCCGGCGGCGTTCTGCAACGTGGTCGGCCTGCGCCCGACCCCGGGAGCGGTGCCGAGCGGCCGTCCCGGCAACGCCTGGAGCCCGCACGGGGTGCTCGGCCCGATGGCCCGCGACTCGGCCGACGCGGCCCTGCTGCTGAGCGGGATCGCGGGGCACGACCCCCGGTGGCCGCTTTCGTGGATCCAGGATCCGTACGGGCTGGCCCGGCTGGACGAGCTCGACCTGCGCGGGCTCCGGCTGGCCTGGAGCGCCGACGTGGGCGGTCTGCCGATCGACCCGGACATCCGCGCCGCGCACGCGCGGGCCCGAGCCGCCCTCGAGTCCGCCGGCGCGGCCGTCGTGGACCGCGAACCGGACTTCTCCCACGCCGACCGGGCCTGGGAGACGATCGAGATGTTCGAGTTCTTCTCCTACGGCCACGAGCGGGTCGACGCGCTGTCCGAGGCCGCCAGGGCGGACTACCGCGAGGACTTCCTGCGCAACGTGGAGCAGGGCCGCGTGACCAGCGCGCGGGCTCTCGCCGAGGCGTTCGCCCGCCGTACCGACCTGTTCCGGGACACCGCCCGCCTGCTGGCGGACGTGGACGCGCTGGTGCTGCCCGCGACCCCGGTGCCCCCTCCCCTCGCAGAGCTGGAGTGGGTGCCCGAGATCGACGGGGTGCGCTTCGACCGCTACTTCCGCTGGCAGCTGGTCGCGAACCGGATCACGGCGACCGGCCATCCCGCCCTCGTCACCCCGGGCGGTTTCACCGAGGCAGGGCTGCCCGTGGGCCTCCAGGTGGTCGGCCCGTCGCGCGGCGACGCCCGGCTGCTGGCGATCGGCGCGGCGATCGAGACGGCGATCGGCCTCGTCGGCAGGGCGCCGGCCGCCATTCCGGGCTGAACCCGGCTGAATCCGCGACGTCAGCCGCCGAACAGCGCCCGGCGGGGATTGTCCACGGTGAACTTGCGGATCAGGCCGGGGTCGAGGCCGCGGGCCACGGCCAGCGGGAAGAAGTCGGTGAACAGGAAGGCGTAGCCGGGGCCGCCCTTGAGGTGCAGGTGCGAGCGGGCGCAGACGTCCTGGGAGAGGAGGATCCGGTCCTCGTATCCGGCGTCGACCAGCTGGAGCAGGTAGGAGATGCGCCGTTCCAGCTCCGGCATGACCAGGTGCCCGCCGATCCGGCAGGTCATCAGGCAGTCGTACTGGACGAAGACGCCCCGGCGGGCGAGTTCGAGCGAGTAGCGGATGTGCTTGACCGTGTCGGCGTGCCCGATGACGATCCGCTCCGGCGGCACGCCCTCCTCGGTCAGGATGTCGAGCTGGGCCAGGCCGACGGGGTGGGTCGGCGCGTGGGTGCTGATCATGACGCCGGTCTCCCGCGCGGCCCGTCCCGCGGCGCGGAAGGAGCGCTCCTCGGCCGTGGTGACGTAGGCGTGGTCGGCGGCGATCTCGCCCAGGAAGCCCGCGCGCACCCCGGTGCCCGGGATCTCGTCGACGAGGTCGCGGATCAGGAAGTCCGCGAGCCGGTTGGTCGGGGTACTCTCGAACCACTGTCTGTGCAGGTAGCTGTCGTGGTAGTGGCCGGTGCCGAGCACCACGGCGAGCCCGACGGTCTCGGCCATCGCCTTGGTGGCCAGCACATTGGCGGGCGACCGCGAGCCGGTGACCGGGTCCTGGTGCGGGCTGATCGCCGGGCCCTCCTCCTCGCCCCAGAAGAGCGGGGCGGCGAGTTCGCTCAGCTCGCCGTTGGTGACGTCGAGGATGGTGGTGCCCCCGGCCTCGGCGTACCGGCGCAGTTCGGCTTCCTGCTCCTCCCAGACGTTGAGCAGGCCGTCCCTGGGGGCGGTCCGCAGCATGTTGATGAAGACGTGCTCGTGCGGCAGGGTCACGCCGAGTTCGGCGGGGCCGATCGGCCCCGTCACGCTGTTGACGCTGGTGAGCGCAGCCATGCGATACCTCCGGTCGGGCTGAGAAGGGGGTGGCGCGGGGGCTTCGCTGCCAAAGAGTCCGAATTATGGATTCCCAATCGCCAACTTGGGATCCAATAATAGGGGTTCCGTCCATTTTCGGAGGAGTGCTGTGACCGATTCGACCCCAGAGCAGCGGGCAGCCGAGCTCGGGCTCGCCATCCCCGACTACGCCGACCCGCCGTACGGCCGGCGCTACGGCGCCGTGAAGGCGTTCCACCGGTCCGGGCGCCTGGTCCTGCTCGGCGGGATCACCTCGGAGTCACGGGACGGCGAACGCCTCCACCCGGGCGTGCTCGGCGCCGGCCTGACCGTCGAGCAGGGCTACGCCGCCGCCCGGCAGGCGGCCGTGAACTGCCTCGGCATGGTCAGGTACGCCATCGGCTCCCTGGACGAGGTGACCGCCATCCCCCGGGTCCAGGTGTTCGTCGCCGCCGTGCCGGAGTTCGAGGAGCACCACCTGGTCGCGGCCGGCATGTCCGATCTGTTCCTGGAGGTGTTCGGCCCCGAGATCGGCACGACCGCCCGTGCCACCATGGGCGTGACCGGCCTCTCCCGGCGCAACTCCGTCGAGCTGTGGCCGACCTTCGAGAGCCGGGACGCGGTGTGACGAGGCCGAGCTGTAACACAGCCGATACGCACGCCCAGTAGCTTCGGATCCGACATCCATGTTTTTGGATCCCCAATCATCGTGACTCGCTAAGGAGAACGCGTAGTGACCCCATACCGCAAGCGATCACACGCGACGCCCGGCGGGTCGCGGTGAGCACCACGACCGGCGAACTCGCTCCCCCGGAACGCGCCGCCCCGGCGGACCGGCACGAACCGGGGCGCAACCGCGCGGAGGCCCGCTGGTTGCTCTGGCCGCCGCTGGCCTTCTTCGCGGTCGCCCTCGGGGTGCCGCTGGCCGCCCTGGTCATCCGGGCCCTCGACAACGAGACCGGCGGCAACAGCTTCACCGCCGCCCTGACGATGCCCGTCTTCCTGGACTCGCTGGCCAGGACCCTGCTGATGGCGCTCGTCGTCACGGCGCTGACCGTCCTGCTCGGCACCGTCTACGCGACCGCCGTCGCCGTCTCGCCGGGCTGGCTGAAGTTTCTGCTCGTCGCGGCGCTGCTGCTCTCGCTGTGGACCTCGATCATGGTCAGGACCTTCGGCTGGATGCTGCTCGAACTGCCGCGCGGCGCGATCTTCTGGCTTGGGGACATGCTCGGGCTGATGGACGAGCCGCTCGGGGTCTACCAGACGGCCATCGCCATGTATCCCGCGATGGTCGCCGTGATGCTGCCGTTCGCCGTGCTCCCCATCGCCTCCGCCCTCGCCGCCATCGACCGCGAGCAGCTCAACGCCGCCGCGGTCTTCGGCTCAGGACCGCTGCTCACCTTCCGCGCCGTCATCCGCCCCGCCATCACCCCCGCGATGATCAGCGGCGGCGTCCTCGTCTTCGTCATGGCGCTCGGCTTCTACGTCACCCCGCTCCTGCTCGGCGGCCCCACCAACATGACCGTCTCCGGCGTCATCTCCGGCCAGCTGCGCACCGCCGGCCGCCCCGACCTCGGCGCCGCGATGAGCATCCTGCTGGTCGGCGGCACCATCGCGATCTACCTGGTCGCCGACCGCCTGTTCAAGGTCAGCGAGAAGTGGGGCTGACCCGATGAACGACCGTTCACTGCTCCGCGCCATCGGCTGGTACCGGGCGCCTGTCATCGCCGTCGGGCTGCTGGCGAGCCTGCTGTTCTTCGTCCCGTTCCTGGTGGTCGTCGCCACCTCGTGGACGTCCGGCTCGTTCATCCTCTTCCCGCCGACCGGGTTCTCCCTCCAGTGGTACGCGACGGTGCTCACCGACCGCCAGTGGCTGAACTCGTTCTGGCTGTCGGTCGTGGTGGCGGTGATCGCCACGGCGGCCTCCGTGGTGCTCGGCACCCTCGGCGCGCTCGGCCTCACCCGGGTCCGATCCCGCGCGCTCCAGCGGTGGGTGCGCACCCTGTTCATCGCGCCGATCGCGCTGCCCCCCATCGCGTACGCGGTCGGGCTCTGGTCGGTCGACCGGCAGCTGCCGTTCCTCGACGACACCCTGGTCAGCCTGGTGCTCGGGGAGACCCTGCTCGCGGTGCCGTACGTGTTCGCGCTGGTGTCGAGCGCGCTCGCGGGCGGCGACCCGTCGCTGCGGCCGGCGGCGAGCACCCTCGGCGCGTCCTGGCCCATGATCCTCTGGCGGATCGAGCTGCCGCCGCTGCTGCCCAGCATCCTCGGCGGCGCCCTGTTCGCCTTCACCGTCGTGTTCGACGAGGTCGTCCTCTCCGTACTGCTCCTGCCCCCGGGCACCCAGACCCTGCCCCTGAAGATGTTCACGGCCTCCCAGGAGGCGTTCTCCCCCGAGCTCACCGCGGCCTCGACGATGGTCTCGCTGCTGGCCATCGTCGTCCTCGGCGGCGCCCAGCTCGGGTCCAACCGGCGCAACCGAGCCGCCCGGCTCCGGCGAAAGGCATCGGCATGACCGTCGCTCTCTCCATCCAGGACGTTCACGTCACCCTCGGCCAGAACCACGTGCTCAAAGGCGTCAGCCTCGACGCCCGGCCCGGCGAGTTCGTCACCCTGCTCGGCGCGAGCGGCAGCGGCAAGTCGACGCTGCTCAACGTCATCGCCGGCCTGCAGGGCATCGACCGGGGCCACGTCGCGTTCGACGGGACCAACGTGGAGAAACGCCCGCCGCGCAAACGCGGCGTCGGAGTCGTCTTCCAGTCCTACGCGCTCTTCCCGCACATGACGGTCGGCGAGAACGTCGCCTTCCCGCTGCGCGCCGCCCGCCGCCCCGCCGCGGAGCGGGCCAGGGTCGCCCGCGAGATGCTCGAACTGGTCCAGCTCGGCGAGCTGATCGACCGGCGGCCCGCCCAGCTCTCGGGCGGCCAGCGGCAGCGCGTCGCGCTGGCCCGCGCCCTCGCCGCCAGCCCCGGCATCCTCCTGCTCGACGAGCCGATGGCCGCGCTCGACAAGCAGCTCCGCGAGCAGATGCAGGTGGAGGTGACCCGCATCCAGCGGCAGGTGGGCATCACCACGGTCTCGGTCACCCACGACCAGGCCGAGGCGATGACCATGTCGGACCGGGTGGCCGTGATGCGGGACGGCTGTTTCGTCCAGATCGACACGCCGGAGAACATCTACCGCGAACCGGCCACCGAGTACGTCGCCCGCTTCGTCGGCGAGGCCAACCTGTTCCCCGCGCGCGGCGGCGAACTGCTCCCGGACGGCGTCACCGACGGCCGCACCGGCACCGCCGTCATCCGCCCCGAGGACCTGCGGGTCCTGACCGGGACAGAACCGGCCGGGGCGTGGTCGGTCTCCGGGGTGGTCCGGCTGCTCAGCTTCCAGGGCTCGCGGTTCCGGCTCGAGGTCGTCAGCGACACCGGCCGGCGCGTCGTGTGCTCGCTGCCCCCGCAGACGGACGCCGCCGCCCTCCTGGACGGCACCCGGGTCCGGCTCGGCTGCGCCCACCCCGACCGGGTGCACGTCATCGCCGCGACGGCGGACGACGCGCAGGAACTGGTCGTCGCGTGATCGAGACAGTGCTCGGGCCCGTCCCCGCCGAGGCGCTCGGCACCGTCGACATGCACGAGCATCTGCTCCTGGACGCGAGCGGCCTGCGCCGGGACGGGGTGGCCGAGCCGGCCCCGGAGCACGCGGACGTGCGCCCGGAGGTGCTCGGCTACCTGCGCTGGAACGCGCTCGCCCTGGCCGACAACCTGCGGCTGGACTGCGCGGACACCGCGGTCGAGGAGCTCGTCCTGGCCCGCGCCGCCGGTGTCGGCACCGTCGTGGAGGCCACCAGCGTCGGCCTGGGACCCGGGCACGACCGCCTGCCGGAGCTCGCCCGCCGCTCCGGGGTCCACGTCGTGGCCGCGTACGGGATCTACCTGTCCTCGGTGCTGCCCGAATGGGCCGCGGCGCTCGACGAGACCGCGCTCGAGGAACACCTGACCGGCGCCCTTGAGGACCACGTCCCGGGCACCGGCTACCGCGCGGGCCTCCTCGGCATCATAGGCACCACCGGCACCGTCACCGGCGTCGAACGCGCCCGGCTCCGCGCCGCGGCCCGGGCGGCGGCCCGGACCGGAGCCGCCGTCACCGTCCGGCTCGACCCGGACAACCGATCCGGAGTCGACGTCGTCGAGCTCCTCACCGGGCAGGGGACGGCGGCGGACAAGGTGCTCTTCACCAACTGCGACGAGTTCCTGGACGCGCCGTACCTCGCCGAGCTGTCCGCCGCCGGAGCGACACTCGAAATGTGCTTCGGCACCGAATTCCAGCACCTCGGCCGGGTGGAGAACCCGTCGGACCGGGAACGGCTGGACTTCCTCGTGCGCTTCCTCGACGCGTACCCGGCGAGCCGGTGGGTGATCGGCGGATCCACCTGGACCAAGATCCAGCTCACCCGCTACGGCGGCGGCGGGCTCGCCCATCCCCTCGGCCGGATGGTGCCCGAACTCGCCCGCCGCGGCATCCCGGCGGAGACGATCGCCGCCATGACGGTACGGGAGCCCGCCCGGCTGCTCGACCGATCCTGACTAGGACAGCGGGAGGCGGAGCACGAAGCGGGCGCCGTGCGCGGGCGCCTCTTCGACGTGGAGGGTGCCGTGGTGGGCGTGGGCGATGTCCCGGGAGATGGCCAGGCCGAGGCCGGAACCGCCTTGGTTGCGGCTGCGGGCCGTGTCCAGGCGGGCGAAGCGCTCGAAGATGTGGTCGCGTTCGGCCTCCGGCACCCCTGGGCCGTCGTCGGTGACGGTGAGTTCGGCCCGGTCGCCGACGCGGTGGACACCCACGGTGACGCCGCTGGCGGCGTGGCGGTGGGCGTTGTCGAGCAGGTTGTGCAGCAGGCGGACGATCTGGATGGGTACGGCGTCGACCATCACCCCATCCCGCAGGTCGAGCCGGATGGGATGGCTGTCGCCGGTGCGGCGGGCGGTCTCGGTCTCGGCCAGCCGGGCCAGGTCGACGTGCTCCAGCGCGCTGGCCGGCATGACCCCGATCTTGGCCAGCAGGAGCAGGTCGGTGACGAGGGCCTGCAGCCGGTCCACATCGCCCAGCGCGTGGTCGAGCAGCTCGCCCAGGTCGGTCTCGCCGGGATGGAGCTGGGCTTCTTCCAGCTGGGCCCGCAGCCCGGCCAGGGGGGTGCGCAGTTCGTGGGAGGCGTCGGTGGTGAAGCGCCGCTGGCTCTCCAGCGACTGTTTCAACGACTCGGCGGCGCGTTCCAGCTCCAGCGACATCGTGTGCTCGCGGGTGTAGCGGCGGGCGTTGTCCATGCACACCGCCGCGCGGCTGACCAGTTCGGCGGCCAGGGTCACGTCGTCGTCCTCGAACGGGCCGGTGTGCTGGGCGCGGTAGAAGCTGACCACCCCGAGGGTGACGCCGCGGGCCTGCATCGGCACCGCGAGGAGCGAGTGCACGCCCTGCTCGCACACCTTCTGGCCGCGCTCGGGATCCTGTGCCATCCAGCCGAACACGGTTTCCAGCGCCGGTTCGAGCACCGGCTGCCCGGTGGCCAGGCAGCGCGCGTGCGGGGTGGACGGCAGCGGGTGGATGAGCGAGCCGATCCCGTACAGGGAGGATCCCGGCCGGACGGCGGCCAGGGCGATGCGGAACAGCCCGGCGTCCGGGGCGGACGGCTCGCGGCCGCGCGGCACCCAGGCGGGCACGTCGACGGCGGCGTAGTCGGCGAACCGCGGGACCGCGATCTCGGTGAGTTCCTCGGCGGTCCTGGTCACCTCCAGGGTGGTGCCGATCCGCGCGCCGGCCTCACACAGCAGGCCGAGCCGTTCCCGTGCCTGCAAAGCCAGCCGCCCGATGCCCGGCTCGCTCACGGCCAGCAGCCATCCCTCGGTAGCGGCCAGGGGGGCGCAGACGGTTGGAGTGGCTGCTTTCAGCACGGCGGCGGGTGCCGACCGGCCGATCAGCGCCGGCGACCCGGCCCTGGGCTCGCCGGACGCCACGTGCCCGGCCGGGCTGCCGTCGATGACGGCCTCCACGGCGATGCCGCTCCCCCCGGCGAGATCGTCGACAGAACGGCAGCGCAGCGTGGCGGCCCGGCCCCCCGACAGCTGCACCATCGCCACGCCCACATGGCCGATGGAGATCAGCTCCGTGGCCTTCTCCAGCAGGCGCAGCCGATCGTGCGTGGGCAGCAGGTCGACGGGTACGACACCCGCCCGATGCGTGGCGTCGAGGAATGCCCGCAGCAGCGCACGCTCCCGTTCTGATGTCTGTTCGAACAGGCGTCGTTCGATGCGGACCGCCGCCTCGGTGACCAGGCCGAGCATCGCCGGGTCTGCGTCCCGGTCCAGGCACGTCAGATCCAGTATGCCCAGGATGCGGCCGCTGATCGGGTCGCGGATGGGAGCGCCGGCGCACGCCAGCAGCCGCAGGGATTCCGCGAAATGCTCCCGCCCCCGGATGAGGGCCGGACGACGCTCGACCAGCGCGGTGCCGGTGCCATTGGTGCCGATGATCTGCTCGGCGCACCCGAAACCGGGCAGGGCCGGCAGGTCGTCGAGCAATCTGAGGATTTCCGGTTCCCCGCCGCTGCGCCGCAGGATCCTCGCCTTCTCGTCGAAGAGGAGCGCGCTGACCTTGATGCCGGAGAGCTGGGATTCGAGCTGATCGAGCACGGGCCGGGCGGCACGGACGAGCCTGCCGTCCATGTCAACGTCTGGGTGGTACACGTAGGGCGCGCGCTCAGGAGAGAGGCCCAGGCTCCGGCACCGCTGCCATGATGTCAGCACCTGTTCGCGCACGCCGCTCTCAACGGTTTCGTCGGCGAAGAAGCGCTCACGAGCAGCGGCGATGTCTCCTTCGCTGACAGCCACCATTGACGGTTCCTCCTGAAAATTGCCACTCCTATCCACTCTGCGCAGCCAATTCCAATGCTTCTGCCTAAAACTGTTAAATATTCTGTTGATTTCAACAGGTGACCTGCATGGTCCAGTTGGCCGGGGAACCCGCAGCCGCCGTATTAAAGTCGCGGGCATGCAAGACGTTCATGACGTTGTGGGCGCGCACCTGCCCGGCTATCGGATCGCGTCGGTGGTGCTCCTCGGCGAGGGGGAGGACAACATCGCGTACGAGGTCAACGGTGAGTTGATCGTGCGCTTCGCCAAGGAGTCCGATCCGGAGGAGCGGGCCACGCGAGTGACGGACGAGGCTCGCCTTCTGTCGGCCGTGGCCGGGATTTCCCCGCTGCCCGTGCCCGAGCCGAGCTTCACGGTCGCGGAACTAGGCTGCCTGGCCTACTTCAAACTCCCCGGCCTGCCCCTGATCGACGTGCCCGCGGCGCAACAACCGGCCAACGGCATCGCGGGCGCGCTGGGCGAACTCCTCGCCGCGCTGCATCATCTTCCAGCCGAGCGCATGGCTGACCTGGTATCCACTGATGACCAGCCGAAACAGTTGTGGCTCAGCGAGGCCGTGGACACCTATTCCGTGGCCGCAGAGAGAATACCGGCAGCGCATCGCCCCGCCGTGGAGGCCTTCCTTGACGCGCCGCCACCTGCTGACGAATACGCACAGGTGTTCTCCCACAACGACCTGGGAATCGAACACGTTCTCGTCGACCCCGCCACCTGGACGGTGACCGGCGTCATCGACTGGAGCGACGCCGCGATCGTCGATCCGGCCTATGACTTCGGCCTCCTCTACCGCGATCTCGGCCCGGCGGCCTTACACCAGGCGTTGAACGCCTACCGAACCGACATCCACGACGTGGACGCGATCAGCGCGCGCGCGGTCTTCTACGCCAGGTGCAGCGTCCTGGAGGACATGGCCTACGGCATCGGGACGGGACAGGAGAAGTATCTCGAAAAGAGCCTCACCGCACTGAAGTGGCTGTACCCAGCGTAGTCAGCGATCAGATCTGGGGTGATGGCTCCCGGCCGGTGTGGCCGGGAGCCATCGTTCTATCGGGCTGTCGAAGGTACGCCCGGGGCGGGGGCGTAGCCGGCGGGCCGGGTGGTGAAGGCGCCCCGGCCCTGGGTCCGGCTGCGGAGCCGGGTCGCGTAGCCGAACAGGCCGGCCAGGGGGACGGTCGCGGTGATCACCACGGTGTCGGCCCTGACGGTCGAGTCGGAGACGCGGCCGCGCCGGGCGGACAGGTCACCCAGCACGCCGCCGACGGCGTCCGCGGGGACGGTGACCAGCACCTCGGCCATCGGCTCCAGGAGGACCATCAGGCTGGCCCGCAGCGCCTCCCGCAGCGCGAGGCGGCCGGCGATGCGGAACGCCAGTTCCGAGGAGTCCTTCGGATGGGTGGCCCCGTCGGTGAGCGTGACCCGCACGCCCGTCACCGGGTGACCGCCCAGGGGCCCCTCGGCCAGCGCGTCCCGGCAGCCGGCCTCCACCGCTCCGACATACTCCCGTGGCACCCGCCCGCCCACGACGGCCGAGTGGAACACGAAATCCGTTCCCGGGGCCGGCTCCACGTCGAGGACGACGTGGGCGAACTGACCTGCCCCTCCGTCCTGCTTGACGTGCCGGTACAGCAACCCGGACACGCCACGGGCGACCGTCTCCCGGTAGGCCACCCTCGGCCGGCCGACGCTGACGTCCAGCCCGTGATCGCGACGGACCTTCTCCACCGCCACCTCCAGATGCAGCTCGCCCATCCCGGACAGCACCGTCTGACCGGTCTCCCGATCGGCCCGGACCGCCAGCGAGGGATCTTCCTCGACCAGCCGGGCCAGCGCGGACCCGAACCTGTCGGCGTCGATCCTCCGGCGGGCTTCGACCGCCACGGAGACCACCCGATCGGCCACCGCGGCCGATTCGAACAGGAGCGGCGCGGCGGGGTCGCACAGGCTGGCCCCGGCGGCGGCCGCCTTCAGCCCGGCCACCGCGACGATGTCCCCGGCCACCGCCACCGCCACCTCCGTGTGCCGGTCGGCCCGCACCCGCAGGATCCGGCCGATCCGCTCGGTACGGCGAGCGCCCACGTCAAGCACCGTGTCCCCCCGCCGAAGCGTCCCCGAATACACCCGCAGGCAGGTCAGCCGCCCCGAGGCGGTCGAGTTCACCTTGAAGACGAGCCCGGCGAACGGCGCCTCCGGGTCGGCGGCCCGCTCCCCCGCCTCGCCGTCCAGCGTGCCCCGCACCGGCGGCACGTCCAGCGGCGACGGCAGGTAGGCCCCGATGGCGTCCAGCAGCGGTTCGATCCCGCGGTTGCGGTAGGCGGAACCGCACAGCACCACCACGCCCTCACCGGAACAGGTCAGGTCGCGCAGCGCGGCCGTCAGCGTCGGGGCCGAGATGGCCGACTCCGCGCAGAACTCCTCCAGCGCGAGCGGATGCCGTTCGGCCACCGCCTCCTGGAGCAGCCGGGCGCGCCGGCGCGCCTCGTCCAGGAGCGCCTCGGGCACGGGGCCTTCCTCGGCCGTGTCGTCGCCGTCCGACCAGATCAGGGATCGCATCCGCACCAGGTCCACCACTCCGGTGAACCCGGCCTCCCGGCCGATGGGCAGCTGGATCACCAGCGGGGTCGCGTGCAGTCGGGCGCGGATCGACTCGGCCACCGCGTCGACGTCGGCGCCGGGCCGGTCCAGCTTGTTGACGAAGGCGATCCGCGGCACGCCGTACCGGTCGGCCTGGCGCCACACCGACTCGGTCTGCGGTTCGACTCCGGCGACCCCGTCGAACACGACGACCGCCCCGTCGAGCACCCGCAGGGAGCGCTCCACCTCATGGGAGAAGTCGACGTGGCCCGGGGTGTCGATCAGGTTGATCTGGCGGCCGTCCCAGGCGCAGCTCACCGCCGCGGCGAAGATGGTGATCCCCCGGTCGCGCTCCTGCGGGTCGAAGTCGGTGACGGTCGTGCCGTCGTGGACCTCGCCGCGCTTGTAGGTGACGCCGGTGGCGTACAGGATGCGTTCGGTGACGGTCGTCTTGCCCGCGTCGACGTGGGCGAGGATGCCGAGATTGCGAACGCCGGCCAGCGTCTCGTTCAGGTTGGTACGCATGCCCATGGGCCCTTCGATGATCCGGAAAAGGACAGCGCGAATCCCGGACGAAACAGGGACAGGGATAGGTCAGCTGTTCGTCGCGGACGTCCAGCGCGGGCCGCGCAGCCGGCGCCGGGACGGCGAAGACACCAGGATCACCTCGTACCGTGACGAGGGAACGACGGCGACGCGATGACGCATGGCCGCCTCCCCTCCGTCACCAAGGCCGCGCCGCAGGGGGCGGCGCTCAATTCGCGGCGAGCCTACCGAAGCGGCCGTCCGCGGCAAACAGGTTTAACGAGCCATCAGGGAGAGACAGGCCCGCACTCGTGCCCGGGGATTGGCCGGGAGGCGCTCATCTGCGCGCAGCAGCCGGTGCGGGTTGGAGGGGCCGGGTGGCCCCGGCGATGAGGAGGGCCACCCCTTGCAGCGCGGCGACGACGAGGAGGGCGCGGAGCACCGTGACATGGTCGCCGAGCAAGCCGATCATCGGCGTCCGGTGAAGGCGGCCAGCTTGCCGACGGTAGAGATGACGGTGACCCGGGCGGTGGCGTGGCGGGGGTCGCGGTGAGCGACACCACCCGCGGGCAGCGGCGTTGAAACCGCGCCGCGAGCTCCGGCGGGACGTTGACCAGGACCGCGCCGGCCGTCGCCTGCTCGTCGACACCACCAGCACGAGGCGGCCGCACCGCACACTAGACGCGAGAGCGCTCTCAGCAAAAGCGCGCGAGGTTCCGCCGAGTTGAGTAGGAGTCGACTCACGCCACACCGGGCGGGCTCCCCGGATCCTGGAAAAAATCCCACCAGCTCTCGGGAGCTCAAGATGGATCGTTCCACCGTACTCAAACTCTCCGTGGCCGCGCTGGCGCTGGGCCTGACCGCGATCGCGGCTCCGGCGCAGGCCGCCGCCGACACCAGGCAGGTGATGCTCGTCAACGTCGAGACCGGCAAGTGCCTCACCATCGCGGGCGGGGTCAGCACCGCGAACAACGTCCACGCCGTCCAGTACACCTGCGACACCCACCCCTCCCGCCGCTGGACGCTGAGGTCGGGCGTCGGCGGCGGACTGCGCGTCAAGAACGTCCAGACCGGCAAGTGCCTGACCATCGCGGGTGGCGTCAGCAAGGCGAACAACGTCACGGCCCTGCAGTACAACTGTGACACCCACCGGTCGCGGTCGTGGACCCTCACCGAGGACGGCACGACCGGCAACTACTGGATCAAGAATGTCGGGACCGGCAAGTGCGTGACCATCGCCGGTGGCGTCAGCAAGGCGAACAACGTCGAAGCGCTGCAGTACACCTGCGACAGCCACCCCTCCCGCCGCTGGCACCTCGTCTACGTGACGTGAGCTAACACTTTCCCGGCGGATCGTCACCAGCCGGTGGCGATCCGCTCGCGGATCCGGTCAGGGTGCGATCCGGACGACCGCCACCGGGCAGGGGGCGTGGTGCAGCATGGCCTGGCTGACCGAGCCGAGGAGCATGCCCGCCAGGACCCCGTGCCCGTGCGAGCCGACGACGAGCAGGTCCGCGCCGTCGGCCGCGTGCCGCAGGGCGTCGACCGGGTGCCCGTGCACGACGTCCATCGACACCCGCACGTCCGGGCTGGTCTCCCGCCATCCGGCCAGGACCTCGGCCAGCGCGCGCCGGCTGCCCTCGGGCTCGCCGTCGACGTCTGGCCGCAGGAGGTCGTGCCAGTCCCAGGCCAGCACGGCGCGCAGGCCGGCGCCGCGCAGGGCCGCCTCCTTGAAGGCGAACTCCAGGACGGCGGACTGGGCGTCCGAGCCGTCCACGCCGACCACGATCTCCGGCCGGGGCGGCGACTGCCGCTTGCGGACCACGACCACGTCGCAGGCCGCGTGGCCGGCCACGCCGTACGCCACGGAGCCGATCAGCTTGCCGCGCAGGGCACCGAGCCCGGAGTCCCCGACGACCAGCAGATCGGCGTGGCGCGACTCCTCGATGAGGACCAGCCGGGCGTCACCGCCCGCCAGCTTCGTGTCGACGTTCACCTTCGCCTCGGCGCGCCGCGCCGCCGCGGCGGCCTCGGCGAGCGCGGCGTTCCCCCCGTCACGCATCCAGGCCCCGACGCCGCTGTACGGCCCCGCGGCCCCCCGATCGAGGCACCAGGCGGGCACCGCGCTCACCACCCGGAGCGGCACGTCACGCAGCACGGCTTCGTGCGCCGCCCACTCCACCGCCTCCACACCGGCCCGCATGCCGTCCACTCCGGCGACGATCACGATGTCCTCCCACTGGGTCTACGCATGCCTTCATGATCGCCGATCGGCGCTCGGAAGGGCAGGGCCGATGGACCCGAGATGGGCAGGACCTCCTACCCGGGGCTGCCGCCCTCGTCGAGAACGTCCGCCAGCGGGCGCCGGACCCCCCGGGTCCTCGAGGTGGGATAGCCCAGCCGCATCACCATCTGCGGGAACTCCCCCGAGCAGAGCTGCGCCCGGATGAAGTCCCGCAGCTGCGGGTGTTCCAGCGCCTGGGTGTGGAAGGCGGCGGCGACACCCGCGGCCGCGGCGTGCAGGAGCACCGCCTGGAGCGCCTGCCCGGCCCGCAGCCAATCCGCGCGCGTGTCGCTCCTGGTGGTCAGCAGCGCCACCACCCCGGTGTCCGTGGCCATGGGCTGATCATCGGGTTTGCCCCAGCCCTGCCCGCGCGCGTAGTCGCGCTGGGCGAAGTGCGGATGTGTCCGGCGGGCCTCCTGCGGGTAGGCGTCCGCTGGCACGCCGTCGCGATACTTGCTTCCCGGTGGCCGCCCCCAGCGGATCATCTCCAGGCTGAAGTCCCGATCCTGGGCCTGAACCTCCTGAGCCGCTGTGGTGAGCGCCGCGACAACCCGGATCGCCGCCTCCGCCCCGACGGGAGTCAGCCGGGCGCCTTCCCGTTCCGCCTCCCCCACCAGCGCGTCCAGCAGGTGCTCCGGCACCCGCCGGCCGGAGAAGCCCGCCCGATGGGTACGCCGCCGGGGGATCTCCGACCGGATCACCTCGGTGTGCTCGTCCACCGCCTCGGCCGGCCCTATCCGTACGGTGGCCAGCAGCGCCGGACGGTCAGGATCGGGGAGTGTCCGCACCAGCGGCTCGTAGCCGAGGGCGCGTATCGCCGTCCTGACGTTGAACAGCGCGGCCCCGCAGCTCAGCAGGAGTTCCCTGCCCTCCGGATCGGCCGCGCGCAACCGCCGGTCGACATCGGCGCGGAGACTGATCTCGTCTCCGGCGATGGCGAACGACCACGGCTGGCTGTTGTGCACCGACGGCGCCCACCCCGCCGCCTCCACCACGGCTTCCAGATCCTCTCGCGTACGCATTCCACGCCACCTCCCTCTCCAGTCCAATGACCCGGGCGGCACCGGGTAAGGGCCGAAGGTCCCCCATTGGCGGGACGGTGGGCTCCAATAGTCTGCTTACCGATATATTCTGGAGTGCATGGGAAGACGGACGATGACGGAGGCGGCGTTCCTCGTTCTCACCGCGCTGGTCGACGAGCCGCGGCATGGCTACGGGATCGTGCGTGAGGTCGAGAAGCTGTCCGCCGGGCGGGTGCGGCTCAAGGTCGGCACGCTGTACGGCGTGCTCGACCGGCTGGCGGCCGACGAGCTGGTGACGCTGGATCGCGACGAGGTGCAGCAGGGCCGGCTGCGCCGTTACTACCGGCTGACCGACTCCGGTGCGACGGCGCTGGAGGCGGAAGCCGTACGGCTCGCGGAGAACGTCAGGAGTGCCACGGATCGGCTCAGCGCCCGCCACCGGCGTGCGATCACGGCGGGAGGGGCGGCATGAGTCTTCTGGAGGAGAGCTATCGGCGCGTGCTCCGCCTGCTGCCCGCCTCCTACCGCGCCAGGCGGGAGGAGGAGATGGTCTCGGCCTACCTGGAAAGCGCGGGGGACGTCAGCGACGAGGTCGGGCCCAGGCCAAGCTGGCCGGAGATCGCCAGCGTGGCGGCGCTGTCGATGCGGGTCCGCCTGGGTGGTGCCGGCGCGGCGCCGAGGTTCTTCGCCTGGGGCGAGACGGTCCGGCTGGTGGCCCTGCTGGGGTTGTTCTTTCAGACGGTGATCAGTTGCGTGTACTTCGGCGGTTTTCTCCGCACCTACGGGGTGGTCGGCGCGCCCATCGAGGAGTACGGGCTCCCTGGGTCGATTATCCAGACCTTGGCCGGCGGCTTGTGGATCGCGGCGTTCGTGACGCTCGTCCGGGGTCGCGTCCGCGCCGCCAAGGTGCTGGCGCTGCTCGCGCTGGCACAGCAGTCGTTCCTCATCGTCGCCACCTTCGAAGACCAGTACTGGTGGGAGCTGCTCCTGGTCAGAGGGTCCTACGCCCTGCTGGCCCTGGTGCCGGTGCTGGCCCTGACCGCGGGATTCCATCGCGATGCGCCGCAGGTCCGCCGCACGTGGTGGCTCGCCCCGAGACAGCTCGGCGCAGGAATCCTGCTGTCGGCGACGCTGGGCGTGGCGGCGGTGGAACTCAATCTCCGCCAGCCGGGATCGTGGGCCTGGCTGGACGAGTCCGGCCTGGCCAGCCTGCTGATCGTGATCGCGGGCCTCACCTGCGTGGGCGTGCACTGGCACTCCCCCGCACTGCGGACGCCGTCGTGGCCACTGGCCCTGGCGATCCTGGCGGTGCCGGTATTGTGCGCCCGGCTCCCCGGTCTCAATTTCGGTGCTGTCGACTCGATCACCCGGACCATGACAACCGTGGCCCTCGGCCAGAGCGTCGCCGTCGCCCTGATCGGCCTGATTCTGGTTGTCCTGGGCGCCAGAGCGCTTCGGGCCATTCCGGGGGTCGCCGAGTGCTGATCTACCGCTGTGCGAGCTCTTTCTCGAGGAGATTGGTGATCGGCCACGCGCCGGGAGTGGAGTTGGAGATCACGGTGTGCGTCAGCCGCGTCCGCGGCCGGTGAACGCTGCGGAAGGAGACGCCGGCGTCGTATCCCTCCAGCAGCACCGTGTCCTGGGATCCTGGCGATTCGGGGAGCCAGAAGCCGAGGCCGTACCGCCTCGACTCTGACGGCACGTCGCTGCGCGGCCGCAGCATCTCCGAGACCCAGCTCGACGACACGATCTTTCCGCCGTACAGGGCATGCCAGAAGGAGGTGAAGTCCCGCACGGTGGAGTAGATCCCGCCGTCGCCGCTGCCCAGCACGGGCAGGTGGAACACGTTGGTCCTGGACACGCCCTCGATGGGCAGGTAGCCGAGAGCGGTGCGCTCCGGCAGTTCGTCGGAGCGCAGGAAATCGGTGTCGCGCATGCCCGCCGGCTCGCAGACGCGGTGGCGTACCAGGTCGTGGAAGGGCTGGCCGCCGACGCGTTCAGCGATCAGCGCGAGCACGACGTAGCCGCCGTTGTTGTACGAGAAGCTCGCGCCGGGGGCGAACTTGCTGGCATGCCCGCCAAGCACCGCCAGGTACTGCTCGGTGGTGGCGAGCTCGTGCACGGGCACCGGCAGCACATAGTCGGTGATCTCGTGCCCGGCATCCTCGTCGAAGTAGTCGCCGATGCCCGACCGGTGGGCCAGGAGATGCTCGACGGTGACGCCGTCGTCGATGAGCGGAAGATCCTCACCGAGCACCGAACGCGCGGTCGTGGACAGATCGAGCACACCCTCCTCGATCAGGCTCACCACCACAAGCGCGGTCAACCCTTTCGTGCCACTGGCGATCGCGAACCGCGTGCCCACCGTGTTGGCGATCTCGTGACCCCGGTGGGCCAGTCCGTACGCCTTGGCGAACTCGCTCTCACCACCCCGATCCACGGACACCACACCGGCGAACCCGGTCGCGTCGGCTATCGAGTCGACCATGTCTTCCAGCGTGGGCATGTAAGTCCTTTCAGTACGGCGTCTCTCTCTCCGGGCAGAACCGGCCGTTGCCGGTGGGCCCGGCCGGGACAGTTCGGTACGGATTACCCCATCCTGATGGCGAGGGCGCTCGTGTGCTCGGGCATCGCGAACAGCGGACTCAAGGGAAGTGCCGTCCCTGGACGTCGACCGATCGGTGCTGCTCCGGGTGGTGGGCACATGAACAGCCCGCTCAGCCCTTCGCATGGTTGCGGCCTACTCCACGTTTGACTTATATAAGCGCACCCTGAAACGATCGGTTCGAGGCAAGCGCGAGCGCCGCAGGACAGACGAGTCGAAGGACACCTGATGGACATCGTTGACGAGATCAACCAGGCGCATCGCGAGCTGCTCAACGGTGAGCGCAAGGTCATGACGCTGCGGCGGCGCTACGACGCCGAAGTCGAGGACGTCTGGGACGCCTGCACGAGCGCCGAGCGGCTGCGCCGCTGGTTCCTGCCCGTCACCGGGGACCTGCGACTGGGCGGCACGTACCAGCTCAAGGGCAACACGGGCGGCGAGATCCTGCGCTGCGAGCCACCCCGCCTGCTGACGGTCAGCTGGCTGTACGGCGAGGACCCCGGCTTCTCCGAGGTCGAGGTGCGCCTGTCGAGCGCGGACGACGGCACCCTGTTCGAGCTGCGCCACACCGCCGACGTGCCGCCGGACATGTGGTCCGGCTACGGCCCCGGCGCCGTCGGCGTGGGCTGGGACCTCGCCCTCCTGGGCCTCAGCCTGCACCTGTCGGGCGCGCCCCAGGTCGACGAGAACACCTTCCACCAGACCCCCGAGGGCCGGCGCTTCATCACAGCCAGCAGCCAGGCGTGGGGCCGGGCTCATGCGGCCGCCGGCGGCCCGCCCGACCAGGTCGCCACCGCCGTCGCCGGCACCACCGCGTTCTACGCCCCCGAAGAGGAGCCGTCATGACCCAGAAGATCACCACTTTCCTGATGTTCCAGAACGGCGACGCCGAGGAGGCCATGACGTTCTACGTCTCCCTCTTCGAGGACGCCAAGGTGGTGAACATCACCCGCTCCGCCCCCGGCGAGCCCGGGCCGGAAGGCAAGATCAAACATGCCACCTTCACCCTGGCGGGCCAGGAGTACATGTGCATGGACAGCACCGGGCACGCCTTCACGTTCACGCCATCGGTCTCGCTCTACGTCGCGTGCGACACCGAGGAGGAACTCGACCGCCTCTACGCGGCACTCGCCGAGGGCGGCCAGGCACTCATGCCGCTGAGCTCGTACGGCTTCAGCACCAAGTTCGGCTGGGTGAACGACCGCTTCGGCGTCTCCTGGCAGCTCAACCTGCCGTAACGAACGTGTCGCCGACGGCTCCAGCCTCCCGACGGGCGCCTTCGCGGACAAGCTGGCGGAGGTGCTGGAGGGCGTCGGCACCGCCATCGACGCGGTGGGCGGCAGCTTCACGATGAGCTACGCCACGGTGGCGGTCACCGCGGCCCGAACCGGCACCGCCGGACCCGGCCTGACGTGGTCCGGAGTGCCACGACGCCCTACTTGCCCCTGATCTCGTCCAGGCGATCCTGTTCCCATCGGTCCAGGATTATCTCCAGACGCCTTGCCGACGGTTCGATCTCGTCGAGTGCCCGGTCCAGGCCGATGTAACGGATCATCAGGTTCACCAGGGATGTGACGTTCGTCTTCAAGCCGGACGCGCGCTTGGCCCAGGACCGGAGCAGTTTCGGAGTGAGGCCGTTCAGGGTTGTCAGTAAGTGGGCGAAATCGTCGTCCGGCATCGGGTCGCCCTGCTCCCGGGCGGTGTCGACGACCGCGCGCTGGATCCCGCGCGCGGTGTCGACCGCCCTCACGATGTCGTCCACTCGCTTCATGGCGTGCTCGCTGAAGCGGCCGGCCACCGCTTGCAGATCCATTTCGAGGCCGTCGACGAGCAGGGCGGACAGCTCGCCCGGCCCAGTGGTCCCTCTCGCCAGGGCGATCGGGCGGTGCCGGGCGAGCAGCTGGCTCGCGAGCATCATGTAGGCCAGCACCAGATCGCTGATCAGGTCGGCTTCCAGGGTGTCCCGGTGGTACGCCGCGTTGCGGTACTCGTGCATACGGTCGAGCACCTCGCGCTCCTGGAAGGTCAGCACATCGTGCTTCACGAGGTACTTGGTCTTCTCGTGCAGGTGCATGTCGAGCTGGTGACGCCTGTCCGGCCCTACGTGCTCGTCGATGAGTCTGTCCACGGCCGCGTCCGGCTCGGTGCCGCTGTCACGGATCTCCCGTAGCTCCTCGACCACGCTGTCGGCGGGCTGCCAGGCGAGCCTGGCGTTGACCTCACGGCCCACGATCACCTCGACCACGTGATCGATGAGAAGCAGGGCGAGCCGGTCATGGGCCTGGTCGCTTGCCGCCGCGCATCGCCGGATCTCCGCGATCTCGACCGCGAGCCATCTCCATTGCTCGCTGCCGGAGAACTGAACACGATCCCAATCGTGCGCGAAGGGCTGAAACGGCATGACTCAACGATCGCACCGTGCGGAGCTGTCGCGAAGACGGCAACCGCGCTCTCACTCCTCGCCGGGCCGGGTCAGCCGGTGCGCGGCCAGGAGCGACGTCCACACCAGGACGAGCGCGATCGCGACGGCGAAGGCGATGTTGGCCGCCCTGTTGCCCGGTAGCGCGAAGATCGACATCCAGGACGCCAGGAAGAGCGCGCCGGTCACCGTACTGGCGGCCGACCAGCCGCGGCGGCCGGCCGCGGCGAAGCGACGGGCGAACACGAAGCAGGCGGCGATCAGCGCGAGGAAGCCGACCCCGGCGACGAGGAAGTGCACGAGTCCGGGCACGCTGACGGTCGTGGGCGGGCCGGTCGGCGTCCCCGGCGGGAAGCCGTCGACGGGATCGGCGGAGAAGAAGGCCGCGGCGACGATCCCGGCGCCGAAGACGCCGATCAGCCGCGGTCCCCAGGTGCCGCCCCGGCCCGCCGAAGGCCCCAGCACCCGGCGCAGCCCGACCGCGCCCGCCACGAACAGCAGGCCGGCGACCAGGAAGTTGGCGATCTGGATCCAGCCCAGGTCACCGTTGCTCAGCAAGCTGGCCGGATGGCGGCTGAGGTCGAACCCGTCCCTGGTGAGCATCTGCAGGACGACCACGACGATGTAGAGCGGGCCGGCGATGATCCCGCAGGTCAGCAGCGTCCTCGTCGACCCGGCGGCGGCGCCGGGCGGGGTGGTGACGTTCTCGGTCATCAGCCGTTGTCGTCCCCACCGGTCTCGGGGGCGAAGTGCTGCACCCCGAACGCGATGGCCGCGGCGATGTCCTCGTCGCTGGTTCCCCAGGCGGACTGGATCACCGCTCCCCAGGCGTGGCAGCTGCGGGTCGCGAACTCCTTGACCTCGGGCGCGTCTTCCCAGGTCGCGGGGTCGAGCGTCGCGCCACTGAGGAACAGGTGGAGGCCGAGCAGCGCGAGATCCCAGCCGCCGCCGAGGCCGATCGTGCCGCCTGGCCCGTAGGTGCGCACCATCTCGTCGACGATCTCGGCGGGAGCCGAGTGCACCAACTCCAGGACAGTGCCGTCCCCGTCAGGCACGAGACGGACTTCTACCTCGGTGAGCATGCCTTCCCCGAGCGCCCAGGTCACCTTGATCAGATGGGGCTCCTCGCAGCGCAGGATCTCCCCACCGGCGTTGTCCTTGAGCTGGAACGTGCCGCCGAGCCGGAGGTCGCCCTCGATCGGGGCCAGCCATCGGCTGATCCGGTCGGGGTCGGTGCAGGCGCTCCACACGTCCTCGATGGGGGCGTCGTAGCTGCGGCGCAGCAGCAGCGACCGCCCTTCGCCGGTGGTGAGCGCGTGGTTGCCGATCTCCCGGTGGGTGGCGTTGACCTGGTCGATGTCGATCATTCGTCTTCCTTGGTATTCGTAGGTGGTTGTGTGTTTGTAGACGGCGGCTCGGCGAGGTTTTCGCGGCGCTCACGCTTGCCGCGCGCGAGTTCGGTGCCCAGCGCGTCCAGGCGCTGGGTCCAGAACCGGCGGAAGCGCTCCAGCCAGATGTCGACCTCCCGAAGTGGTGCCAAGTCCACGGCGTACAGGCGCCGGGTGCCGTCCGCGCGGACGGTCGCGAAGCCGGACTCCCGCAGCACCCGCAGGTGCTGCGAGACCGCCGGTTGCGAGATCCCGAACTCCGCCCGGATGATCCCGCTGACCGCGCCCGCGGCCTGTTCGCCGTCGGTGAGCAGTTCCAATATCCGGCGTCTCACCGGGTCGCCCAGCACGTCGAAGGCATGCACAGTAGGGAGAATGCCACCTTCAGCTTATATAAGTCAAGCGTGAATAATGTTCGGGAAGGCCCTGGCCGCCAGGGCGTTCTTCCTACCGGTTCCGCGGGTGCCGCCAGCGCGCCGGAGCGTCGGGTTCCTGGCCAAGGACGGCCCCGCGGACGGGCTCATCGACGCCATCCGCAGACTCGGGCGCGGCGAGCAACTCTTCCCGCGCCCCCAGCCCGAGCCGCCGTAAACAATTGCCGTTCTTTTCGGCGAGAGAATTATAAAGGTACCCTGACCGGGTGGGTAAGCATGATGATGGCCGGATGGGGCTTGTGCCCGCGCTGGTGCGGTCTACGTTCTTGGTGAATGCGGTATACGCCGAGTCGGGCCGGGAGCACGGCCTCACCCCGCAGCAGGGCCAATTGCTGTGCGTCCTGATGGCGCAGCCGTACGGGATGGGCGAATTGGGTGCGACGCTGGGACTGGCCAAGTCCAGCCTCACCGGTCTGGTGGACCGCACCGAACGCAACGGCCTGGTCCGGCGCGAGCCAGACCCGCAGGACACGCGCGCGATCCGGGTCACGCTCACTCCGGAAGGCAGCAAGCTCGCGGAGGAGTTCTACGCCGAGACCTGCCGCCGGGTCGGGAAGCTGCCGGCGGGGCTCAGCGCCGCCGAACTCGACACGCTCGCCCGCCTGCTTGGCCGCATCGTGCTGGACAACAAGGTTCCGGTGGTTTTCCTGGAAGAAGGATCCCTCGCCGACCACGAGCGATAAGACCGCCTCCCGGGCTTGCAGTTCGTAGTACGAACTAATACGGTTCGTACTACGAACTAAGATTTTTCGCCCATGGGAGTGGAAATCATGAGTCCTACCGCCGGTCGGGAAGTCGTCTTCGGCTTCGGCGCGCACAACGGATTCGGCGAGGTGCCGGAGCTGCTGCGCATGACCGAACAGGCCGACCGTGACGAGCTTGACGTCTTCTCGGTGGCCGACCATCCCTACCTCGGCGGGCACCTGGACGCGTACGCCTCCGTCGGCTTCATCCTCGGGCGTACGCGGCACATCTCGGGCCTCGTCAACGTCACCAACCTGCCGACCCGGCCCGCTCCCATGCTGGCGCGGATGGTGACGTCCCTGTCGGCGATGTCCGGCGGCCGCGTCGTGCTCGGCATGGGCGCGGGCGGGCGGTGGGATCGCATCGCCGCCATGGGCGTGCCGCGGCTCTCACCGGGCGATGCCGTGGACGCCTTCGAGGAGGCGATCGTCCTGGTCAAGCTGCTGTCCGGTGGCGGTCCGGCGGTCACCTACCGGGGTCGCCACTACCAGGTGGACCAGATCGAGCCGGCTCCCGTGGCCGCGCCCCCCGTGTGGACCGGATCGGTCGGCCCGAAATCCCTGGCCGCCACCGGCCGGGTGGCCGACGGCTGGATCCCCGGCCACGCGGCGGACTGGCTCAGCGAGCGATACCGGGCGTCGCGGCCGATCATCGACGAGGCGGCGGCGGCCGCAGGACGCGATCCGCGCGAGATCCGCACGGTCTTCAACCTCCCCGGACGCATCACCGACCGGCCGCTGCCCGCCACGCGTGACCGCGACGGGCGCTGGATCGGCGGTTCCGTCGGCCAGTGGATCGAGGAGTTGACCGGGGCCGTGCTGGAGCACGGCGCGTCGGGCTTCACCCTCTTCTCCCCCGGTCACGCCGACCTGGTCTTCCTCGGCCGCTGGGCCAGGGAGATCGCCCCTGCCGTACGCGAAGCGATCGCGAAGGAGAACGGCTAGCCGCATTTCCTGGCTGGCCTGTCATGTCTGCCGGGTAGCGTGCTCGCTTTCCTTGTCTCGGGCGGCCGTCCTGGCACGTCCGTATTCGGCCAGGGCGTGGAAGGCGGCCTTGGGTTCCCATGGCAGCCCCGGATAGGTCGTCCCCGTTTGGCCGTACTCCAGGATCTTGACGATGCCGAAGCTGGCGGTGTCGAAGTCCCGTTCGGGCTCGGCGGACGTCGGCAGGTCCCGGCGGGCGAAGGTGTTGACGAACGCCGTGTCGGTGCCCTCCTCGTGGTAGATGTCGAGAAGCTCGCGTACGTACGCGGCTTGTTCTTCTTCGTCCCGTATGACGGCTGCGGTCAGGCGGGCGGGGCGGGCGTGTTCGTCCCATTCGACGATGGAGTCGCCGCGCCCGCCCAGATCGGCGGCGCCACGGTAGGTGACGCAGCCGAATTCGGTGACGGCGAACGGTTTGCCCTGCGAGGTCTGCGTGCGCAGACCCGCACGGAAACCGGGCGCGGTGGCCGCGTCGCGGTATCCGGCGTCGGTGGCGATCATGTCGAACGGAGCCCAGTCCACGCCTTCGACAGGCAGGGAGGCGTAGCTGACCGGGCCGCCGAACCGTTCGCGCACCGCAGTGACGGCTCGGGCGAGGAAGGCGTTGACGCGGGCATGCAGGCCGGGGAGCGCGGCGCGCACCCGCGCGGGGTCGGCCAGCCCGCCAAGCCGCTCGTGGAGGCTGTCACCAGGCAGAAAGCCGCCGGTGAGCAAGCTGATCTCGGAGCCGGTGAGGAACACGACGCGAGCCCCTTCCCGGCGCAGGCGTTCGGCCCGTTCGGCGCCGTCGACGATGAACGCCATCAGCTCGTCCTGGGTGAGGCCGTTGGTGAACGGCGAGTACCAGACCTCCAGGCCCGCGCCGGCGGCGTGGCGGGCGGCGGTCTCAAGACGGTCCTGGTCTCCTCCGGTGACGCGGACCGCGTCACAGTTCAGGTCGTCGTGGATGATCTGCATTTCGCGGCGTACCACGTCGGCGTTGAAGGGTTCGTGGGTGGTGGTTCCGGCAGAGGGGAAGCCGGTGTCGTAGGTGACACCGTAGGCACGCATCAGGGGTCTCCGTGTCTGGTTAGAAGTCCATGTCTCCGCCACCGGGCATGGCGGAAGCGGCCGGGTTCTTCTCGGGCTTCTCGGCGATGACGGCCTCGGTGGTCAGGAAGAGCGCCGCGATGGAGGCGGCGTTCTGCAGGGCGGAGCGGGTGACCTTGGCGGGGTCGATGATGCCGGTGTCGAACATGTTCACGTACTCACCGGTGGCGGCGTTGAGGCCCTCACCGGGGGTGAGGTTGCGGACCTTCTCCACCACGACGCCGCCTTCGAGGCCGGCGTTGACGGCGATCTGCTTGAGGGGCTCCTCGAGCGCCTTCTTGACGATCGCGGCACCGGTGGCCTCGTCGCCGAGGAATTCGAGCTTGTCGAACGCCTTGGCGCCGGCCTGGAGCAGCGCGACGCCGCCGCCGGGGACGATGCCCTCCTCGACGGCCGCCTTGGCGTTGCGGACGGCGTCCTCGATGCGGTGCTTGCGCTCCTTGAGCTCGACCTCGGTGGCCGCGCCCGCCTTGATGACGGCCACGCCGCCGGCGAGCTTGGCGAGGCGCTCCTGAAGCTTCTCGCGGTCGTAGTCGGAGTCGGTACGCTCGATCTCGGCGCGGATCTCGTTGACCCGGCCGGAGATGGCCTCGGCGAGGCCTGCGCCGTCCACGATCGTGGTCTCGTCCTTGGTCACCACGACCTTGCGAGCCCGGCCGAGCAGGTCGAGGGTGGTGTTCTCCAGCTTGAGGCCGACCTCCTCGGCGATGACCTGGCCGCCGGTCAGGATCGCGATGTCGCCCAGCATGGCCTTGCGCCGGTCGCCGAAGCCCGGAGCCTTGACCGCGACCGACCGGAGGACGGCCTTCATCTTGTTGACGATCAAGGTGGACAGGGCCTCCCCCTCGACGTCCTCGGCGATGACCAGCAGCGGCTTGCCGGTTTGTACGACCTTGTCGAGCAAGGGCACCACGTCCCTGTTGGCGAAGACCTTGCCGCTCACGATCAGGACGTACGGATCGTCCAGGACCGCCTCCATGCGCTCGGGGTCGGTCACGAAGTAACCCGAGTTGTAGCCCTTGTCGAAGCGCATCCCCTCGGTGAGCTCGAGCTCCAGCCCGAAGGCGTTGCTCTCCTCGACCGTGATGACGCCTTCCTTGCCGACCTTGTCCATCGCCTCGGCGATCAGCTCGCCGATCTCGGTGTCACCGGCCGAGATGGAGGCGGTGGAGGCGATCTGCTCCTTGGTCTCCACATCCTTGGCCAGCTTGGAGAGCTCCTCGCTGACCCGCTCGACGGCCGCCTCGATGCCCTTCTTCAGGGCCATCGGGTTGGCGCCGGCGGCGACGTTGCGCAGACCCTCACGAACCAGGGCCTGGGCCAGCACGGTGGCGGTGGTGGTGCCGTCACCCGCGACGTCATCGGTCTTCTTGGCGACTTCCTTGACCAGCTCGGCCCCGATCTTCTCCCACGGGTCCTCAAGCTCGATCTCCTTGGCGATGGAGACACCATCGTTGGTGATCGTGGGGGCGCCCCACTTCTTCTCCAGCACGACGTTGCGGCCCTTGGGGCCCAAGGTCACCTTGACGGCGTCGGCGAGCTGGTTCATACCGCGCTCAAGACCGCGCCGGGCTTCCTCGTCGAAAGCGATCATTTTCGAAGTCATTCCTGCTCCTGCTCGTGGTCGGGGTCTCCGGGACGGCGCCCGCGACGGACGGTCCACTGACGGACCTCGCCGTCCCGGCACGCCTTGGGGTTGGCACTCTCCAGGCGCGAGTGCCAGGCGCTCCCCCCGCACTCTACTCACAACTTGCGCGTCACGCATATAGTGCGCGACACGCAATACCAGGTAGGGTTGACCTCATGAACGACGACGCCATGGACCTCCGGGCACGCAACAGCCAGGCCACCCGGGAGGCGATCAGCCATGCCGCGCTGCGCCTGGCCATCGAGCAAGGCCCGCACGGGCTGGCCCTGGTCCGCGTCCATGACATCGCCACGGCCGCGGGAGTCTCACCCCGGACCTACAACAACTACTTCTCCAGCAGGGCGGAGGCGATCTGCGCCTTCCAGGCCGACCAGTCCAGGCGCATGGGGCAGGCGCTGCGCTCCCGCCCCGCCGGCGAGCCACTCGACCAGGCCGTCATCGCGGCCGTGATCGAGCTCTACACCAACCCCGAGCCCGACAGAGCCGGTCTGTCCATGATCATGTCGACGCCCGAACTGGAGGGCGAGGCGCTGAAGGCGTTCAGCATGGCCGAGGGCCCGCTCGCCGAGGCGATCGCGACGCGTACCGGCGCCGAACGCGACCTGTTCCCCGCCGTCATGGCCGCCGCGGTCGCCGGCGCCATCCGCGTCGCGGGGCGGCGCTGGCTCGAGCCAGGCAACCCCGAACCCTTCGCCGCCATCCTGCGCCGCGCCCTGTCCTGCGTCTTTCGGTGACGGAGGGTCAGATGAGCTCGTACTCGACCTGCTCGATGGGGTGGCCGTCACCGAAATCGTGCCCGCGAACCGCACCCGACTCGGTGAAACCGCTCTTGGTGTAGAAGCGGCGTGACTGGGGTGTGTCGCGCAGCGTCCACAGGTGCACCCCGCCGAAGCCGTCCTCGCGCAGCCTGCGCAGGGAGGCGACCATCAGGGCGGCCGCGCTGCCGCTGCCCCACCCGTCCGGGTGGTTGTAGAACCCGAAGATCTCAGCCCATCCCGGCCGCGTCGGCGAGGAGCCGAAGTAGGAGAAGGTCAGCGGCCGCCCCGCTCGCGCGGCGAGCAGGATGGTGTCCTGCCCCTTGGCGAGCACGTCGTGCCACTTCCCGCGCCGGTGCCGTACCGCTTCGGCGAAGAACGCCGGCTCGAAGAACCCGGCGTAGGCCGCCTTCCAGGACTCCGCGTGGATCTCCCCCAGCACCTCCCCATCACCCACGGAAGCGTCAGCAATCGCGAAGCTTTCAACCATAAAGACGGAACGCCGGTTGGCGTAGTCGATCGCCCGGTCCAGGAACCAGTAGCCGTCGCCGATGGCCTCTGAGGCCAGCAGGATGCGTTCGGCGTTCCAGCCGTCGATGACGTAGCGGAAGCCCTCACCCTCCTGGCCGATCAGGCTGTCGGCGGGGATCCGCATGCCCTTGTACCAGACCTGGTTGGTGGCGTAGTTGAACATGGTGCGCACCGGTTCGACGACCAGCGTGCCGGGCTGTTCGGCGCGGATGCGGCGCAGATCGACGAGGAACAGGCTGATGCCCTCGGCTCGTTCGGCCGGGTCCTCGGGCAGCGGCTGGGTGCGGGCCAGCAGCATCAGCAGGTCGGACTGCAAGATGCGACTGGTCCAGTTCTCGTGGCCGGTCACCACGTAGCCGGCGCCGTCGGGCACGGCGGTGGTGCGGATCTCCGGGGTGTTGGAGCCGGCTTCGGGTTCGGTGATGGAGAAAGCCTGCAGCCGCAGTCCGCCGCGGGCGATATCGGGCAGGTAGCGCCGCCGCTGCTCCTCGCTGCCATGCCGCAGCAGCGCGGCCATGGTGTACATCTGGGCGTGGCAGGCGGCGGAGTGCCCGCCGGAGCGGTTGATCTCCTGCAGGATGATGCCCCCCTCGGTGACGCCCATCCCCAGCCCGCCGTACTCCTTCGGGATCAGGACGGACAGGTAGCCGGCCTCGGTGAGGGCACGAACGAACTCCTCCGGGTAGGCCCGCTCACGATCGCGGGCGCGCCAGTACTCGCTGCCGAAGCGGTCGCACAGCTCGCGTACCTCCGCGCGAAGCCGCTGGTGGGCGGTGTCGGTGTCGTGGATGGCGATGTCTGTCATGACCGGTCCCTTTCCTGTTCAGCGCAGCAGTCCGGCGCGGCGGGCCTCGAAGGCCAGCCGGTCGCGGTGATCGGGGTGGGCGATGGCGATCAGAGCCGTGGCGCGTTGCGAGAGGCTGCGGCCGCGCAGCTCCGCGACGCCGTACTCAGTGACGACGTGATCGACGGTGTTCTTCAGGGTGGTGACCGGGGTGGCCTGGCCGAGCTGGGCCTTGATGCGGCTGGAGCCGTCGCTGGTGGCCGCGTGGGTCACCAGGAAGGCCCGGCCGCCGGCGGAGTACATGGCACCGCGGGCGAAGTCGGCCTGTCCGCCCGATCCCGACCAGTACCGGCCCGCGATGGTCTCGCTGGCCGCCTGTCCCATGAGGTCGACCTCGCTGGTGGCGTTGATCGACATCATGTCGGGTTCTCGGGCCACGACCCGGGGGTCGTTGACCCAGTCGACCGGCAGCATCGCCACCGGGGCGTTGCCGTCGAGCCAGTCGAAGAAGCGCCGGGTGCCGATGCGGAAGGTGGCGACGTGCTTGTTGCGATGCTGCTGCTTCCTGGTGCCGGTGATGACACCCTGTTCTGCCAGGTGCATGACGCCGTCCGACATGGCCTCGGTGTGCACGCCCAGATCGCGGTGGCCGGTCAGCGCGGCCAGCAGCGCGTTGGGGATGCGGCCGACGCCGACCTGCAGGCACGCCCCGTCCGGGACGCGTTCGGCCACCAGCTCGGCGATGCGCCGGTCTCGGTCGTCGGGCACGGCCGGCGCGGTCTCGTCCAGCGGGTAGTCGGCGGTGCACCAGCCGGCGACCTGACTGATGTGGAGCTGGTTCTCCCCGGAGGTGCGCGGCATGCGCGGGTTGGCCTCCAGGAAGAACGGCACCACGCCGATGAACGCGGACACGTAGTCCGCGTTGGTGCCCAGGCTGAAGTAGCCGTGCTCGTCGGGTGGGGTGGCCGCGGCCAGCACCAGGGAGTGCCGAGTCCACTCGCGCAGCAACCGCGGCATCTCACTGAAGTGCGCGGGGACGAGCTCGCACGTGCCATTCCAGTACGCCCGCCGGCAGCCGGGCCCGAGGTAGTAGCTGACGTGGCTCAGGTGCCCCGGGAACTTCCCGGCGATGTAGGGGCGCTCGCGGACCGGGTCCATCTGGTGGATCCGCACCCCGGTGAAGCGGTCGGCGTGCGCCTCCAAGGTGTCGATGACGGTGTGCGGTTCACCGTGGTGGATCGGCACGATCAAGTCCGCACCGTCACTGATCAAGTCCAGCACGTCGGTCGGCGCGTTCATGACACCTCCTGATGGACCGCGGCCGCTACGGCGGCCCGGCCTCCTCCGTTTCCGGGTTCTCCTGCTCCAGCAGCCGGCGGGCCGACTCCAGCCGCGGCTTGTCGATCATCTGCCCGCCGACGCGTACGGCGCCGCCCGCGCCCGCGGCCGCCACCACCTGCCGGGCCCACGCCAGCTCCGTCTCCGAGGGGGAGAACACATGGTTGACCAGGCCGACCTGGCGAGGATGCAGGCACATCTTGCCGACGAAGCCCAAGGCCCGGGCCCGCCGAGCGTCCGCCATGGTGCGGTCGGGGTCGTCGAGGTCGGTGGTGACCCCGTCCACCGGCGCGCCGATCCCGCACGCCCGGGAGACCACCACCAGACGCGAGCGCGCGTAGACAAAGTCGTCCTCGGCCGCGCCGATGTCGAGCGCGAAGTCCACGCTGCCGAAGGCGAGCCGGACGACGTCCGGCCGGGCGGCGATGAGGGCGGCGTTCTCCACCCCGGCGGCCGTCTCGACCAGCGCGACCACCGGCACGCCGAGGCCGTCGAGCACGTCGGGGCTTTCGGCCGTGGGCAGCATCACGCCCAGCAGGCCCGGTTTGCCGGCGACCGCGCGCAGGTCCTCCTCGTGCCACGGGGTTCCCGCCCCGTTGACGCGAACGTAGGCCTGTAACTCGCTCAGCGCCTTCGCGACGGCGTCGCGGGCACGGCCCTTTGCGTCGGGGGCGACGGCGTCTTCGAGGTCGAGGATCGGGACATCCGCCCCGGCGGTCGCCGCCTTGCCGAACCGATCGGGACGATCACCAGGCGTGAACAGCCACGATCTTGCCCTCATGGCTGCAACGCCCGCTGTGCTCGCTCGTCCCACACCGGCCGTACGGCGGTCACGTCCGGGCCCTGGCCCCGGCGGTAGATCATCATGGTGCGCTCGAACACGATGACGATCTCCCCGCGCTGGTTGAAGCCGACCGTACGGACTGTCACGATCCCCACGTTGGGCCGCGATCGCGACTCCCGGACCGACAGCACTTCCGACTGCGAGTAGATCGTGTCGCCCTCGAACACCGGGTTCGGGAGCCGCACCTTGTCCCACCCCAAGTTCGCCATCACGTGCTGCGAGACATCTGTCACGCTCTGGCCCGTGACCAGCGCCAGCGTGAACGTCGAGTCCACTAGGCGCCGCCCGAACTCGGTCTGGGCGGCGTAGTGCGCATCGAAGTGCACCGGCATGGTGTTCTGGGTGAGCAGGGCCTGCCAGACGTTGTCCGTGGCGGTCACCGTGCGTCCCAGCGGGTGTCGATACACCTCACCCACCGAGAAGTCCTCGAAGTATCGGCCCGACCACGAGACCCGCTCCGCCGATTCGGTCCTCATGCCACCTCCTCTTGGGTCGTCTCCACCTGAGGCTGCCCACTTGAGGCGGGTCTTCGTTCTCGAAAGTCTCTTCATACGGCAAATTCAACTCTGCCGTCTGGGGGTCTCGATCACTGCGTCCACTTCGCGTTTGTCTTTCGTGCGGAAGGAAGATCAGTGGTCAATTGGTAAGGCGGTTTGTGGTCACCTGGTCGGCGTGGTCGTGGGCCTTCGTCAGGAGACGCCATGGGTGACCTGCTCGTTCAGCAGGTCGGCGATGGCGTGGATGGCGCGGAGGGTGGGACCTCGGAGTCAGCGGAAGGTGAGCAGGGGCGGGTCACGCCGTCGTGGGCGGGGATGGTTCGGCTCCGAAGTCCATGGGATGGCGCTGGCCCGGGGGAGGGTATTCGCAGTCGAGCTGGCTGACGTCCACGTCCCTGCTGTCGCCCAGCCCTGCGGGCTCCTGAGAGGTGTAGACGAAGCTCGACACGTAGATCTCATCATCGGTGGCGCACCCCGCCACCGAGAATGCGGCCATCCCCAGTCCCGCGCACCACACCACGGTGCGGCAGCTGATCATGACCGGACCATACCTCCCAGAATCAGCGGGCACCCGAACCCGATGCGACGCCCCGGCTAATTAACCATCCGTCGCACACGGACAGCCGATTTCACGCGTCCGTCCGCGCACGGGAGCATGCGTGAACATGAGCGGTTGCATTTTCCGTTGCATTCCAGCTGCGATCCGGTATCCCATGCCATCTACTCGGTTGCGGAGATTGTGTGCCAGGCGGCGGGACATCCGCACCGACGTTTGAGAGGGTGAAGATTGCGAGGGTGTCTCTGACATGATCCCGAGAGGGGCGTTCATGACCGAGAAGATCGCAGGTGTTGCCGTTCCTGACTCGGCGCTGGCGCGGGAGGCCACCGAGTTCGTGCGGGAAGCGGAGCCTCCGTTGCTGTACGACCACTCCCGGCGGGTGTACTTCTTCGGATCCTTGCAGGGGAAGCGGCTTGGTCTGAAACCGGACGCCGAGTTGTTGTACGTGGGGGCGATGTTCCACGATCTCGGCCTGACCGAGGGGCACCGCAGTGACCAGCGTTTCGAGCTGGACGGTGCCGACGCGGCGCGTCGTTTCCTGGCGTCACGCAATGTGCCCGAAATCGACGTGCGCAAGGTGTGGGAGGCCATCGCGCTGCACACGACGCCGGAAGTGCCCTATCGGCTGGAGCCTGAGGTGGCGCTGGTGACCGCCGGTGTCGAGACCGACGTCCTCGGCTTCGGCTATGGCGAACTGGCCAAGGAGGACATCGACGCGGTGGTCGCGGCGCATCCACGACCGGACTTCAAGAATCGCATTCTTCGGGCGTTCACCGATGGATTCAAGGATCGGCCCGACACCACGTTCGGCACGATGAATGCCGATGTCCTTGAACACTTCGTCCCCGGTTTCACGCACACCGACTTTGTCGAAGTAATCCGCGATTCCGACTGGCCCGAATAGGGACCTCACACGCGGTACAACGACTGTTTGGTGTAGGCGACGGGGATCGACGAGATGGGGTCGTCGAGCGAAACGTCGGGGCGTCGCCGGGCGATCGCGCGGACGTAGCCGAGATAGCGTCCGCTGTCGGCGGTGAGGGCGTCGATTTCCACGCTGTTGTCGGGGGCGACCGTGTGCTGCCATTCCAGCCAGTGTTTCCAGCCATCGGTCATGGCGTCCGCCAGTTCGACGCGGGCGATGGTGCTGCGTTCCCAGTGCCGCTGCCACCATTCGGCCGAGTGCAGGCAGGCCAGGCTCGGCTCCCACCACTCCTGGAGATGCTCGGGAACCGGCCCGTCGATCTCCTGCGCCAGCCCCGCCCCGGCGATGCCGATCTGGCCTTCGGGTTTGACGAACCTGGCCAGATAGTTCAGGTAAAGGTCGTCGGTGCCGTAATAGAAGTACGAGTCGATGCTGACGATGGCGTCGAAGAAGCCCGCGGCGAACGGCAACGCCCGGGCGTCGGCATGGATGGGGAACACCGAGTCGCCGACCCCGGCGTCGCGGAGGCGTTGCAGGCGCTCGTCGGCGCTGAACCACAAATCGGTGGCCCATACCTGAACACCGAACTCGCGGGACAGGAAGACCGATGATGCGCCGCGGCCGCAACCCAGATCCAGCACCCGCATTTCTGGCCGCAGGTCCATCGCCTCGGCCAGCCATTCGGTCAGCCACAATGAATTGGCGCCGCCGCTGGCACTTGATCGGATCCACTCCGGGTGGTATCGCGAGGTCCGCGGAAACCGCGGTGACGCCGGGTAGTCCGTGGACATTGTTCTCCCAAACCAGGTCCTCGTGCCGGTGAGGCAAAGATGAGTAGCCCGGTACTCAAGCCCCCGCGGCTCCATCGCCGATGATTGTGGCATGCTCGTAACCGGCGTACACCACATTAAAATCTGGGTTACCGATCTTGCCCGCAGCCGTGAATGGTACGAGAAGGTCTTCGACCTGGAGCTCTCGATGAGCTTCGAGGATCAGGACGGCGTGGTGCGGGGCATGGCGTTCCGCGTCGCCGGGACCGACTTCGAGATCGCCCTGCGGGAGAACCGCCGGCTCGCCGAGGCGCTCCACGACGCCGACCCGTTCGCCCTGGCCACGACCCGCGAAGGGCTGGACGAGTGGATCGCCCACCTGGACGCGCGGGGCATCGCGCACTCCCCGGTCATCCGCGCGTCCCGGGGGTACGGCCTGGGCTTCCGCGACCCCGACGGCGTCCAGATTCGCCTGTACGCCACCGACCCCGCCGTCACGGCGGAATCGGGCGACCGCGTGCGGGTCCCACCGGTGAATCTCTAGAACACCACGGCCAATCCCTCTAAAGCTTCCCGGTAATTCTCCGTACTACGCGACGCGAACTACCGGTCTACTCGATGCCGTCGCCGGGGCAAAAGGCCCCGGCCTCGTCACGGGGAGAGAAATGAAGCGCAATCACTACGCGTTCGGACGTGTCGGCAGGATGGCTTACGCCGCTCTGCTGGCCGCCGGGCTGTGCCTGGCGGCGACGGGGACCGCCCAGGCCGCCCGCGCCGGGGCTCCTGAACCGGCCGCCGCCGCGGCGCTGCCGCCCACGGATCCGACGCTCTGGTGGATCAGGAACAGCGGGCTGACCGTAACGGAGAAGTTGGGCCCCGACGCCATCCGGGTCAAACTCTGGAACATGCCGGGGACGATCAATCCGTTCTACGTGAGCGTGCTCTGGCACTTCACGCCGGTGCCGGGGAACCCGGGCGCGTACTTCGTGGAGAACCACAACGAAGGCTGCCTCGACGTCCTCAACGACTCCAAGGCGATCGGGGCCGACCTGGCGATCCGCCAGTGCGACGGTAGCCCGAGCCAGCAGTGGTTCACGCCGTACAAGAACGGCAGGTGGGCCCTGAAGAACGCGTGGAGCAACCTGTTCGCCGCCGCCAAACTACCGATCGTCGACGGCCGCGTGCTGACCCAGCAGTTCGACGGCGTCGAGCAGGAGCTGTACTTCGACATGCCGCGGTTCTAACCTCGGGCTTTCGCCCAGACGGCACAGGATCTGATCGTTCACATCGGAAAGTGCTCTCTGAACTGGGAGGATAGGATTTCTCGAAGGTCCTTTCCGCGCCAAGTTCCGGAGCACTTTCCCGTGGTGCGACACGAGGTCGCTGGTTACGAGCGGGTTAGTCATTGGGAGGACCGGTGAAGCCGGTGACGTCCTCCTTCACGTCAGGCGGACCAGCATCTTGCCGGTGTTGGCGCCGCGCAGTACGCCGAGGAAGGCGGCCGGAGCCAGGTCGAGACCCTCGACCACCGTTCCCGGGTTCGCGGGCTGCCGTCGGCGAGCCAGGCCGCGGCCTTGGCGATGTACTCGGGGAAGCGGTCGAGATGGTCGCTCACCAGTACGCCGCGCATGGTCAGCCGTTCGGTGACCACGTCGTACAGGTTGCTTGGGCCGGGAACGGGCTACATGACCTCGGTCGCCTGGTCCTGTGCTGCACATGCTGGGTCTTGGCCTCCAACCTTCGTACCTGGGCTCCGCTGCTGGGCGGCGGCCGAAGCGGCGGTCCGGCTCACCGAGAAGGTGGAGTTCGCCACAGACAGCGACGAAGAGGAGCTGGCTCTTCGCGCGTCACTCATCCTCTAGTGAACAACGCCGAGTGTGTCGGACCGGTGAGTGCCGCAGAAGCGCAAGCCATGTTGGACACGTTGGATGCCGAATAGGCCCAACCCATGCGGCGCCCGCAACATGCGCAGAACCCGGGCCCCACGTCCAGACGTCACCGCAGTGCGCTGGCAAAACCAACTGCTGGACTCAGCACCCATCCTGCCGGCCCACGCCTCCGGCCGCCGCTCGACCAGCTCCACCCACCCGGGGAACTCCCCGCCCGGGCTGCCACAATCGGGAAACCCCGCCACAGACCCGCTGGGAGCGTCCTAGTCTGGGCCTATGACGGCCCCGACCAAACTTCTCGCCTACAACTGCCTCACGGGAGAAGCTACTGGCTCGGTGGAGTTGCGCGGCCAAAACCTGATTTGCAGTGACCGGGCGCTAGAGCAGACCGTCGCCCTCAAAGCTGATCGTCACGGCTGGACTCCAGAGCAGGCCATGAACGGACTGAACGGCCATGTAACCGGGTACACGGTCTTCCTCCCCGAGGGCGCTCGACCGCCGGGACCACGGTAGCCAGCCCTGTCTACCCCGGACATGACGAAATCGGCCCGCCCTCCCGGAGGGGGCGGGCGTTCCACGATTACGGTCAGGCGATGGCCCGCAGGCACACGGCCCGGCCAGACCCACCCACCCGGGCAGCTGCGCACACATGCCTGCGCAATCGGGACATCCGCCTCATTCCGAGGTAGCCCGCATGGCCAAACCAACCCCCGCCCAGCACGCGGTTCTGCTGCGGATCCGCGACGAGGTCGTGCGACACAACCCCCTCTCGCCGCGCCGGTCGAAAATCCCGGCCGCCACGGCCCTCTTCAACGCCGGGTGGATCGATGTGTTCGTCATGCGCGGCGGCAAGATCGGCGAGCGTCGGGCCTGGGTGATCGAGCTGAAGGAGAGCGACTACCGCTGATCTTCAGCGGCGCCGACCGTGTGCAGGGCGATCGTGCGGTAGCGGGTGGCGATTTCGGGTGGGGTGAGCGGGCCCGCTGGGTCGTACCAGGTGACGATGGCCTGGAACATGCCGAGCAGGGCGCGGGTGGTGTCTTCGGGGAAGGAGACGTCGAAGGTCCGGGACTGGTGGCCTGCGCGGACCACGCCGAGGAGCAGGTTTTCCAGTTGTTTGCGGGTCGCGGCGTAGTGGCGGCGGCTTTCGGGTTCCAGGTAGCGGAGTTCGGAGTCGAGCACGGTCAGGGATGAGCGGTGGGTGACCGTGAGGACGATGCTCTCGACGATGTTGGTGAAGCGGGCCCGCGGGGTGGGGGTGGCCTCGTCGTGGGCGGCGCCGGCGCGGGACAGGAGCTCGCCGACGCAGGCGTCCAGGAGGGCGACGAGGACTGCCTGCTTGCTGGGGTAGTGGTAGTAGAGGCCCGGCACGGTGACCCCGGCGTGGGTCGCGAGTTCGCGGACCGAGCTGCCGTGGTAGCCGCGGGCGGTGAAGACCTCCAGCGCGCCGCGGAGGATGGGCGGCAGGTCCAGCGGGGGGTAGTGCCGCCAGTGTGCGGGCGCCATCCGGTCGTCACTCCTCTCAAGGGTTGAAGGCTAATGGGAACCGGGCTTGTGCGTCGACGCGACCCGAGTTACTTTAGCGACCGTTAAGTCAACAAAGTAGAGGGTTGAGGCCGATGGGCTCCATCGACGGCAGGGTGGCCCTGGTCACCGGGGCGGGGCAGGGAATCGGGCGGGCGATCGCCCTCAAGCTGGCCGCCGAGGGCGCCCGGGTCGTGGTGAACGACATCGACGCCGACGCGGCGCACGACACGCTGGAGACGATCGGCAAGGTCGGCGCGAGCGGGGTCGCGGTGGTGGGCAGCGTCACCGACGAGGAGTTCGCGGGCCGGTTCGTGCGCACCGCCGTGGACCGGTTCGGCGCGCTGGACGTCATCGTCAACAACGCCGGTTACACCTGGGACTCCGTGATCCAGCGGATGACCGACGAGCAGTGGGAGGCCATGCTGGCCGTGCACGTGACCGCGCCGTTCCGGATCCTGCGCGCGGCCCAGCCGGTGATCAGCGGCCTGCACCGGGCGGAGCGGGAGGCCGGTATCGCGCACACCCGCAAGGTGGTCAACATCTCCTCGATCTCCGGCCTGGACGGCAATCCCGGCCAGGTCAACTATTCCAGCGCCAAGGCCGCCGTGGTCGGCCTGACCAAGACCCTGTCCAAGGAGTGGGGCCGCTACCAGGTGACCGTCAACGCGGTCGCGTTCGGCTTCATCCAGACCCGGCTGACCCAGGCCAGGTCGGTCGCCGACGGCCACATCACCGTGGCGGGGCACGAGGTCAGGGTCGGCATGCCGGACGAGCGGGTGTCGGAGCTGGAGGCGGCCATCCCGCTGGGCCGGGCCGGCACGCCGGAGGAGGCGGCCGGAGCGGTGTACCTCTTCTGCACGCCGGAATCCGACTACATCAGCGGGGAGACCCTCGTCTGCGGGGGCGGCTACCACTTCTGACCCCATAACGGCCAGGTCCACGGGAGGCGTACGCGCCCCCGTGGATTTGGCATGCGCGGAATTCTCACCCCCTGTAACAAGCCCGTAACACCCATTTCTCCGGTATTGCGGCACTTGTTAGGGCCGACCCATTATGTACCGATCAGTCAGTACAGAGGAGCCATGGTGACAAGCTCAGTGGCCTCGGAAACCCCAGCCGGCGGTGTTCGCCGCCGGCTCGCCGCGATGGATCAGGGCTACATCGTCGCGGGCGTGCTGCTCGCCCTGGTGGTGGTGTTCTCGGTGACGTTGCCGGGTTTCTTCTCCACCGCCAACCTGCTCAACGCCGCCAGAAGCGCCTCGGTCCTGGGGCTGCTGGCCATCGGCATGGCCGTGGTGGTCATCGCCCGCGGGCTCGACCTGTCGGTCGTGATCATCATGAGCGTCAGCTGCGCGATGGCCGTCGAGCTGATGCTCGCCGGTTACGGCGAGGCGGCCGCGCTGGGCGCCGGCCTGCTGATCGCGCTCGGCCTGGGCCTGGTCAACGGCCTGCTGGTGGCCTACGTCGAGGTGCCGCCGCTGTTCGTGACGCTGGCGACCAGCCTGCTCTACCTCGGGTTCTTCCGGCTCGTGCTGCTGCCCAAGGACCAGCAGGCCGTTCCGGCCGGGGCGAGCCTGATGACCTGGCTCGGGCGCGGCTCGGTTCTCGGGGTGCCCAGCCCGGTCCTGGTCCTGGCCGCGGCGGCGGCCCTGGCCACCTGGTTCATGTCCCGCAACTACGGCAGGTTCGTCCGGGCGCAGGGCGACAACCCGGCCGCGGCCGCGCTGGTGGGCCTGCCCACCCGGCCGCTGCTGGTCTCCACCTACCTGGTGTCCGCGTCCGCCGCCTTCGTGGCCGGCGTCGTGGGCGTCTCCGTGGCCGGCTCGTACGACCTGCGGGCCGCGGTCACCGGAACCCAGCTGTACGACGTCATCGCGGTCGTCGTGATCGGCGGCGTGAGCCTCGCGGGAGCGCGGGGCAGCATCGGCGGCGTCGTCTGCGCCGCCCTCCTCCTCGGCGTCATCGGCAACGCGATGACGCTGCTGAACATGAGCGTCATCGAACAGTCCCTGTCGAAGGCGTTCATCGTCCTGCTGGCGATCGTGCTGGACAGCCTCCTGCATCCCCGTGATGAGGAGACCGCACGTGCCGGCGACATGTGACACAACCCCCCGCTCATCGAAAGAGGCACCAATGGGCACATACAAGCAGGTGATCGTGGCCGCGGGGGTGGCCCTCACCCTCGTCCTGACTGGCTGCACCAGCACGAGAAACGAAGGCACGGCCGAGAAGAGCACCACCACCCAGCAGACCGGATCCGGCGGTCTGCCGGCGATCGCCTCCCCGCAGGAGGTCATCGCGAAGTCGCTGAGCTCGATGCGCGGCAAGAAGGTGCAGATGATCACCATCAGCGGCGACGGCGCGGCGCTGACCCGGGCCTGGAAAGAGCGCACCGTGCTCGGCTTCCGGGAGGTAGGTGTCGACTTCACCGCCATCAACGCCAACTTCGACACCCAGGTCCTGGCCCAGCAGGTGCAGACGGCGATCGACCAGAAGCCGGACGCGCTGATCCTGCACAACGCCGACCTCAGCGGCCTGGCCAAGCTCATCCAGCAGGCCCAGAGCGCGGGCATCTACGTGATCGTGCTGAACCTCGGCTCGAACGCCCAGAGCGACGCCTACATCGGCCCGAACTGGACCGCGATGGTCGGCAAGCTGGCCGAGCGGGCCGCCGCCGACTGCAAGGCGATGAACAAGAAGGACGTCGCCATCATCAGCGGCTTCGCTTCGGACACCGGCTCGCTGCTGACGGTGGAGTCGGCCACCCAGGTCTTCAAGGACCAGGGCATGAACCTGGTGGCCAGCCAGCCCGGTCAGTACGACCCGACCAAGGCCAACGAGATCACCCGCACGCTGCTGCAGCAGCACCCCGGCCTGTGCGCGCTCATCGGCAACTGGGACGGCATGATGTCCGGCGCCGCCAACGCCGTGGCCCAGGCCGGCAAGATCGGCCAGGTCGGCGTCTACACCACCGACTCCAGCGACGTCGCCTGCGACGGCATCGCCAAGGGCACGGTGGCGGCGGCCGTCAACTACGGCGGCGGCACGACGATGGGCGACAACGCGGTCGCGGTCACCCAGTACCTGCTGCAGAGCGGGGTCACCCCTGGGGCCAGCAGGACCGCCCTGTTCACGCCGACCCAGATCATCGACAAGTCCAACTACCAGCTGGCCGGCTCCTGCTACGCGGCGGCGGCGCAGTAGCCCACCCCCGCGGGTGGGTGGTCACTCACCCACCCGCGGATCGGGGTGACCCGCGCTTCGAGAATGGGGAACGACACGTGCCCAAGGATGCTTTCGCTCTCACCGGTATGTCCTGGCGACACAGGTTCTCCTTCCAGCGATCCCTGGCCGAGCTGCTCGGCAAACGCTGGATGGAGGCGATGGTCCCGTGCCTGCTGCTGGTCAGCGTGCTGACCTGTTTCGGCGTCACGGCGGACGGCTTTCTCACCCTGGACAACGCCTCGACGTTGTCCCAGAACTTCGCCGAGCTCGGCCTGGTCGCGCTCGGCATGACGATCGTGCTGATCGGCGGTGGCATCGATCTGAGCGTGGGAGCGGTCTTCGGGGTGGTCAACGGCTTCGCGCTGATCGCGTTCAGACTGCTGGGCTGGCCGGTCCCGCTGGTGGTGGCGGCGGCCATCGCGCTGGGCGCGCTGCTGGGCTCGGTGAACGGCGTCCTCATCGCGTACGCGAAGACGCGGCCGTTCATCACCACACTGGTGACCCTCCTGGCCTACCGCACGGTGGCCGAGTACATCGACACGATGTACAGCCCGCGCATGGCCACGACCACGCGGATCGACCCCATCTGGGACATGCTGGGCGCGGGGCGCCTCGCCGGGCTGACCACCCAGTTCGTGCTGCTGGTCGTGGTGGCCCTGGTGGTGCACGTGCTGCTCAGCCGGAGCCGGTGGGGGTGGCGGATCACGGCCATCGGCTCGTCCCGCACCTCGGCCCGCCGGGCCGGGATGAACCTGCCCGCGATCACCTTCAGCACCTATGCCGTCGCGGGCGCGCTGGCCGGCGCGGCCGGGCTGCTCACGGCCAGCCGGTTGGAGCAGAGCTCGGCCTCGACCGGTCTGGGGATGGAGTTCGCGGTGCTGACCGCCGTCGTGATCGGCGGGGTGAGCCTGGCCGGGGGCAGGGGCACGGCCATGCGCGCGCTCATCGGGGCGCTCACCGTGGCCGCGATCTCGCAGGGTCTCACCCTGCAGGCCCAGCCGCGTCCCCTCTACTCGGCGGTGCTCGCGGTGATCCTGCTGGTCTTCGCCGCGGCCGACCTGAAGTGGGGGAAGAACCGGGGCAAGGCGATCCAGAAGATCTACATGGCGCCTGGCAGGTTCCGCCTGCGCGCCTCGCCGGACATCTACCAGCAGGGCGGTGTCTGGGAGCTGAACGACCGGCTCACCGGCGCGCAGGCGATCGGTCTCGGCGAGCTGGACGGGCCCGAGGACGTGGTGCTCGACGAGCGGGGGCGGCTGTACTGCGGCGACCGCCGCGGCTGGTTGTGGCGCTTCGACGGCCCGGACGCCCCGGCGGAGCTGGTGGCCAGGGTCGGCGGCCACCCCCTCGGCCTGGTCATCGACAAAGACGGAAATATCGCCATGTGCGTGGCCGGGATGGGCTTGTACGGCATCACCCCCGAGGGCCAGGTCACCCCGCTGGCCACCGACGTCAAACGCACCTGGTACCGGATCAACGACGACTCGGCCATCCGCCTCGCCGACGACCTCGACGTCGCCGCGGACGGGAAGATCTACTTCAGCGACGCCAGCACCCGGTTCGACGGCGACGAGTACTTCCTCGACCTGATCGAGTCGCGCCCCAACGGCCGGTTGCTCCGCTACGACCCGGACACCGGGCAGACCACGGTCGTGCTGCGCAACTACGCCTTCCCCAACGGGATCTGCGTGTCGCACGACGGCGCGTCCGTGCTGATCAACTCCTCCAACCTCTACCGGATCGACCGGTTCCACCTCGCCGGGCCGAAGGCCGGGCAGCTGGAACCCTTCGCCGAGAACCTGCCCGGCATTCCGGACAACATCAATCGCGCCTCGGACGGCGGCTACTGGGTCGCCTTCGCGGGCATGCGGACGCCGGTGTGGGACCTCGCCATCTCGATGCCGAAGTTCCGCCGCCGGATGGTGAAGGAACTCCCCTTCGACGAATGGCTCGTGCCCAACCTGAACACCTCGTGCGTCATCAAGATCACTGAGGCGGGCCAGGTGGTCGAGTCCCTGTGGGACGGACAGCAGAAGGACCATGCGGTGATCACCTCGATGCGCGAGCACGACGGCTACCTGTATCTGGGCGGGCTGACCAACGACCGGCTCGGCCGGATCGCCCTCCCCCAGCGCGAAATCCCGGCGCGAGCCGACTCCGAGCGGGTGGTGAGCGCGCCATGAGCCTCACCTCCGAACTCCGCCGCAGCCTGGGCCTCGCCGCCGAGTTCCTGCTGCCCTCCCGGTCGGAGAACCGCGCGATCCCGTCACTGGACGGCGGCCTGGCCGCCAACGACCTCGTGGACGCCTGCCGGGTGCTCTGGTCCGGCGCCGACGCCGAGCCGGACGACCTCGCGGTCGCCGACGAGCACACCCTGCTGTTCACCGCCGGCCGCGACGTGCTCGGCCTGGACCGGCGGACCGGGCGCACGCACACGGTCGCGTCGCTGCCGGGCCGGGTGTCGGCCCTCGCCCCGGACGGCGATTTCGCCGTGGTGGACGGGGGCGGCCTCTACCGGCTGGCCGGCGGCGTCGCCGAGCGCGTCGGCGACACCTCGTTCACCTGCCCGACCAGCCTCGTGCATACCGGCGGGCAGGCGTACCTCACCCTGGGCAGCGCCGAGTTCGCCGCCGACCAGTGGACGCACGACCTCATGGGCAAGGGCGCGTCGGGGAGCCTGGTGCGGGTCGATCTCGCCTCCGGGCGGGCCGAGACGCTGTCCGCCGGTCTGGCCTGGCCCGCCGGGGCCGCCCTCGGCCCGGACGGGCCGTCGACACTGCTGGTCACCGAGGCCTGGCGGCACCGGGTGCTGGAGTTCGACGTCGCCCGCCGGACAAGCCGCCCGCTGCTGGCCAACCTGCCCGGCTACCCCTGGCGGCTGGCTCCCGAGGGGAACGGCGACTACCTGCTCGCGTTCGTGGCGCTGCGGACGCATCTGGTGGACTTCGTGCTCCGGGAGGACTACTTCCGGGAGGAGATGATCCGCACCGTGCCGCCGGAGTTCTGGATCTCGCCGGCGCTGCGCTCGACCGGGGAGCGGTGGGAGCCGCTGCAGATCGGCTCGATCAAGCATCTCAACCAGACCAAGCCGTGGGCGCCGTCGCGTTCGTACGGGCTGCTCGCGCGGATGGCGGCCGACGGCACGTTCCTGCGGGGGTGGCACGCGCGGGCGGGCTCGGCCCGTACCGGGATCACCGCAGGACGGCGGGCGGGCGCGGACATCGTCATGGTCAGCAAGGGCGGCCGGATGCTGCTCGCCGCGGAAGGGGAGGCGGCATGACGCCGTTGCTGGAGATCGTCGCCGGATCCAAGAGCTACGCCGGGGTACGGGCCATCCAGGACATCGACTTCACCCTGCACCCGGGCGAGGTGCACGCGCTGCTCGGCGAGAACGGCGCGGGCAAGTCCACCCTGTGCAAGGTCATCTCAGGCGCGGTACGGCTGGACGCCGGCCGCCTGACCATGGGTGGCAAGCCGCGCGAGTACACCCACCCCAGCCAGGCGCTCCGCGACGGCGTGGCCATGGTCTACCAGGAGACCAGCCTGGTCCCGACCATGACCGTGGCCCAGAACCTGCGCCTCGGCGACGAGGCGCTGCTGTCGCGGTTCCGCTCGCTCAACATCGAGGGCCGCCAGCTGCTGCGGTCGATGAACTTCCCGGTGCAGGTGACCTCGCTGGTGTCCGCGCTGGGCAGCGCCCAGAAGCAGATGGTGGAGATCGCCCGGGCGATCCGCAGGCGCGCCAAGGTCGTGATCTTCGACGAGCCGACGGCGACCCTCACCCCGGAGGAGACCGAGCAGCTGTTCGGCGCCATCGGCCAGCTGACCCGGTCCGGCGCGGGCGTCATCTTCGTCTCGCACGCCATCGAGCAGTCCCTGCACATCGCCGACCGGGTCACGATCCTGCGGGACGGGCGGCGGCAGCTGACCACCAAGGCCGCCGACATCGGCAGGGACGAGGTGATCCGGCTCATGGTCGGCCGCTCGGTCGAGTATGCCCGCCGCCCGCCGAAGCCGGGCCTGGTCCGCGGCCCGAAGGTGCTGAGCGTGGAGAACCTGACCATGGGCACGGTGGTCAGGAACATGACGTTCTCGGCCTTCGCCGGGGAGATCGTCGGCATCGCCGGGCTGGTGGGCTCGGGCCGTACCGAGGCGTGCCTGGTGGTGACCGGCGCGCTCAAGCGCAACCGGGTCAACGGCGGGCGGGTGCTGCTGGACGGGCGGCCGGTGCGCTACCGGGTGCCGCGCCAGGCGGTGCGGGACGGGATCGTCTACGTCACCGAGGATCGTAAGGTCAACGGCTTCTTCGAGACCATGTCCATCGCCGAGAACATCGCGATCGGGGAGGCGGCCGCCGGGCGGAGGCTGTCGTTGCTGCGGGGTTCCCGCCGGGTCAAGGCGGTGGCCGCCCGGTTCATCCAGCGGTTCCAGATCCGCACGATCACCCCGAACGCGCGCGTGGTCGAGCTGTCCGGGGGCAACCAGCAGAAGGTCGTGCTGGCCAAGTCGCTCACCGGCGACCCCCGGGTGGTCATCTTCGACGAACCGACCCGGGGGGTGGACGTGGGGTCGATCGAGGAGATCCACCAGCTGATCCGCCAGATCGCCGATCAGGGGGTCGCGGTGGTGCTGATCTCGTCGTACCTGCCGGAGATCTTCTCGCTGTCGGACCGGATCCTGGTCGCCAGAGGCGGCCGGATCGTGGCGGAGTTCGCGCCGGACTCGGCCACCGAGGAGTCCGTCATGTTCGCGGCCGTGCACTGATGGGGAGGCAATGATGACCGGATTCACGCTCCGCGCCACGCTGGACGTGGGCGCCGCCCGCTCGCCCGAGGCGGTGGCCCTGGCGTTCGAGGAGACCGAGCTGACCTACGCCGAGCTCGGCCGCCGGGTGGACGAGGTCGCCGCCGGCCTGGACCGGCTCGGCTTCGGCCCGGGCGACGCGCTGCTGGCGGTGCTGCCCAACTGCGTCGAGTACGTCGAGCTCTTCTACGCCGTCGCCACCCTGGGCGGGATCATCGTCCCGGTGAACTACCTGCTCAGCCCCGAGGAGGTCCGCCACATCAAGGGGGACTCCGGAGCCGGCTGGATCGTCGTGGACGGCTCGATGACCGGCCTGCTGAGCGGGCTCGACCTGTCCGGGACCCGGGTCATCCAGCGCGGCGACGACTACCAGGCGCTCCGCGATTCGGGCGTGCTCGCGACCAGGCCGCAGGTCGCGCCGGACGACGTGGTGCTCCTGCAGTACACCTCGGGCACGACCGGCGTGGCCAAGGCCGCCGTGCACACCCACCACACGCTGATGTGGAACACGGTCCAGCAGGTCGTCGACTTCGGGGTGGATCAGCGGGATTCCTACCTCTGCGTGCCGGCGCTGTGCTGGGCGGCCGGGTTCCACGACTTCACCCTCGCGGTGCTCTGGGCGGGCGGCCGGGTGACGCTGCTGCCGAGCCGCTCGTTCGACCCCGCGCGCTTCCGCGACCTGCTGGTCCGCCACCGGGTCAGCATCGTGGTGCTGGTGCCCTCGGTGCTCAGGATCCTGCTGCGCTCCGGGCTGGTGTCGGCCGCGACCTGGGGGTCGATCCGGCTGCTCGCCTCCGGCGGCGAGGCGTTACCGGTGGAGCTCATCGAGGAGTTCGAGGCGGCGCTGCCCAGTATCTGGGTGATGCAGTGCTACGGCATGACCGAGGGGCCGATGATCATGACGTACCTCGATCGGGACAGCGCCGTGCGCAAGCGCGGCTCGGCCGGGAAGGCGATGTCGATGACCGTCATCGAGATCAGGCGATCCGACGGCGCCGCGGCCGATCCCGGCGAGGTGGGCGAGATCGTGGTCCGCTCCCCCGCCTCGATGATCGGCTACCACCGCGCGCCGGAGCAGACCGCGCTGGCGCTGCGCGACGGCTGGCTGCACACGGGTGACAACGGCTGGCTGGACGAGGAGGGCTACCTCTACGTGGCCGGGCGGGCCAAGGACATGATGATCTCCGGCGGCCTCAACGTCTACCCGGCCGAGATCGAGCGGGTCCTGCTCCGGCACCCCGCCGTGCGGGAGGTCGCCGTCGTGGGCGTCCCGCACGAGGTGTACGGCGAGGTCGGCCGGGCGCACGTGGTCGTGGCGCCGGACGCGGGGGTCACCCCGCCGGAGCTGGCGCGGCACGCACGGCAGAGCCTGGCCGGTTACAAGGTGCCCCGGGTGTGGGTGCTCGGCGCCGAGCCGCTGCCCCGGACGACCTCCGGCAAGGTGCTGAAGTCCAAACTGCGCGACCTGCCGAAGGGAACATCAGATGTGGAGCTTTGAGACCGACCCGGAGTTCCAGTCCCAGCTCGACTGGATGCGGACCTTCGTCGACGAGCGCATCGTGCCGATCGAGACGCTCCGGCCGGATCGGGAGGAGTTCGCCGCGCTCATCGTGCCCCTCCAGCAGGTGGTCAAGGAGCGCGGTCTCTGGGCCGCCCACCTCGCGCCCGACCTGGGCGGGCCCGGCTTCGGGCAGCTCAAGCTGGGCCTCATGCACGAGATCATCGGCCGCTGCGCGGTCGCGCCGTACGTGTTCGGCAACCAGGCCCCCGACGCGGGCAACAGCGAGATCCTGGCCCGGCACGCCACCGCCGGGCAGCGCGAACGCTGGCTGGTCCCGCTGCTGGAGGGGCGGCTGCGTTCCAGCTACGCGATGACCGAGCCCGGCGCGGGAGCCGACCCGACGCTGCTGGCCACCAGGGCTGTCGAGGGCTCCGGCGGCTGGCGTCTGGACGGCCACAAGTGGTTCATCACCAACGCCTCGGCGGCCGACTTCATGATCGTCATGGCGGTGAGCGATCCGGACGCCGGGCCGCACGAGCGGGCCAGCCAGTTCATCGTGCCCACCGGCACGCCCGGGCTGCGGGTGGTCCGGGAGATCGGCACGCTGGAGGACTCCCGGCCCGAGTGGGGACGCCTGGAGAACCACGCCGAAGTCGTCCTGGACGGCGTGCTGGTCGGCCCGGACGCGCTGCTGGGCGAGCGCGGCCAGGGCTTCCGCATCGCCCAGGAGCGGCTCGGGCCCGGCCGCATCCACCACTGCATGCGGTGGATCGGCCAGGCCTCGCGCGCCCTGGACCTGCTCTGCGAGCGGGCGCTGTCGCGCTACAGCCACGGCTCGCCGCTGGCCGACAAGCAGACCGTGCAGAACTGGATCGCCGAATCGTGGGCGGACCTGCACGCCGCGCGGCTGATGACCCTGCACGCGGCCTGGACGATCGACCGGTACGGCGTGAAGGCGGCCAGGACCGAGATCAGCGCGATCAAGTTCCGCGGCGCGCAGATGCTGCACGACGTCATCGACCGGGCCATCCAGGTGCACGGCGCGCTCGGGCTCACCACCGACCTGCCGCTGCAGGACATGTACCGCCGCGCCCGGTCGGCCCGGATCTACGACGGCCCTGACGAGGTGCACCGGCAGACGGTGGCCCGCAATGTCCTGAGAACCCACAAAGCCCGATGACCCCCACCCATCCCCAACAGACGGAGGACCACGTGTCCGGCGAGCAGCCAGCGGACTCCACCCGTGACCGCATCCTGCAGGTCGCGTCCCAGATATTCGCCGTGAAGGGCTATCACGGCGCCGGCGTGTCCGAGCTGGGCGAGGCGGCGGGCCTGCAGCGCGGCGCGCTGTACTACCACATCGGGTCCAAGGAGGATCTGCTGTTCGACCTGTGCAAACGGCACGTGGACGAGGCCCTGATCCGGGGCAGGGCGGCGGTGGCCAGCACCCCCGACCCCCGGGAGCAGCTGCGGCGGCTGGTGCACGCCCACCTCAACACGCTGGCCGAGCGGCGCAGCGACGTCATCGTGGCCGAGCACGAGATGCGCTCGCTGACCGGCGACCGGTCGGTGCGGCTGCGGGCGCTGCGGCGGGAGTACCAGAGCCTGTTCGAGGAGGTCTTCGAGCGCGGCGTGGCCGGCGGGGTGTTCCGTACCGCGCATCCGATCGACGTGATGGGGGTGCTCGGCCTGCTCAACTACACCTACGTGTGGCTGGACCCGAAGGGCCCGACCTCGGTGGACGAGATCGCCGAGCGGCTGGTGGTGCTCATCATCGACGGCATGGCGGCCCACTAGTGGGCGCGACGCGCAGGCGGGCGCTGGTGACGGGTGGCGCTCGCGGGATCGGCCGGGCGATCGTGTCTGAGCTGGCCGATCGCGCGGTGGATGTCGTGTTCACCTCCCGGAAGCCCTCGCCCGAGATGGCGGACGCGGAGCCGTACGACCTGCTGGACGGCGACGCCGAGGATCTCATCGACCGGTGCGTGCGGCGGCTGGGCGGTCTGGACACCGTGATCCTCAACGCCGGGGAATGGGCTGGCGGCCGGATCGAGAAGCTGCCGCCGCAGGACTGGTGGCGGGTCGTGGAGACGAACCTGCGCGGCAACCACCTGCTGGCCCGCGCCGCGCTGCCCGCGCTCCGCGCGTCCGGCGCGGGCTCGCTGCTGCTGGTCTCCTCGGTGATAGGCCAGGCCGGTTTCCCGGGCGACACCGCGTACGCCAGCGCCAAGTCCGCCATGACCGGCTTCGCGCGGGCGCTGGCCAAGGAAAGCGGGGTCCGGGTCAACGTGCTGGCCCCCGGATTCGTGGACACCGACATGACCACCGGGCTCGGCGAGCGGGCCAGGCGGCGCATCGTGGAGCGCACGGTGCTCGGCCGGTTCGGCACGGCCGAGGAGATCGCCAGAGCGGCGGTCTTCCTGGCGGAGGACGCGACCTTCTGCACCGGCGCGGTGCTGACCGTGGATGGCGGGTGGACATTGTGAGCGCAGGACCGCTGAGCGGCGTGCGGGTCATCGAGATCGGCGGGATCGGCCCGGGGCCGTTCTGCGGCATGATGCTCGCCGACATGGGTGCGGAGGTGCTGCGGGTGGACCGGCCCGGCTACCGCAGCCCGGCCAACCCGCTGCCGCCGCACGCCGACCTGATGAACCGGGGGCGGCGTTCGGTGGCGATCGACCTGAAGGCGCCGCGTGGCGCGCAGACCGTGCTGCGGCTGGTGGAGTCCGCGGACATCATCTTCGAGGGGTTCCGGCCCGGCGTGGTGGAACGGCTCGGCATCGGCCCCGAGGCCTGCGCGGAACGTAACCCGCGCATCGTCTTCGGGCGGATGACCGGCTGGGGCCAGCAAGGGTCGCTGGCCGACCGGGCCGGGCACGACATCAACTACATCGGGCTGACCGGCGTGCTGGCGGCGATCGGCACGCCCGAGTCGCCCCTGCCGCCGCTCAACGTGGTGGGCGATTTCGGCGGGGGCGGCATGCTGCTGGCGTTCGGGCTGGTGTGCGCCCTGCACGAGGCCCGCGCCTCCGGTCGCGGGCAGGTGGTGGACGCCTCCATCGTGGACGGCGCCTCGCTGCTCATGACGCTGTTCCACGCGTTCGCCGGCGAGGGGTTCTGGTCACCCGCGCGTGGCGTCAACCTGCTGGACGGCGGCTCGCACTTCTACAACGTGTACGAATGCGCCGACGGCCGGCACGTCGCGGCGGGGGCGATCGAGCCGCAGTTCTATCGGCGGCTGCTGGCCGGGCTCGGGCTCGACCAGGACCGGGACTTCCTGGACGGGCAGGCCAGGCCCGAATTGTGGCCGGTGCTGAAGAAGCGGATGGCGGAGGTGTTCCGGAGCCGTACCCAGGCCGAATGGCTGGCCGAGTTCGAGGGAACCGACGCCTGCCTGACCGAGGTGGTGCCGTTGGGGGAGGCGGCCGGGCATCCCCTCAATGTCGAGCGGGACGCCTTCGTGCGGGTCGGGTCGATGGCTGCGCCCGCGCCCGCGCCACGCTTCAGCCGTACCGCCCCCGGAGTGCCGTCGCCGCCGCCCGCGCCCGGGCAGGACACGGTGGCCGGGCTGACCTCCTGGGGGCTGTCGGCGGCGGAGGTCGACGACCTGGTCGGCGACGGCACCGTGGTCCAGGCCGGTGCCCCGTGGTGAGGGTCGAGCTGTACCGGCGGATGGCGCGGATCCGGCGGTTCGAGGAGCGCACCGCGCAGCTCTACCGGGACGGCGAGATCCCCGGTTTCGTGCACGTGTCGATCGGCCAGGAGGCGGTCGCGGTCGGCGCGTGCTCGGTGCTGACCGGCAGGGACATCATCACCTCCACGCACCGGGGTCACGGGCACGTGCTGGCCAAGGGCGGGGACATGGGCCGGATGTTCGCCGAGCTGCTCGGCCGGGCCGACGGCAGCTGCCGGGGGCGGGGCGGCTCCATGCACATCGCCGACCTGGACGCCGGGGTCTTCGGCGCGAACGGCATCGTCGGCGCGGGTCTGCCGATCGCCACCGGCGCGGCCATGGCGATGCGGCTACGCGGAACCTCCGATGTCGCGGTGGCCTTCTTCGGGGACGGCGCGGTGTCCCAAGGGGCCTTCCACGAGGCGGTCAACCTGGCCGCCGTGAAGGACCTGCCGATCGTGTTCCTCTGCGAGAACAACCACTTCGCCGAGTTCTCCGACGCGACGGTCATCCGCGAACTCCCGCTGGCCGAACGCGCGCGCGGCTACGGCATCGCCTACGCCCACGCGGACGGCAACGACGTGGAAGCCGTCGCCCGGGTCATGGCCGCCCAGGTCGCCCGGGCCAGGTCGGGCGCGGGTCCCGTCCTGGTGGAGGCCGAGACCTACCGGGCCCGCGGCCACTACGAAGGCGACCAGCAGCGCTACCGCACCCCCGAGGACCTGGCCGCCCGGGAGGCCAACGACCCGCTCGCCATCCTGGCCGCGCGGATCCGCGCCGACGGCGACGGCGACCTGCTCGCCAAGATCGCCGACGAAGTCGAGCGCGAGGTCGAGACGGCCATCGCGTTCGCCAGGGCCGCACCGGAACCCGGCGCGGAAACCCTCCAGGAGTACGTCTACTCGCCGGTCGGGCACCGGCCGCCGCTCCCCGTCCCCGCGGACGTCCAGGCCACCCCCGCCATCAAGACCAGCCGGGCCATCCGAGCCGCGCTGGAGGACGAGCTGGCCACCGACCCCTCGGTCTTCCTGGCCGGGATCGACGTGGCGGCGGGCGGCAACGTCTTCGGCCTCACCCGGGGGCTGCACGAGCGCTTCCCCGGGCGGCTCATCGACACGCCGATCTCCGAGACCGCCATCATGGGCCTCGGCGTGGGCGCGGCCATGTCCGGCCTGCGGCCGGTGGTGGAGCTCATGTACATCGACTTCATCGGGGTCTGCCTGGACCAGCTCATGAACCAGGCGGCCAAGATGCGGTTCATGACCGGCGGCGCCGTCCAGGTGCCGCTGACCGTGCGCACCCAGTTCGGCGCGGGCCGGTCCTCCGGCAGCCAGCACTCGCAGAGCCTTGAGGTGCTGCTGGCCGCGATTCCCGGGCTCAAGGTGGTCATGCCGGGCACCCCCGCCGACGCGTACGGCCTGCTGCGGGCGGCGGTGCGCGACCCCAACCCGGTCATCGTCATCGAGAACCGGCTGCTCTACGAGGTCTCCGGGGACGCGCCCGACCGGAGCGAGGCCCTCGAACTCGGCCGCGCGCACGTCGTCAGGGAAGGCTCCGACGTCACCGTCGTCAGCTACTCGCGGATGGCGCAGGTCTGCCTGGCCGCCGCGCGGGAGCTGGCCGGACGCGGCATCGAATGCGAGGTCGTCGACCTGCGCACCATCGCGCCGCTGGACTACCAGACGATCATCGCCTCGCTGGCCAAGACCTCGCGCCTGCTCATCGCACACGAGGCGATCACCGACTTCGGGGTCGGCGCGGAGATCAGCGCCCACGTCGGCGAGCACGCGTTCGAGCTGCTGGACGCCCCGATCAAGCGGGTCGGCGCCGCCAGGATGCCGCCGCCGTACGCGCCGAACCTGGAACGGCTCTGGCTGCCCGACCAGGCCGCCGTGGTCCGGGCCGTCGAGCAACTGGTCGCGTACTAAATGGGGGGAACTGCTGTGGATCATGCTGTCTTCGCCGGGCGGCTGGAGGCGTGGGCGCGTGCGCACTACGGTCCCGGGGCGGTGGTGGGCGGCGTGCGCCGGATGCCGGGCAACTCCGGGATCAGCTACGGCTTCGACGTCGAACACTTGGGTGAGCGCGAGGCGCTGGTCGTGCGGCTGGCCCCGCCCGGGGTCGCGCGGCAGGGCAACGCCGACGTGATGCGGCAGGTGCCGCTGCTGCGCGCGATGAAACGGGCCGGGCTGCCGGTGCCCGGCGTGCGCTGGTTCGACGCGGACGAGTCGTGGTTCGGCGTGCCGTACCACATGGTGGAGCACGTGCGCGGGCAGTCGACGCACCTGTTCGACGCCGGGGCGGCCGAGCTGGTCGACGGCTCGGGGCTCGAGCCGGTGTTCGCGGAGGCGATGGGCGTGCTGGCGGCGATCCACCGGGTGGACTGGCGGCGCGAGCTGGCCGGCTGGAGCACCCCGCGGGATCTGGCCGGCGAGATCGACTCCTGGACGCCGAGCCTGCTGAAGTCCGACGACCCGCGCTGGATCGAGAGCGGGTTGCGGCTCAGGGATCGGCTGGTGGCGAGCATGCCGAAGGTGGCCGAGACGAGCGTGGTGCACGGCGACTTCTACTCCAACAACTGGCTGTTCGCCGATGGGCGGCTGACCGCGGTGCTGGACTGGGAGATCGCCTCGATCGGGTGCGCGGGGGTGGACATCGGGTGGATCTGCATGATGTACGACCCGCGCAGCTGGGGTCCGGCCCGGCATCAGTGGTCGCGGTGGTCGCCTTCGCCGGAGTTCCTGCTGGGCGCGTATCGCGCGGCGGGCGGTCCGGAGGTGCCGGATCTGGCCTGGTTCCGGGCATTGGCCGGGTTCCGGCTCAGTTGCATCACCGCGATGAGCCTGCGCCTGCATCGGACCGGGCGGCGGCCCGATCCGGCCTGGGAGGTGCTGGCCGACGCCTCGCCGTACATGCTGGACCGGGCCGGGGAGTTGCTGGCCGGGGAGGTTCGATGAAGGAGTTCGCGCACGTCGAGGACGTGCTGCTGGTGCTGGGACCGGCGGAGGAACTGCCGGGGCTGCTGGCCGGGCTCGTGGCGGCCGGATTCACCTCGGCGTACGGCGCGGACGAGCTCCTCGACGGCGAGGGCCCGACCCTGGCGGCGGCGCGCGCGGCGTTGGAGGCGCGCGGCGGCAGCGGGCGGGCCGACGTCGTGGTGTCGGTGCGGGGGCGGCTGGATCTGGCCGCCCGCTGGGTGCGGCGCGGCGGCCGGGTGGCGTCCCTCGCGGCCGGGACCGTCATGCCCAGCCTGGACACGCTGGTCGCCCGAGAGGTGACCGTCATCGGAGGCCGGGATGAGTGAGGGACCGAAGCGCGCGCTGCTGACCGCGCCCCGGCGGTTCGAGGTCGCGCCGGGACCGGAGAGTTCCCTTGGTCCCGCCGACGTGCGCATGGACGTGCTGGCCGTCGGGATCTGCGGCTCGGACCTGGCGACCTTCCGCGCCGGAGACGCCGCCCCCGACCAGGTGCTCGGCCACGAGATCGTGGCCCGCGTATCCGAAGCGGGCGCCCTGCCGGTCGGCGCCAGGGTCATGGTCCGCCCGATGCGCTCGTGCGGACGCTGCTGGTACTGCGCCCAGGGCAGAACGCAGCTGTGCGATCGGTCCCGCGAGCTCACCCTGTCCTTCCAGCGGCCCGGCGGGTACGCCGAGGAGCTCATCCTGCGCGATCTGGAACCCGGCGACGTGACCCTGCTGGCCGCAGACGTCCCGATTCTGGACGCGATCTGGGCCGAGCCTCTCGCGGTCGCCCTGCACTGCGTGGCCGCTCTCGGCGACACCCGGCCCGGCGACGAATTGCTGGTGGTCGGCGCGGGTCCGCTCGGCCTGTGCGTGATCGCGGCGGCGCACGCCCGCCACCTGAAAGTGACCGTCGTCGAACCCCGCCCAGCACGCCACGCCACCGCCCTGGCCGCGGGCGCCCAAGCCGTCCACCCACCCGGCGGCCCGATCGGCGCGTTCCCGTGGACCATCGTCGCGGCGGGCACCCCCGCGGCGCTCCGCCTGGCCGTCGACGCCACCGCCCCGCACGGCCACATCGCCGTCGCCGCCCTCGGCCCCGCTCCCTTGCCGCCCCTCCCCCACCCGATCGAGATCCACGGCTCCTTCGGCTACCGCACCGAAGAGTTCCGCCACGCCGCCACCCTCATCAACACCCACGCCGTACGCCTCGGCGCCGCGGTCACCCGAACCTTCCCGCTGACCGACATCAACGCCGCCTTCGCCTACTCCCTTGAAGATCAGGACGCGGTCAAGGTGGCCATCACTCCAGGTGCCGCTGGATGGCCGCCATGACCGCCTGCGGAGAGGCCGAGCGGCGGAATGTCGCCACGACGACCTCGTCGGCGTCCTCCCGCGGCTGCTCGCGGAAGGTGGCGATCACATACCGGAAGGCGTGATCGAGCGGGCCGAAGGGGTCGTACGTGCCGCCGCTGCGCAGCCACCCGCGCAGGACCTGGTTGTGCGCGGCCACGACCGAGGCGGCCACGAGTTCGGCGCGCAGGTCGGCGTCGGGCGATCCGGCCAGCCACTCGCCGGCGAACTCGCGGAACAACCGCTGGTAGCGGGCCACACTGGCGATCTCCCTGGTGCGTAGCGCGGGCACGCGGCCGACGAGGCGGTAGCGGCGCAGCGACACCTCCGCGTCGTCCACGTAGTGCGTCAGCACGATGCGGACCGCGTCGATGATGGCGACGATCGCCGTGTCGGCGGTCGAGGAGCGCAGGCGGGCGTCGACCGTGGCGAGCAGGGTGTCGTGGTCGGGGAAGATCGCGTCTTCCTTGGACCGGTAGTAGCGGAAGAACGTGCTGCGGCTCACCCCCGCCCGGGCCGCGATGTCGTCGACGGTGGTCTCGTCGTAGCCGTTCTCGTCGAAGAGCGCCACGGCGGCTTCGGCGAGGCGCTGGCTGATAGGCGGTTTGGGCACGCGGCCATTCTCGCGGACCCCGGGCTTGTCCCCGCACAGAGGACTGAGTATCGTCATTGTGAAACTGAGTATCAACGCAGATATGGTGATCGATGGAACCGCATGGCACCCTCACCCGCCTCAGGGAGCGCCTGGACGAGGCGGTCCACGACGGCGAAGCCCGGGCGGCCGCCAAGCAGCACGCCAAGGGCAAGCTCACCGCCCGGGAGCGGATCGAGCGCCTGCTGGATCCCGGCTCGTTCGCCGAGCTGGACGCCCTGGCCCGGGGCACCCTCGGCTACGGCGACGGCGTGGTCACCGGTCACGGCACGATCGACGGCCGCCAGGTCTGCGTCTTCTCCCAGGACTTCACCGTGTCCGGCGGCAGCCTGGGCGAGGTGTACGGCCAGAAGATCTGCAAGGTCATGGACCTGGCCATGCGGACCGGGTCGCCGATCATCGGCATCAACGAGGGCGCGGGCGCCCGCATCCAGGAGGGCGTGGTCTCCCTCGGCCTGTACGGCGAGATCTTCCGCCGCAACATCCGCGCCTCCGGCGTGATCCCGCAGATCTCCCTGATCATGGGCGCGTGCGCGGGCGGTCACGTCTACTCCCCGGCCCTCACCGACTTCACGATCATGGTGGATGAGTCGTCCCACATGTTCGTGACCGGACCGGACGTCATCAAGACGGTCACCGGCGAGGACGTCACCTTCGAGGACCTGGGCGGCGCCCGCGTGCACAACAGCCGCAGCGGCAACGCCCACTACCTGGCGCACGACGAGGACGACGCGCTCGACTACGCCCGGGCCCTGCTGTCCTACCTGCCGCGGAACAACCTGGACGAGCCGCCGTACTCCGGGTTAGCGGCGGACCTGGAGATCTCCGCCGGTGACCTGGCCCTGGACTCGCTGCTCCCCGGCTCCCCCAACCAGCCCTACGACATGCACACCGTCATCGCCGCCCTGCTGGACGACGGCGAGTTCCTGGAGGTGCAGGCGCTGTTCGCGCCCAACATCGTGGTCGGCTTCGGGCGCGTCGAAGGCCAGCCGGTCGGCGTGGTGGCCAACCAGCCGCTGATGCTGGCCGGCACGCTGGACATCGACGCCTCGGAGAAGGCGGCCCGTTTCGTACGCACCTGCGACGCCTTCAACATCCCCGTGCTCACGCTCGTGGACGTGCCCGGTTTCCTGCCCGGCACCGAGCAGGAGTGGAACGGCATCATCCGGCGCGGGGCCAAGCTGCTGTACGCCTACGGCGAGGCCACGGTGCCGCTCGTCACGGTGATCACACGCAAGGCGTACGGCGGGGCGTACGACGTGATGGGCTCCAAACATCTGGGCGCGGACGTCAACCTGGCCTGGTCCAGCGCGCAGATCGCGGTGATGGGCGCCCAGGGCGCGGTCAACCTCCTGCACCGCAAGCGGCTGGCCGCGGTCGACCACCCCGACGCCCTGCGGGCCGAGCTGGTGCGTGAGTACGAGGACACCCTCGCCACGCCATACCTGGCGGCCGAACGCGGGTACGTGGACGCGGTGATCGCGCCGAGTGAGACCCGCCGCGAGGTCACCCGCGCGCTGCGGCTGCTGCGCGGCAAGCGGGACGCCCTGCCGCCCAAGAAGCACGGGAACATCCCCCTGTGAAAGGATCCACGACCATGCGCAAAGTGCTCGTCGCCAACCGCGGCGAGATCGCCGTCCGGGTCATTCGCGCCTGCCGGGACGCCGGCATCGGCTGCGTGGCCGTCTACGCCGACCAGGACCGCGACGCGCTGTTCGCCCGCATGGCCGACGAGGCGTACGCGCTGGGCGGCGCCACGCCGAGCGAGACCTACCTCGCCATCGACAATATCATCGACGTGGCGGCGCGGTCCGGCGCGGACGCGGTGCACCCCGGGTACGGCTTCCTGGCGGAGAACGCCGGCTTCGCCCAGGCGGTCATCGACGCCGGGCTGGTCTGGATCGGGCCGCCGAGCGCGGCGATCACCGCGCTCGGCGACAAGGTCCAGGCCAGGCACATCGCCCAGCGCGTCGGCGCCCCGCTCGTGGCGGGCACTCCCGACCCCGTCTCCGGGGTGGCCGAGGTGATCGCCTTCGCCGCCGAGCACGGCCTGCCCATCGCGATCAAAGCGGCCTTCGGCGGCGGCGGTCGCGGCCTGAAGGTGGCGCGCACCGCCGAGGAGATCCCCGACCTGTACGACAGCGCCGTACGCGAGGCGGTGACGGCGTTCGGCCGGGGCGAGTGCTTCGTGGAGCGCTACCTGGACCGGCCCCGGCACGTGGAGACCCAGTGCCTGGCCGACGCGCACGGCAACGTGGTCGTGGTCTCCACCCGCGACTGCTCCCTGCAGCGCCGCCACCAGAAGCTGGTCGAGGAGGCGCCCGCGCCGTTCCTCACCGCCGCGCAGGAAGCCCTGCTCCGGGACAGCTCCAAGGCGATCCTGCGCGAGGCCGGCTACGTCGGAGCGGGGACGTGCGAGTTCCTCGTCGGCCAGGACGGCACGATCTCCTTCCTGGAGGTCAACACCCGCCTGCAGGTGGAGCACCCGGTCACCGAGGAGGTCACCGGCGTCGACCTGGTGCGGGAGATGTTCCGCGTCGCCGCCGGGGAGGAACTCGGCTACGGCGACCCGGAGCCGCGCGGCCACTCCCTCGAGTTCCGCGTCAACGCCGAGGACGCCGGGCGCGGCTTCCTGCCCGCCCCCGGCACCATCACCCGCTGGCGCGCCCCCTCCGGCCCGGGCGTCCGCCTGGACTCCGGCTACGAGCAGGGCGAAACCGTGCCGGGCTCGTTCGACTCGCTGATCGCCAAGCTGGTCGTCACCGGCGCCACCCGAACCCAAGCGCTTGAACGCGCCCGCCGGGCGCTGGCCGAGTTCGAGATCGACGGCATGCCCACCGTGCTCCCGTTCCACCGGGCGGTGGCGGCGGATCCGGCCTTCACCAGCGAACCCTTCACCGTCCACACCCGCTGGATCGAGACCGAGTTCGACAACACGATCGCTCCCTACGCGGGCCAGACCGCCGCCGCCGAGGATCCCGCCGAACGTGAGCGGATCACCGTCGAGGTGGCGGGCAAACGCCTGGAGGTCGTACTGCCCGCCGGTTTCGGCGGCCCGCGGACCGCGAACCGGGCCACTCCCGCGCGCAGGCGCGGCGGCACCGGCCCGGCGAAAGCCGCGGCGAGCGGGGACTCCCTGGTCAGCCCCATGCAGGGCACCATCGTCAAGGTGCTGGCCGCCGAAGGCGACGAGGTGGCCGCCGGGGACATCATCGTCGTCCTGGAGGCCATGAAGATGGAACAGCCCCTCACCGCCCACAAGACCGGAATCGTGGTCGGCCTGTCCGCCCAGGTGGGGGCCACGGTGGCCGCGGGCGCGGCCATATGCGAGATCAAGGACCCGCCGTCAGACGCGGGCGACCGCCGGTAGGTCGAAGTCGTCGCGCGTGCGCAGCAGCGCGAAGGTCGTTCGTCTATCAGCGGGGTTCATGATCTCGTGATCAACTACTGGATCGTGATAAGAGTGAGTGCCATGTCCGTACCACTCATCGCCCCCGAACTGGTGAAAGGTCTGCAGGAACGAGCGGCCCGGGCCATGCCGCCGGTGTCTGTCGATCATCTCGAGGGCTGGTGGCTGCGCCGCGTGGACTGCGGGGCGTGGTGGGCCGGGACGGTGCTGGCTCATGGCGAGGCCACGCCCGCGGATCTGTCGCGCAGGATCGGTTTCGCTGAGGAGTTCTATACCGCGCACGGCGCCGCCACGCGGTTTCAGGTCACTCCGGGTGCCTCCCCGGCCGAGCTCGACGCCGCCTTGGCGGAGCGGGGTTATCGCCGCGAATACTCGATATCGTTGCAGTCGGCTGTGACCTCCTCCGTCGTGGCACGGACGGCAGGGCCGGTGCGCGGCCGGTTGGATGAGCGCCCGACGGACGCGTGGTTCGAGGCCTGGCATGCCGTGCACGGCGGGGATCCCGGTCCCGAGTGGGACATGCTCCGAAGAGTGGATCAACCGAGCGTCTACGCCAGTGTGGTTGACGGGAACCGCGTCGTCGCCGTGGGCCGCGCGGTCGTCGACAGTGGCTGGGCGGGCGTGTTCAGCATGGCCACCCTTCCCGAGGCGCGCGGGCGAGGCGCCGCCGCGAGCGTGCTGGCCGCCCTCGCGGGCTGGGCCGGCAGCCAGGGCGCCGGCCAGATGTATCTCCAGGTCGTGGGGGACAACGCCCCGGCTCTACGGCTGTACGAGCGCGCGGGCTTCACCGAACTGTGCCGCTACCACTACCGCACGCGAGAACACATCTCCTGACGAACCGAATGGATCGCCCTCACGGTATTTAACTCCCGTTGAGTTAAACGCGTCGCCGCTGGAGGCATCACCTGCCTATGTCGGCATCGAGGCGAATCTCCACGCGGAGCTGGACCCGGCGACGGGCGGCGAAGCGGGAGCGGATGGAGGCCGTCGGGGCCTTCGCCTCGGGCCGGGTGCTGGACGCCGGGCGGATGCGTGAGGCTCTGCAGGCGCTGTTGCGGCCGGGTGATCGAGTCGCGCTGGAAGGCGACAACCAGAAACAGGCCGACTTCCTCGCCGAGGCGCTGGCGGGCTGCGATCCGGACGTGGTGCACGACCTGCATCTGCTGATCTCCTCGATCAGCCTGCCCGAGCATCTGGACGTCTTCGAGCGTGGTGTGGCCCGCCGCCTGGATTTCGCCTACGCGGGACCGCAGAGCGTGCGCGTGGCGCAGCTGCTGGCCGACGGCAAGATCGAGGTCGGGGCGATCCACACCTATGTCGAGCTGTACGCGCGGATGTTCGTCGACCTCGCCCCCGATGTGGTGCTGCTCTGCGCCGAGCAGGCCGACCGGGAGGGAAACCTGTTCACCGGCCCGGGCACCGAGGACACCCCGACCATCGCCGAGGCGGCGGCGTTCCGCGACGGTGTCGTGCTGGTCCAGGTCAACGAGCTGGTGGACCGGGTTCCCCGGGTGGACATTCCCGGCGACTGGGTGGATCTCGTCGTGGCGAGCCCCCGGCCGTACGCCATGGAGCCGCTGTTCACGCGGGACCCGCGCCAGATCGGCCAGGTGGACATCCTGATGGCCATGCTGGCGCTGCGCGGCGTCTACGAGCGGCACGGGGTGACGGCGCTGAACCATGGGATCGGCTTCGACACCGCGGCGATCGAGCTCATCCTGCCCACCTACGGCGAGGAGCTGGGCCTGCGTGGGAAGATCTGCAAGCACTGGACGCTCAACCCGCATCCGACGCTCATCCCGGCGATCGAGAGCGGCTGGGTGGAGTCGGTGCACTGCTTCGGCGGGGAGCCCGGCACCGAGCGTTACGTCGCCGCGCGGCCGGACGTGTTCTTCACCGGCCGCGACGGGTCGCTTCGCTCGAACCGGGTGCTGTGCCAGCTCGCCGGCCAGTACGCGGTGGACATGTTCATCGGCTCCTCGCTGCAGATCGACGCCTGCGCGAACTCCTCGACGGTCACCGAGGGCCGCCTGACCGGGTTCGGCGGGGCTCCCAACATGGGGCACGATCCGCACGGCCGCGGGCACTCCTCCCCCGCGTGGCTGAGCCTGCCGGCCGGTGAGCCGCCCGCGCCGCGGGGGCGCAAGCTCGTCGTGCAGATCACCCAGACGTTCCGCTCCGGGGGCACTCCGGCGTTCGTGGAGTCCCTGGACGCGATCCAGGTGGGCGCGGACATCGGCATGCCCATCTCCCCGGTCATGATCTACGGAGCGGACGTCAGTCACGTGGTGACCGAGGAGGGCGTGGCCTACCTGTACAAGGCTTCCGGCCTGGCCGAGCGGCGCGAGGCGCTGGCCGCGATCGCGGGCGCCACCCCGGTCGGCCGGGGCCTGGACGAGCGGCGCGTCGAGGCGCTGCGCCGCGACGGTCTGGTGGCGCTGCCCGAGGATCTGAAGGTGGATGTGCGGAAGGCGAAGCGCTCCCTGCTGGCGGTCCGCAGCATCGAGGATCTGGTCGACTGGTCGGGAGGTCTGTATGATCCGCCTGCCCGGTTCAGGACCTGGTGATCCGATGCTGGCCGATCTCGCGGTCCAGGCCCTGTGCGCGGAGGCGCGCCTGGGTCCCAAGCCGGGCTTGGTCGACCATCGGGGCCGCGGCGCGCACGACGACATGGATCTTGAGCTCATGCTGGCCTCCGCCGAGGCGCTGCGGCCCGTCTTCCGGTCTCTCGCGCGGGCGGCGCGGCGGATGCCGGTAGGGGCCGGGCTTCGTGCGGAGCTGGGGCGGCTGGGCCGGGCGGGTGAGCGGGTCATGCTGGGGGTCACCCGTGGGGTGAACACCCACCGGGGCGCGTTGTGGGCGCTCGGGCTGCTGGTCGCGGGCGCCGCCACCGCCGACGACGAGACGGAGGCCGTGGGTCGTGCGGCCAGGCTGGCCGCCATCCCGGACGGGGACGTGCCGGTCTCCCATGGCGAGCGGGTACGGCGTCGGTTCCGGGTGGGCGGTGCTCGCGCCGAGGCGGCGGCCGGTTTCCCCCACGTGGTCGAGGTCGCGTTGCCGCGGCTGCGCGCGGGCCGGGCGGCCGGGCTCGCCGAGGACGTGGCCCGGCTGGACGCGCTGCTGGCGGTGATGAGCCTCCTGGACGACACCTGCGTGCTGCATCGCGGCGGCCTTGAGGGGCTCCGGGTGGTACGGCTCGGCGCCGCCCGCGTCCTGGCCGAGGGGGGTGCGGGGACGGACTCCGGCCGGGCCGCCCTCCTGGAGCTGGACGGGCGGTTGCGGGCGGGCCGGCTCTCGCCGGGCGGGAGCGGTGACCTGCTGGCCGCAGGGCTCTTCCTTGACCTGGTGCCGTGGCCTGGGTCCGTCGCCGGAGCCGAGCTGGGGGTGGTCTCGTGCAGACGCTGAACTTCGAGTTTCCCGCCGACCGGCCGCCGGCGCGGCGGGCGCACGTGGGGGTGGCGGGTTCGGGGGATCTGGAGGTGCTGATGACGCCGGGGCCGGCTGGTGTCGCGCGGGTGCGCGTGCGTACCAGCGTGGATGGGTTCGACACGGTGTGGCGGGTCGTGCTGGAGCGCTTCTTCGCCCGCCATCGGGTGGCCGCGGGGTTCGAGCTCAACGACTCGGGGGCGACTCCCGGTGTGGTCACGCTACGGCTGCGGCAGGCGGTCGAGGAAAGCTTGGGAGAGGGCGGCGAATGAAGCTCAGTTTCATCGAGCTGGACGCCAGGGCGCGGGCATTCGCGCTGCTCGACGGCGGCACCGGCGGTGAGCTGTGCGGTCCCTTCGACCGTATCGAGTCGCCATGGCTGGAACCTCAGGGTGTCGTCCCGCAGTCCGATGACGGTGTGGTTGTAGTGCGGGGCAAGCTGGACGGGCGATCCGCGGTCGTGATCGGCATCGAGCAGGCTTTCCAGGGCGGCGGCATCGGCGAGGTCTCCGGTGTGAAGATCGCCACTGCGTTGTCGCTGGCCGCCCGGGACAGCCGCGCGGGTGTTCCGACGGCTGCGGTTCTGCTGCTGGAGACCGGCGGGGTGCGGCTGCAGGAGGCCAATCTGGGCTTGGCCACGGTCGCGGAGGTGTGCTCGGCGCTGCTGGAGTTACGTGCGCTCCAGCCTGTCGTCGGAGTGATCGCCGGCATGCTGGGCTGTTTCGGCGGGATGAGCATCGCGGCCGGGCTGTGCACCGAGTTGATCATGACCAGGGAGGGCCGTCTCGGGCTGGACGGTCCCCAGGTGATCGAGTCCGAGGCCGGGGTCGCCGAGTTCGACGCCTCCGATCACACGATGATCTGGTCGATCGACGGCGGCACGCAACGCACGCGGACCGGCCTGGCGGACGTGCTGGTCGCCGACGACGTGGCCGCGATCCGCTCGGCCGTGATCGAGGCGGTGTGGACGACCTTGCCCGCAGCGTCGCCACCACGGTGCGATGGCGCGACGGCATCGCCCTGCTCGGCGAACTCGGCACGACCCTTTTCATCCAAACCCCACCGGGCCACGTCCTGGCCCGAACCGCCCAGGCCACCCACCCCCGTACCCGTGTCATCACCCTCGCCGACACCCGCGTCACCGACGCGGCGGCCCTCGCGCGGGGCCTGCTTTGATCGGGATCAGTCGGGGCGCAGCACGCGCCTGAGGTCGGAGCGGTTGGAGACGCCGAGTTTGGCGTAGACGTTCTGCAGGTGGTTGTCGACCGTGCGGGGGGACAGGAACAGGCGTTCGGCGATCTGCTTGCTGGGCAGGCCGGTGCAGGCCAGGCGGGCGATCTCGGCCTCCCGGCGGGTCAGGCCGGGAGCGGTGAGGTGGGCCACGGCAGGGGTGCGCAGGCCGTCACAGCGGGCGGCCAGCAGCCAGGCGCGGCTGGCGGCGGCGCGGCCGGAGGCGTGGCGGCCGGCGTGCTCCCACGCCTGGGCGGCCTGGGCGCAGGCCTCGGCCGCGTACGGGAGGAGGCCGAGCCTGGTGAATTCGGACGTCACCCGCTCCAGCGCGGGAGCATCGTGGACGGCGGACGCGCGCGCCTGCACGGCGAAGAGGGAGGCCAGGTCGCCGTCCTGGGCCGAGGCGAGCTCGGCGAGACGGTCGGCGGCACGTTCGGCGAAACCGAGGCGGGCCACGGTGTGCAGGGCGTGGGTTTCGAAGGCCACGGCGCCCATCCCCCGGCCCACGTCCGCGGTGACCAGGGCGAACTCCACGCCCTTGCGCAGCTCGCCGGAGGCGGCGATGACCCAGGGTTCGGTCAGGTAGCGGAACATGTCGACCAGGCCGCCAAGCCGGGTGTACGCGGTGACGCCCTCGTCGAAGGTCGCCCTCGCGGCGGGCCCGTCGCCCCGCAAAGCCAGCACGTAGGCGTGTTCGATCACGAGGAGGCCGGTGAGCGCGTCGTCGCCCGGGAACCGCCGGGCGTCCTGGAGCAGCCTGGCGGCCTGGGTGAACCTGCCCCGCATCCGGGCCGCCATCGCGCGGTGCAGGGCCAGGGCCTGGGCCGCGTACGAGAACCCGTGGCCCGACCCGACCAGTCCCGCCAGGTTGTCCATGGCCGCTTCCATGCCGTCGACGTCGCCCAGCATCATCCGGTTCAGCGACCAGTTCGCGTGCAGGGGCAGCAGGATCACGGGCACGGCGTCCACCCAGTTCGCGTGATCGCCGACGGCCGCCGCGATGTCGGCCTCCGCCTCGTGGTAGCGGCCGATCGTGGCGAGGGTGAGGGCCCGGCAGTTCAGCGCCTGCGCCCGTACGGCGGCGGTGACCGGCGGCTCCGCCAGCAACGCGTTGATGTGCCGCAGCAGCTCCTCGAACCCGGTGTGCGCGGACATGATCATGATCAGCAGCGTGGACAGGTCCTGCCGGAAGGCGACCTGCGTGATCTGTTCCCGGGTCCGGGACAGCAGCTCCATGCCCTCCTCGACGCGGCCCAGCCCCAGCGCGAGGCTCCACGCCCGGGTGAGGGCGAGCTCGGTGCGCCGCCGCTCGTCGACGGCGACGGCGGGCAGCTGGGCGATCAAGGTCTCCGCTTCGGCGGGCTGGCTCGAGTAGTTGAGCAGGGTGCCGAGCATGATGGCGGCGTCGACCCGGTCCTCGTCGGTTCCCGCGCGGGCCAGCGCGGCCCTGGCCAGCCGGATCGCCAGCGGGAAGTCATGGGAGGCCCAGGCCAGGCGGCAGGCGCGCACCAGCGGGGCCGGGTCGGGGGTGGTGCCGCTCTCCAGCCGCCAGACCGCGATCCGCAGCACGTCCTCGCGGCGGCGGGCGCCGGTCGCCTGGAGCGCGTCGGCCAGCTCCCCGTAGCGGCGCCTCCGGCGCGTGACGGGGAGCCGCACCGCCTCGCCGTACAGGGGGTGGGCCAGGCGGACGGCGGCGCGGCGCCCGTCGGAGACGACATCGACCAGGCCGCGGGACTCCGCCTCCTCGACCGCGTCGCCGCCGGTCAGCGCGGCCAGCGGGGCCAGGCCGATCGGCTCGGCCAGGGCGACCAGCTCCAGGACCGAGGTGACGGCGTCGCCGAACCGGCCCATCCGGCGTTCGATCATCTCCATCAGGCGCGGCGCGCGGGGCACCTCGCCCTCCAGCCGCCAGGTCAGGCCGTCGGGCCGGACCAGAACCTGGCCCTCCAGAGCGGCGGTGACCAGCTCGCGCAGCAGCAGCACGTTGCCCTGGCTGAGCGTGTGCAGCCGCGCGGCCGCGGGTGGATCCACCTGGTCACCCAGGACGGAGGCGAGAACCACCGCCGTCTCCGCGTCCGTGAGCGGGGCCAGATCGAGGCGGCTGCCCAGATCGTCCTCCCACAGGGCGGTCACCGAATCCGGGCATTCCTCACCCGCCCGTACGGTCGCCAGCACCCGGACGGCATCCGCCAGCTGGTGCGTGAGCGCGGCCGACGAGGCGTCCAGCAGGTGCGCGTCATCCACCACCAGCAGCGACGGCGCCCGGGACAGGATCGCCCCCGCCGCCCACCGGAGCGGATTGAAACCCGGCTCGCCCTCGGGAAGCAGCGGGGCGAACGCCCCCAGCGGCAGCGCCCGGGCCGCCCGCGTCCCGCGCACGTGCACGGTGGCCTCGAACGCCGTGGCGACCTCGCTCGCCAGCCGGCTCTTCCCCACCCCGGCGGCCCCGGCGATCACCACGTTGCCACGCCGCAGCGTCGCCACGGCCCACTCCCGCTCGGCCCGCCTGCCCACGAACGGCCATACGTCCACAGCGCCCTCCCGCCGATACTACGGCCGGAGCGATCGCTCATCACGGCACAGTCAGCACGGTCTTTCCGCGAGCATGGCCGGTGGCGCTCCGTTCAGGTCAGCAGGTGGTCGATGAGGAGCCAGGCGCCGATACCGATCATGGCGGCTCCGGACAGGCGGCTGATCAGGCGTGCGGCGGCGGGCCTGCCGTACAGGACGGTGTGGGTGAGCCGGCCGATGCCGAGGTAGAACAGGCCGATGGTGGTCATGAAGGCCAGGCCGAGCACGCTGATCTGCGCGGCGATCGGCCAGGGGCCGCGCGGGTCGGTGAACTGCGGGAGCAGGGCGAGGAAGATCAGCAGGCCTTTGGGGTTGAGGCCGCTGACGCCGACCCCGCGCAGGAAGGTGTTCCAGTCGGTGCCGGTCAGGCCGTCGGCGGGGGTGGTGGGTTCGGAGGGACGGGCGAAGGTCGTCGTGCCGTGCCAGATCAGGTAGAGGCCGCCGACCAGGGTGAGACCGGTCAGGATGGCCGGGTTTCCGGCGACCAGGGCGCCGACGCCGCCCGCGACGATGAGGGTGATCGCGGCGTAGCCCACGACCAGTCCGCTCACCGCGGGATACACCGACCGGCGGCGCAGCCCGGCGCTGATGGTGAACGCCCAGTCGGCGCCCGGCACCACGATGAGCAGGAGCGCGACCGCCCAGAAGGCGAGCACGGAACTGGCGGCCATAAATCCCCCACTAGCGGACGATGGGAGAAGAATAGTTTCAATCAGCCCGAAAGTGCTTCCAACTTTCACTCGGTAAGGCTGCCTCTGTGGAAGAATCTTCCAAATGGACGCGATCGACCGGAAGATTCTTGCTGTCCTTCAGGAGGACGGCCGCCTGACTATCACGGAGCTGGCGGCGCGGGTGGGCTTGAGCGTCTCGCCGTGCCACCGCCGGCTGCGGGAACTGGAGCGCGGCGGCACGATCCGCGGCTACCGCGCGATCGTGGACCCCGCCGCGATCGGCCTGACGTTCCAGGCGCTGGTGTTCGTCACCATGCGCCAGGAGGACCGCGACACCCTGCTGGGCTTCGAGGCGGCCGTGGCCCGGGTGCCGGAGGTCGTCCAGGCCCAGCGCTTGTTCGGCGACCCGGACTACCTGCTCCGCGTCATCACCGCCGACCTCACCGCCTACCAGGAACTGGAAGACGACGTGCTGTCCGCCCTCCCGGGCGTGCAGCGACTGAACTCCACCCTCGTGATGAAGCACGTGGTGAACGACCGCCCCCTGCCCACCTGAGAAGCCGGTCTGGTACGCCCCCGACGGGCGCACCATGATCGGAGATGCATCGACGAGGAATCTCCTGGTGAATGAGGTTTTCTTAAATAATTAATTTGTCGGATGTAGCCTGCGGGTTATGCAGGACATCGCCGTGATCGAGGACCCGGCCGCCGCCGAGGTGTCGCTGGCGCCCATCCGGGCCCGGCTGCTGGCCGAGCTGAGCGAGCCCGGGTCCGCGACCATGCTGGCCGCCAAGGTCGGCCTGCCCCGGCAGAAGGTCAACTACCACCTGAAGACGCTGGAGGCGCACGGGCTCGTTGAGATGATCGAGGAGCGGCGCAAGGGCAACGTGCACGAGCGCATCATGCGGGCGACCGCGGCCTCCTACGTGATCTCCCCGACCGCGCTGGGCTCGCTGGAGCCGGACCCGGCCCGCTCCCCCGACCAGCTGTCGGCGAGCTGGCTGCTGGCTGTCGCGGCCCGGCTGGTCCGCGACGTCGGGGCGCTGATCACCGGCGCGGCCCGGGCGCGCAAGCGGGTCGCGACCTTCGCGATCGACGGCGAGGTGCGCTTCGCCTCGGCCGCCGACCGCGCCGCGTTCGCCGAGGAGCTCGCCGGGGCCGTCGCGGCCCTGGTGTCCCGGTACCATGACGAGTCCGCCGAGCACGGCCGCGATCACCGGATCGTCGTCGCCGTCCACCCGAGCGTGAAGGACGCCCGATGACGCACCCGTTCGAGCTGAGCCAGGAGATCGAGCTCGCCGCCACGCCCGAACAGGTCTGGGAGGCGATCGCGACCGGCCCCGGCGTCGACTCCTGGTTCATGGGGCGCACCCAGTTCGCCGACGGCCGCGCCGCGTTCACGATGATGGGCCACACCGAGCAGTCCACGATCACCGCCTACGAGCCGGGCAGCCGCTTCGCGACCCGCAGTGACGAAGCCCCCGACGGCCGCTTCATGGCGATGGAATACCTCATCGAGGGGCGTGGCGGCGGCACGACCGTGCTGCGGCTGGTGCACAGCGGCATGCTCGGCGACGACTGGGAGACCGAGTTCGAGGCGATGAAGGCCGGCTGGCCCATCTACCTGGAGACCCTCAGCCAGTACCTCGCGCACTTCGCCGGTCGCGCCCCCTCGGTCACCACGGTCTTCCGGCCCGGAGCGGGCGGCCCGGACGCCGTCTGGAAGGTCGTCACCGAGTCGCTGGGCGTCACGCCCGAGGTCGCCGACGGCGCGGCCGTCCGGCTTCCGGACGGCTCCGCCGGGGTCGTCTTCTACGCGAACCTGCCCGTCAACCTGGGCGTGCGGACCGGCGAGGGCCTGTACCGGTTCATCCACTCCGGGAGCGACCGCGGCGACGCCCTCGTGCTCGGCCACCAGAACTTCGCGGGCCGCGACGAGCAGGCCGCGTGGGACGCCTGGATGGCCGAGCGCTTCGGCTGACGATCAGGCCGCCGGGAACCGGTCCCAGACGCGGTGCCGCGTGAGCAGGTCGGTCACCTCGCCCAGCACGGCGGCCGGGTCGGAGCCGATGACGATCCCGGGAGCGTCCGTGGCGATGCCCGCCACGTCGAACGCGGTCGCCGCGTCGCCCCAGCCGCCCAGCGGTTTGGCATGCCGGTACGCCTCGCGCAGCATCAGCAGGACCCGCGGATCGATCACCATGGCGGCCTTGCCGTTGGCGGCTTTCGCGTCCCGGACAGCGCGCGCGTCCTTGCCGGGACCGGGCGCGCCGGCCACCAGCAGGGCGTCGAACTCCACCGACCGGGCCGCCGCGAACATCCGCTGCACCGGGACCGGCTCGCCCCCGCCGGGGAGCACGCCCCCGCCGGCCGCGACGACCAGCGGCACCATGCCCGCGTCGAACACCTCCTGCCGCACCCGGCGTACGGCGTCGAGATCGTCGTCACCGGCCACGATGCCGATCACCCGCCCGGTGGTCGGCCAGGTCCCGCCCAGCTGGGACAGCGCCGGACTGGCCGACACCGACGCCGGCTTGCCCGGCTTCTCCGGCGCGGGCAGCCCAAGCCCTTCGGCCACCTGGGCGCTCAGCCGCGGATCGATCCCGCCCAGCACCCGCACCACGCGTTCCCTGATCGCCGGCTCGTAGACCTTGCTCAGCTCGAAGGTGTAGGCGGCGATCACGTGCTCCCGCTCCACCGGCGACAGGCTCAGCCAGAACATCCTCGGCTGGCTGAAATGATCGTCGAACGACGCCGGAGCGGCCCGCACCCGGGGCGCCGCGGCCACCTGAACCGGCGCCTCGACATACCCGCCCGCCGCGATCCCCGCCTGGAACGGGCACCCGCCGTCCAGCGAGTTCGGCCGGTACGGCGCCGCCCCCGCGTGCACGGCGGTCTGGTGCATGCCATCCCGCAGCAGGTCGTTGACCTGGGCGTGGGTCCGGTTGATGGGCAGCTGCGCGAAGTTGGGCCCGCCCAGGCGGGTGATCTGGGTGTCCAGGTAGGAGAAGAGCCGCCCGGCCAGCAGCGGATCGTCGGTGACGTCGATCCCCGGCACCAGGTGGCCGACGTGGAAGGCCACCTGCTCGGTCTCGGCGAAATAGTTCACCGGGTTGGCGTTGAGGGTCATCAGCCCGATCGGCTGGACCGGCGCCAGCTCCTCAGGGACGATCTTGGTCGGATCCAGCAGGTCGATGCCCTCGAAGGTCTGCTCCGGCGTGTCGGGAAAGACCTGTACGCCGAACTCCCACTCCGGAAAGGCCCCCGCCTCGATCGCGTCGGCGAGGTCGCGGCGGTGGAAGTCCGGGTCGACGCCGTTGATCAACTGTGCCTCCTCCCACACCAGCGAGTGCACGCCCATCCTCGGCTTCCAGTGGAACTTGACCAGCGACGTCCCGCCGTCGGCGTTGACCAGGCGGAAGGTGTGCACCCCGAACCCCTCCATGGTCCGGAACGAGCGCGGGATGCCCCGGTCGGACATGTTCCACAGAGTGTGATGCGTCGCCTCGGTGTGCAGGGAGACGAAGTCCCAGAACGTGTCGTGCGCGCTCTGCGCCTGCGGGATCTCCCGGTCGGGCTGCGGTTTGGCGGCGTGGATCACGTCCGGGAACTTGATCGCGTCCTGGATGAAGAACACCGGGATGTTGTTGCCGACCAGATCGAAGACGCCCTCGCTGGTGTAGAACTTGGTCGCGAAGCCGCGGGTGTCGCGCACGGTGTCGGCGGAGCCGCGCGAGCCCAGCACGGTGGAGAAGCGGACGACCTGATCCACGTCGGGGGTGAACGTTTCACGGGACGGAGGGTCTGCGGCCGCCGGGTCGGTCTCGCTCGTCACAGTGGGCCTAACCTCGCCGGAGCCGAGGCTGTGCGTGGTGGCCGCCGCTAGGGCCTCGCGGGCGAGCTCCGCTCGGTGGCGGGGAGCCCATTGACCGGGTGATCCAGGCGTCGTACGTTGCCCCCGAAATATTTCCGAACTGGTCAGAAACTTTTCGGGGCCGATCGTCGTCAGGAACAGAGTTGATGGAGGGTCAGCGATGAAACCTTTGCACTCCCCCCGGCGCCGTGGAGTCGGGCGGTGAGGCGGGCCCGGCCGTACCCGGCCCTGCTCGCCCAGCCGGCCGAACGGATGTCGCAGCTCGTCCGGGTCATGATCGCCGCGGTCGTCGCGGTGGCCGTCGTCGTGGCGGCGCCGGCCTTCAGCGCCCTTGGCGAGCAGGGCCGCGCCCAGGATCCGGCGCGCGTCTCGCCCAAGATGGCGGGGCACTGGGTCAACACCTGGGTGTCGATGCCCCAGCTGACCGAGCCGGGCAACATGCCGCCGGCGCCGTTCACGCAGGACAACCTGGTGCTCGCCGACGCCACGCTGCGGCAGACCGTGCACGCCTCGGTCGGCGGGCAGCAGATGCGGCTGCGCTTCTCCAACGCCTTCGGGGGTACGGCGCTGCCCATCACCAAGGTGACCATCGCGCTGCCGGCCGGAGGGCAGGCGGGTGTCAGCGCGGTCCTGCCGGCGACCATCCGGCCGGTCACGTTCAGCGGCCGGACCTCGGTGGTCGTCCCGGTGGGCGCGCAGGTGGTCTCCGACCCGCTGAACTTCACCGTGGCCCCGCGCTCCAACCTCACCGTGACGTTGTATCTGGCCCAGGGGCAGAACTCCAACAACATCACCTCGCATCCCGGTTCCCGGACCTCGTCGTACCTGCTGGCGGGTGATCACGTCGGGGCGGCGGATCTGGTGGGGGCGACCCGTACCGACCACTGGTACTTCCTCAGCGGCGTGGAGGTGTGGTCGAAGAGCACGACCGCGGCGGTCGCCGTCGTGGGCGACTCGCTCACCGACGGGCGCGGCTCGACCACGAACATGAACGACCGCTGGCCGGACCAGCTGCTCGACCGCCTGCACGCCCGCCACGACACGGCGAACGTGGCGGTGCTCAACCAGGCCGCCGGCGGCAACCGGGTCCTGAACGACGGGCTCGGGCCCAACGCCCTGGGCCGGCTGGACCGCGACGTGCTGGCGCAGAGCGGGGTCGAGTGGCTGATCCTGTTCGAGGGCGTCAACGACATCGGCACGGCCGAGGCCACCCAGGCCGCCCAGCAGCAGGTCGCCGCCGACCTGATCACGGCCTACGACCAGATGATCGTCCGGGCCCACGCCCACGGGATCCGGGTGTACGGCGCGACGCTGACGCCGTTCGGCGCCAACACCGCCTACGACGACGCGCAGGGATTCCGGGAGGCGGCCCGGCAGACGGTCAACGACTGGATCCGCACCAGCCGCAGGTTCGACGCCGTCATCGACCTCGACCGGGCCACGCGCGATCCGGCCAACCCCCGGCAGTTCCTCCCGGCCTACGACGTCGGCGACCACCTGCACCTGAACCCGACCGGCTACAAGGCGATCGCCGACGCCGTCCCGAGCCGGCTCTTCCACCGCGAACCGCTCCCCTGGGGCTTCGGCTTCGACTGAGCCCGGTCGTACGCCCCCATCATCCGATCGGATGATGGGGGCGTAGCGCGACGGGCGATGCCCGGCGGCCGCCCCGCCCGCGACCATCGAGGCATAGGCAAGGTCGTCGCCCTCGACACGCCCGCCGGGCTGATCCGCCGCACCGACGGCGTCACGGTCATCACCTTCATCCCCTCCCGGCCCGTCGCCGACCTGGGCCTGGCCGCGCTGCCCGCGGTGGTGTCCGTACGGCACGGCGAGGACGGCCAGGTGAGCGTGCGCGGCACCGACGAGACCGTCGGGCCGCTGGTCGCCCTGCTGGCCAGGCACCAGATCACCGCGCACCGGCTCCAGGTCACCACCCCCACCCTGGACGACGCCTTCCTCCACTTCACCGAGCGGGAGACCTGACGTGTCCGCCTCCACCGCCGTACTCAAAGCCGAGGCCCGCCTCATCGGCCGCAACCGGGCGGGGGTGTTCTGGGTCGTGGCCTTCCCGCCCCTGCTGCTGACGATCCTGGGCCTGCTGCCGTCCTTCCGGGCGGCCGACCCGGGCGCTCGGCGGGCTGCGCGCCAGGGCCGAACGCGTTGCGGGCTCCGTCGAGATCGAGTCCGAGCCCGGTGTCGGCACCGCCGTCTCGGCTTGGTGCGCCATGAGTCAGCTTCCCGGCTCTGAAGGACTTTGTTGCCCGATTCGAATCGGGCAACAAAGTCCTAAAGGGCCGAGCTTGCGGCTCCTCGCCGTACATGGCGTGTACGGGTCAGGCCGCGTCGTCGGCAGCGTGACTCACTGCCCAGCCCATCACACCGCGTCTGGCGATGTTACGGGCCGCGTTGACGTCGGCGTGCTCAGCGAAGCCGCACGACGTACAAGCGAAGGTTTCCCGGTCCGGCCGGTTCCTCTTGTCCACATGCCCACACCGGCAGCACTCCTGGGAGGTATAGGCCGGATCGACATAGACCAGCGCGACACCCGCCCGGGCCGCCTTGTAGCCGATGAAGGTGGCCAACTGGTGGAAACTCCAGGTGTGCAAGATGACCCGCTGGGGCTTGCGAAGCCGTACCCGCTCGCGGATGCCGTGGAGGTCTTCCAGGGCGATCCCGCGTCCGGTGCGTTCTGCCTCGGTCACGATGCGTTTGGAGATCACATGGTTGGTGTCGGCGGCGAACCGCGCCTCCTTGCGCCGCCGTGCCTTCAGCAGGCGTTTGGCGCTCTTGGTGGCTTTGGCCTGCAACCGGCGGCGCAGCCGCCGCTGCCGGTACCGGTGGGCGTTCAACGCTTTACCGCTGTGGCGGGTGCCGTCGCTGGTGGTGGCGATGTTGACGATCCCGACATCGACACCGACGAAGCCGCCGCTCGGGTCGGCGATGGGCAGGTCGGGTAGCTCGCAGGTGGCGATCAGGAACCAGGACCCGTCCTGGCGCACCAGATCCGATTCACCCTTGCGGTGTTTGGCCAGCATCGCCACCTGTTGCGGCGAGCCGGTGAACGCGATCCCGCGCAGCCGACCGGCGACCGTCCACATGGAGACGGTCCTGGTGTCGACCTGCCACGACAGGCAGCGGTCGTCGAACGGCTGCGCCGCGCCGGGGCGGAAAGCGATCGGCTTGCTCTCGGCTTTCACCCGCCGTTTCGAGCCCGCCTCGCCGAGGTTCCCGGCGCGGATGTTGGCCCGCAAGGTCGCGTAGGCGTCCGCGACCTTCTTGATCACATGCTGGGCGGCCTGCGCCGCGAGCCCGAACTCCTCTCTCACCTGGCCGTAGACAGCTTTGCGGAGATCGTAGTGACGTCGAAGGCTGCGCTCGAAGGCGACGCCCGACACCCAGTTCGCGGCCCGGTTGGCCGCACGCAGGGTCGCTCCCAGCGCCGCCGCCTGCTCAGGTGTCGGCAGGAGCTTCACCCGCACCACCAGTTTCATCCATCGAACACACTATCGTTTGGTCCAGATTTTGGTCCATGTCACCGCGATGGGACCCCAACCCCGTCTCCGCCGAGGCAGACCTGTCGTCCACCACCTGCACGCCCTTGTGCCCCGCGATCGAGGCCGGCGCCACCGGCTACCTCCTCAAGGACGCCCCCCGCGACGAACTGTTCACCGCCGTCCGCGCCGCCGCCGCGGGCCGCACCGTGCTGTCCCCCGCCATCGCCGCCCGCCTGGTCTCCCGGGTACGGTCCCCCGCCACCACCACCCTGACCGCCCGCGAACGCGAGATCCTCCGCCTGGTCGCCAAGGGCACCGCCAACCGCGAGGTGGCCGCCATCCTGTTCATCAGCGAAGCCACCGTCAAAAGCCACCTCACCCACATCTACGCCAAACTCGACGTCAACGACCGCGCCGCCGCCGTCGCCACCGCCTACGACCGCGGCATCCTCGGCTGACACCGGGACGCCTATCAGAACTCCGTTAAGGAGCCGCTCGCGTAACTGTCTGATCTTTTGATCGACCGGGCTGCGGGCTGTTTCCCGTTCCTGTCCGTGCCCGGCCCGGTAAACTGTGGTCAACGCCGGTGCTAGGCAGGAGGTGAGGCGTCGTCATGACCGTCCAGTGGCATGAAGATCACAACCGTGAGATCGAGCGCACGTTCACCGCCGTGCGTGCCGCGCTGCCCGCCGCCAACATTGCCGCGTTCGACGCCGAACTAGAGGCGATCACCCACGCCGACGTTGTCGACCTGGCCGCGCTGGACAGCTTCCTCTCCGGGTGGTGGCGCATTGCCACGCGCGCCCGGAACCGGGACGACTGGCAGCTGATGCACCGCGAGGCGGACCAGATCCAGTCAGGCAGGCGTCCAGAGGGACCGACGCTGGCCGAGGTTCTGGCCCGCCGGGGAGTCCAGCTGTAGGTGTACATCATCCGCATAGGCAGTCCCGTCGCCGAGGCGCGGCTAGCGGACCTGTCGGACGCTGAGATCGACATCCTGCTGGAAATCTACGAGGTCCTGCGCATGACCCCGGGAAACGGCCGAAGCCTCGGCACCGGGAACACGCTCGTCTGGGACTACAACGGACTGTCGGTCATCTACTTCATTCTGGATCATCAGAATGAAGTAGTCGTCCTCCGCGTGGATCGTTTCCCCACCTGACGCAACGGCAGGGCATCCCCGGGACACGAGCCCTGGCCCAACATGCCGCCGCCCACAAGTCACGGCAAGCCGTCTTGCGAGCCATCCCGCGAGATTGTCCTCACCGCGGCTGCACACCTCCTGCAGGCCGATCAGGTCGGGTCGTACGTCGCGCGGGACAGCCAAGATCGCCTCGCGCCGCCCGCAGCGCCACCACACGCATCCCGTCCCCCACCCATAGTCAAGGGGGTGATTAGTCATATAATTGACTATCATGGTTTATTGGGAAATAGCGGGTGGTCCTCGCGATCTCGCGGGAAGGCGGATGGCTCATGCCCGACGATGAGTACCTGCGCTATGTCGCCTTGGGTGACAGCCAGACCGAGGGGCTCGGTGACGGCGACGACGTCAGCGGGCTGCGTGGATGGGCCGATCGGCTCGCGGAACAGCTTGCGGTGCGTAATCCCGGTCTCCGCTACGCCAATCTGGCTGTGCGGGGGCGAGTGGCCGCCCAAGTCCATGCCGAGCAGCTCGGGCCCGCCCTCGCCTTACGTCCCGATCTGGCCACCGTCGTCGCCGGGGTCAACGACCTGCTCCGGTCCCGGTTCGACGCCGACGAGGTGGGCGGCCATCTGGAGGCGATGTTCGCCGCGCTCACCGCCCAGGGTGCCCGCGTGGCCACTGTCACCTTTCCCGACGTCGCGAGGATCACCCCGCTCGCCCGCCCGATCAGCTCCCGCGTCACCGCCCTCAACCAGCGCATCCGTGCCGCGGCCCGCCGCCACGGGGTGGCCGTCGCCGAAACCTCTCACCATCCGGTCGTCACCGACCCGCGACTGTGGACCCCGGACCGCCTGCACGCCAGCCCTCTCGGACACGAACGAATCGCCGCGGCCGTCGCCCACGTACTCCGCCTCCCCGGCAGCGACGACTCCTGGACCCACCCCCTGCCCCCACCGGCGGCCACCTCCACCGGCTGGCACACCGCAGCCACCGAACTACGCTGGATCGCCACCTTCCTCGGCCCTTGGCTCGCCCGACGCCTACAAGGCCGCTCCTCCGGCGACGGCCGCACCGCCAAACGCCCCCACCTGCTCCCCATAACCGGCGTGCTTGTAGATAATCCGGAACGGGACTAGTTGGTACGATGGCGGCATGATCGCGGTCAGCGGGTGAAGCCCGCGAAGAGCCGGGCGATCCTGTTCTGGCGGGGTGCCAGCCAGTCGGCGATGTCGGCCGCATCGACGTCCTGGGGCGCCTGGTAATCCGCGGGTGCGGATGGGCCTGAGCCGGGGAAGAACATGTGGTCGTCGGCGTCGTAGACGCGGATGGCGACGCCCGGCCGGTGGCCGAGGCGCTCCCGCCACGGCGAGAGATCGTCGGCGACCGTCACCTGGTAGTCGCGGCCGCCCTGGAGGATGAGCATGGGCTTGTCCAGCGCGGCGGCGCTCGCCACAGGGTCGTAGTCGCGCAGATCGAGGACGTACGCTCCCGAGTAGCCGAACGGCAGCTCCGCGGCGGGCGTGTCGGGCGACAGGTCGGGGCTGTCGGCCATCGCGGCCTGCCGCGTAATTATCTCGACGGCGGCCTCGGCGGCCGGGCCGGGATCCAGCGAGGCGAGGTAGCGGACGATGCGGACGACGGCCTGCGGCATCGGCTGGGTATCGCCGGCCAGGAGCACCAGGCCGGCCACGGACGGTTCGGCGGCGGCGACCCGCGGGGCGACCTTGCCTCCCATGCTGTGGCCTAGGACGAAGAGGCGATCGGTGCGACCACGCCAGCCTGAATGAACTCCTCCAACGCCGACCCAGGTATGCGCACGTTGCGCCCGATGCGGACGAAGGTGATCCGGCGCTCTCCGATCAGTCGGCGTGGGAATCGCTGGGAGGTGTTCAGCCGCTCGGCCGCTTCACCGGCCGTCAGCAGACGATCAATGCCCGAAGGGATTGGCTTCTTGTTCACTCAGCTACCTCCGTCCGTGAATCAATGAGAGTTCGTGCCGCATCGGTGCCCATTGGTCATCGGTACCGCCGTTGGTCGAGGCGGCCAACGCGGATTCGCCGGGCGTGTAGCCCTGACCGGCGAACTTCCAGTGCGCGAGTACGAGCGTGGTGTCAGGGTCGAAGGCCCGCCTTTGGTCGTTGAGGAGGCGTTCGCGGTAGTTGATACGGGCTTGGCGGAGGGGCGCCCAGGGCGGTGGAGTAGCCGCGGGATCGGGTCGAGAAGTGGCCGCGGAAGCCGAGCATGTGTGCCCAGTCGCGGAGTCGGAGGTGGGCAAGGTCCGGTCGGGCGGGTCTTGAAGGCGCGGTCGAGGGTGCCCGAGGTCTCGGCTGATTTCGTGGCGTATTTGGCCACGTATCCAGCCACGGGGCGTTCGCCGAGTGCGGTTTCGTGGTCGAGTGCGGCGGGACTGATCGTGGCGACGTCGACTTGTTCGTCCCAGGCGAGTGGCCCGTAGCCGGGCGCTTCGACCCGCACGGCGGTGACCGCCGACCCGATGGCATCGCTCAGCAGTTCGACCGTGGCCCGGGCGGGCGGAGCGGCCAGTAGGGCACCGCAGGGGGGCCGTCGAGGCGGATGACCGCGTGGAAGTGGACGACTCCGCGTGCCAGGTATTCGGCGACCTTGGCGGGAGGAGAGCCGTACGAGGTTGTTGAAGGCTTTGCGGGTGAGTCCGGCGGCAGCGGCCATGTGCCGCCAGAGGTAGATGGTGAAGCGTCGCCGCAAGTCGCCCGCGTGGGCGTTCCACAGGACGTGCCCGGCGTAGTCGTACGTCTCGGGGTCCAGAGGTTGGCCGATGCGGTCCGGTCTTGTGCCAGGTGAAGCAGGCCCGGCCGGTGCGGCGGGGATGGCAGACGATGGTCTTGCCGTCCTTGCCAGGGCCATGGTGGACCGGCCCGAAGGAGGGCGCGGTGAGGGTGGCCAGGACGCGCGGGTGTATTCTGACGATTTCCGGGACGCCTTTGTCTACGCCGAGAAGACCAGAGCGGATCAGGTGGAAGATGTCGCGCCGGTAGGTCTCGGCGCAGGCCGGGCAGCGGGAGGCGCGGCGGTTCCCGCAGCGAATGAGCAGCTGTCAGTGGGGCTCGGCCGTTGACACAGTCACACGAATGGGAAGACCACGGCCAGCGAGAGAACCGTACCGAAGTCGGCTTCTTACCCTTTTCAGCTCAATGAATTCCGTCGACGAGCACCGGTGATGCCCACGACTGTCCTGCCCGTGGTCGCCGTCTGCTTCTGGATTTCGCCGTGGGACCCCTGTTGGAAGTGCAGGGAATAGGGCGCGGTGGCCGAGTCCGGCGCCCTCGCCACCTCGCGCTGCCGCGCTCAACGCGAGTCAGCGCTGTAATTTCGCCCAATCGCAGGGCTTGCGAAGACCATCAGCAGGACGAAGGCCCTGAACCCGGTGATTGTGCGTTCAGTCGACCTGCCCCTTGTCCACCAGTGCCCACAGAGCCCGCCGAGCGTCAGAATGCTGTAGTCCCACAAGCGCGAGTCGTCGAGGACGTCACGGTGAACGAGTACGCCTCCTGCAGGATGACCTGTAGAAGGTGGCACGGTCGGCGGATCAGTCCCGCCATCGCTGTGCCGATCGTGCACTCTAATTCGACAGGTACAGCCATAACCGCCTCGCGGAGGCTGATCGACTCGGCGTGGAACCGGCCTGCCAGGTCTGGTTGGCCTGTCCGCCGGTAGACGGCTGCGAGCGAGGAGTACGAATCGGCCAGGTCGAGAGCGAATCTTCTCGCGATCCATCCGGCACCCTCGGCAGCAGCTATGCCAATCGCGCCCGTGGGCGTGACCTGTCCGGACTCCCCCAGCGGATGCAGCCTGACCAACTCGCGCTGTATTCCGATCGCGTCCTGTACGCGGGCGAACGCCCGCTCCGGATGGCCAAGCACAAGCCAGCAGTCACAGCTCATGGTCAGGACCCGGGCGAGTTCCCGGCGCATACCGATATCTCCACTTTGGTAGGCATCGTGCATGGGTCGGTCGGAGATTACGGTGTTCCAAATCTGGACCTCCTTGCTGGCCGGCGGGAGGGAGCCGAAGTCAAGCCTTTCGCGACGTATCGCGGCACGGAGCGCCTCGAGAATCCTCAGCGCGTCGGCGAACTCCCCGTCGGCCACGCACCTGAGCGCGGACAAACAGCCGGAGGCGACCGCGTAGCAAAACGGAGAGTCCACCGATGAAGGCCGGAACAACTCAAGGTCGTCCGTCTCGTCGGGGTCCCGGCGAGAATCGAGGGCGCGTTCGGCATCTGCCAGGGGGCCAAACCTGCTCTCCCCAAAAAGCAAACGGATCCGCCCCACCAGTCCCAGATCGTTGTGCGCTATCAGCGCATCGCTGATCGCCTCGCTCATGAGCCAAGGACTTTCCTGCTTATTAGCGACGAGGATCGCCGTGGGAAGGAACTGCTCGGGATCAGTGCGGAGCAGGGCAGAGATCTCGTGGATAATGTACGGATGACGCGGCAGTGTCCGCGCGAGTACACTTAGCGATCTTTGCACCTGGTAACCCTCCAGCAACGGCGCGATCCGGGCGATCAGTCCCGGCCGCTGTGCGAGAGCCTGAGCGACATGCTCCTCACCCATCCTGTCGGGGCGCAGAGCGACCGGGGCGAGAACATCGCTCCCGGGATACAGCGCGGTGACCCAGCGCAGGTACCCGTCGATCACGTGACCTGGCTCTCCATCGAAAACGGGCAGTGCCCGGAGAGTGCGCCGCTGGGCTTCGGCGCCATGACCGCCGAAGAGTGTAGCGGCGCAGACGACCTCGGCAACGCGCCATTCCGATGGCTCACGCAACTCATATGCCCTTGCCGTCTTTCTCCAGTAATGAATTTCATGGTGAAGGAGCCGTGTGATGGGGTGAAGCCCGGCAGGTCGGTCCTCTTTCGTGTCAGCTCTCGTACGATCGAGCAGAGCGCTTAACGCGTGGGCGTGAATCGCGAGAAGACTGTCACTCGCCACCTCAGTCCGCTCCAGCGCGTGTTCGGCCCATGCCTTAATCTGGATTCTCTCGATGCCCATTCGCTCGGCAAAAGCCCGGAACGCTCGCCGGAACTCGGTGGACGCATCATGCGGTAATGCAGGGCTGACAGCATTCTCGGATGCTGAGACGGTGGGTGCCGGTTCTGCGGATCACGGATGGATCGCGTACGGCGTGGCGTAGCCCTGACATGCAACAAGACCCCATAGAACGGCGGTTACCACACC
>NZ_JBDPLV010000030.1:0-123818 GCF_039871605.1 Acrocarpospora sp. B8E8 | reverse complement strand
ACGAGCGCTCCAACCGGGGCCGCGTCACTCCCGCCGCCCCGGCCAACAGCCCTCCACCCGCTTCGGCGCAAGAGCGCTACGGCTGGGATCGTGTCCACACCGCCCACCCCCACGAACGGGTTCCTCCCGCTTCGGCCCGAGGTGACGAGCGCTCCAACCGGGGCCGCGTCACTCCCGCCGCCCCGGCCAACAGCCCTCCACCCGCTTCGGCGCAAGAGCGCTACGGCTGGGATCGTGTCCACACCGCCCACCCCCACGAACGGGTTCCTCCTGATTCGGCGCGAGGTCATGAGCTCTCCAGCAGGGATCGCATGAGGCGGGCGGTTTCGCTGGGGGTCTTGCCGACGCGGACGCCGACCTTCTCCAGGGCTTCCTTCTTGGCCTGGGCGGTTCCGGCCGAGCCGGAGACGATCGCGCCCGCGTGGCCCATGGTCTTGCCCTCCGGGGCGGTGAAGCCCGCCACGTAGGCCACGACCGGCTTGGAGACGTGCTGCTCGATGTAGGCGGCGGCGCGTTCCTCGGCGTCGCCGCCGATCTCACCGATCATCACGATGGCATCGGTCCCCGGGTCCTCCTGGAAGGCCTGGAGCGCGTCGATGTGGGTGGTCCCGATCACCGGGTCCCCCCCGATGCCCACGGCGGTGGAGAAGCCGAAGTCACGCAGCTCGTACATGAGCTGGTAGGTCAGCGTGCCGGACTTGGAGACCAGGCCGATGCGGCCGGGCGTGGTGATGTCGGCCGGGATGATCCCGGCGTTCGAGAAGCCCGGGGTGATGAGCCCGGGACAGTTCGGGCCGATGATCCTGGTCCGGCCGGAAGCGCGGGCCTGGGCGAGGAAGGTCAGCGTGTCATGCACGGGCACGCCCTCGGTGATGACCACGCAGAGCCCGATGCCCGCGTCGACCGCCTCAAGCACCGCGCCCTTGGCGAACCTGGGCGGTACGAAGACCACCGAGACGTCCGCGCCCGTCGCCTCCATCGCCTCGCCCACGCCGGAGAACACCGGAATGCCCTGATGGGTGGAGCCGCCCTTGCCCGGGGTGACCCCGGCCACCACGGTGGTTCCGGCGGCCACCATGCGGCTCGTGTGCCGGGTTCCCTCGGCGCCGGTCATGCCCTGAACGAGCACTCTGCTGTCTTTGGTCAGGAAGATCGCCATCTTTACCGCTCCTCACGCAGCCGAACGGGCCAGCCGGGCCGCCTCTTCGGCGGCGCCGTCCATGGTCGGGACCTGCCGGACGGAGGGATGCGCGGCCCGGCTCAGAATCAGCCGGCCGGCCTCCGCGTTGTTGCCGTCCAGCCGGACGACGATCGGGTGCCCGTGGCCGCGCTCCCCCAGCGAGTCCAGCGCCGCGACGATCCCGTCCGCGACCGCGTCACAGGCGGTGATCCCGCCGAACACGTTGACCAGGACCGACTTCACGTCCGGGTCGGACAGGATGATCCCCAGCCCATCGGCCATGATCTGGGCGGACGCCCCGCCGCCGATGTCCAGGAAGTTCGCGGGCCGGGCACCCGCCTGGGCGACGACGTCGAGCGTGCTCATGACCAGCCCGGCGCCGTTTCCGATCACTCCAACCTCGCCGTCGAGCTTCACGTAGTTGAGCCCTTTGGCCTTGGCCCGGCTCTCGAGGTCGTCACCCTGGCCGGGATCGGCATCCCCGGCCGGATGGCGGAAGGAGGCGTTCTCGTCGAGGGTGACCTTGCCGTCAAGGGCGATCACGCGACCGTCGGCCGTGCGGGCCAGGGGGTTGACCTCGACGAGAACCGCGTCCTCCTCGACCATGACCCGCCAGAGCCGGACCAGGACATCGGCGATTTCCGCGCGGATCTCCTCCGGCAGCCCGGCCCGCTCGGCGATCAGCCGCGCCGTCTGCTGATCGACCCCGGTCAGCGGGTCGATCGGCAGCCGCACCAAGGCTTCCGGGCTGCTGGCCGCGACCTCCTCGATGTCCATGCCGCCCTGGGAGGAGGCCATTGCGAGGAACGCGCCGTTGGCACGGTCGACGAGGAAAGCCGCGTAATACTCCTCCACGAGCACGGTGGCCGGCTCGACCAGCACACTGTGGGCGATATGCCCCTTAATGTCCATCCCGAGAATCGTGCGCGCCTCCTCTTCGGCCGTAGCCGGGCCCGGCGCGACCTTGATGCCGCCCGCCTTGCCCCGCCCCCCGACCTTGACCTGCGCCTTCACGACCACCGGCATCGCCAGCTCCGTGGCGATGGCACCGGCCTCCGCCGGCGTGGTCGCCACCGCACCCCCGGGGATCGGGACTCCGTGCCGGGCGAACAGCTCCTTCGCCTGATGCTCGTACAGATCCATAGAGCCCTCCTCAACCGGTTCCTGTAGACGGTATACCGTATGGCATGTGCCTCGTCCAGCCCTGGACAGGGAACTGGTACCTGGGATATCCCATACAGTATGCAGAATGCAATCGAGGTCCGCGACTGGCGGGGCAGGACCTACCTCGTCGGCCCCTCCGCCACCGAACTGCTCCGCCGTCCCCGCACGTGGATGTTGTGGTCGGCCTGCGCGGCCATGGCGGCCATCGCCCCCATGCAGTACGGCTACGCCGCCATCTCCCCGCAACTCGCCGCGGCCCAGGGGTTACCCTTGGCGAGCACGCTCATCCCGCTCGCCGTCTGGCTGGCCTGCCAGGCGATCACCGCCCTCGCCACCGCGATCCTGCTGTCCCGCGGCCGGCTCCAAGCCCGCTCCGCGCTCCGCCTCGGCGCGCTCCTGTCCGGCGCGGCCCTGCTCACCGTCGCCGCCGTCGGCCACCCCCCGGCCCTCTCCGGCCTGCCCGTGCCCACCGCCCTCATCGTCGGATACGGCCTGCTCGGCGGCATCGGAGCGGGTTTGGTGTACGGCGCCTGCATCCAGACGGTCGCCCGGTGGTACCCGGATCGCCCGGCCATCAGGGTCAGCGTCGTGACCGGCGCTTTCGCGTACGGGACGATTCCGCTGGCCGTGGCCGTCGGCCTCGACCATGACCTGCTCGGCCCGGCGTTCCTGGTGGCGGCGGGGGTGGCCGTGATCGTCGTCACGGCGGCGGCCTCGCTGCTGCGCACGCCGCCGTCGTTGTGGTGGCCGCCGGAGGTCGATCCGCGCGCCTGGGCGCTGGACCGATCGGTCCTCCACCGGCAGCCCCGGGCGGCGCGGCAGTTCTCGCTCGGCGAAGCGGCCCGAACCCGGTGCCTGGCCGTGCTGGCGTTGATCCTGGTGATCGCGGGGGCGATCGGGATCTTCAACGTGATCGCCATGGCGATCACCCTGGACGCCGTGGGCCCGATCATGGCCGCGTTCATCGCCCTGATGTTGCTGCTGAACGGTTCGGGACGGTCCGGCGCGGTCCTGCTCGCGGAAAGGTTCGGCCGACCCCGGGTCCTGTCGTTGGTGCTGCTGTCACTGGGCGCGGGACAGGCACTGCTCGCCCTGGCCGGACTAGCCACGCGGACCGAAGCCCAACTCGAAGCCGAACTCGGGGCTCAGTTCGGAACTCAGGCCGGAGCCCAGATCGAAGCCCAGGCCGGAGTCCAAGATGCGATCCAAACCGGAGTCGCGGATGCGGTCCAAACCGGCATCCCACATGCTGCCCAAGCTGGCATCCCGCATGCGGTCCAAGCCGGCGTCGCGGATGCGGTCCAAACCGGCGTCCCGCATGCGGTCCAAGCCGGCGTCGCGGATGCGGTCCAAGCCGGCGTCCAGGCCGCGATCCAGATCGAGGGTGCCGGAGTCCATGCGGGAGTCCATGCGGGAGTCCATGCCGCAGTCCGGGCCGGAGCTGAGATGGGAGCAGCGGGTGCCGGGCTCGGTGCGGGGCTGCTGGCCCTGGCGGGGGTGATCCTCGCCGGGATCGGAGGCGGGGCGTGTTATCCGCTGATCGCGTCATTGGTCCGGGAATATTTCGGCGATGAACGCATGTCGGGCATTCATGGTGTGGTCTACTCCGCCAAGGCCGTCGCGGGATCCGCTGGGGTGGGTCTCGCGATCTGGGGATCGATGGACATCGTGGCGGCGTTCCTCGCCGCGGCCGCTCTGTCGATCGTCGCGGTGGGGCTCTGCGGGCTGTTACGCAGGCCCGGATTGCCCGCGACCCTCCCCATCAGAGTGCTGTGATCGATCTCACCTCAGGCCTCACCTTAGGCCGTAGTAACAAGAATGTATGCTGTAGGCAGTCGACGACAAACATTTAGACGTCAGACTTTCGGCGAAAATGCCGTCCATTCTGGAGTTGAGAACGAATGCTCGCGAACCAGGGAGCCACTGCGAAGATCGCCCGGCCCACGACGCTCAGGGAAAGTGTGTTCGAAGCGATTCTTGAGCTGATCATCGTCGGGAATCTGGAACCCGGCCAGCATCTGGTCGAGAACGAGCTGGCCGACATCCTCGGGGTCTCGCGCCAGCCCGTGCGCGAGGCGCTCCAGCTGCTCAGCGGGGAAGGGTGGGTGGATCTGCGTCCGGGCCACGGCGCGTTCGTGCACGCGCCGACCGTCGCGGAGGCCGACCAGCTGCTGGCCGTGCGCACCCTGCTGGAGACCGAGTCCGCCCGCCTGGCCGCGCGTAACTCGGACGAGCCGGGAGTGGCACACCTGCGCATGTTGTGCGCCCGTGGCCTGGCCGCGTTCGAAGCCGACGATGTGGACGGCTCGGTCGCCGCCAACTCCGACCTGCACGCCGCGGTGACCTCGCTGTCCGGCAACCAGGTCCTCGCCGAGCTGACCTCGCAGGTCGCCCGGCGGGTGCGGTGGTATCACACGCCGGTCGCCCGGCAGCGTGGACGGGCGTCCTGGGACGAGCACACCGCGCTGATCGACGCGATCGCGGACGGTGACGAGGACCAGGCCGCCGAGATCATGCGCCGGCACACCGAACACACCCGGCATTCCTACCTGGAGCAGCGGGCCAGCCAGGGCGAGGAAAGCGTGTCCGCACCGGTCCGGCGTCGCCGGACGCGTGCCGCCGCCACAAGTTGACACGCCTTTCATCGGCCGCCCGTTTCCCTGAAACACGCCGGGTGGAGGATGGAACGGAAAGGAGGTGACCTCCATGAAGGCGTTTCTGCACCGGCTCCGCAATCTCCGCGACAGACCCGACAGCGGCACTGCCGACGGTGGCCCATTTGGCCTGGGCCTGGCGACCGCGATGCGCAACTACTACTCCGCCCACGACGCCGATCAGCATCTGCGCCGCTGGGCTACCGAACACCCCACCACCACTCCCGCCGATCGCTCCGGCGACCACCACCCACGCTAATCCGAGCACCATCAAGCGAGCACCATCAAGCAAACCCATCAACCGACCAGCTAGAACCAAGCACCACAACCAAGCACCCACAACCGACCACACAGAACCGAGCACCCAAATCCAGACACCAGATCTAAGCACCCAGATCTGACCACCAGGGGCAGAGCCGGACCAATGCCCGCCGCGGCCTCCGCGAGCGTCCCCCACCGGCTCCCCCAAGCGAATCCCTCCAGGACCCCGGATCCGTCAGTAGCCCAGCACAGGGCACCCGGCCGCCAAGGGACTTCGACTCCAAGACCAGCCGGGCCTCACCGTCAATCGACGTGGAGGTCCAACAGAACGAGCAGTTCACCGACTTGCTCTCCGCTATCCGGCGCCGATCACGCCGGTGACGGTTCTCACCACACCGGCGCCAAGAATGGCGACGGCATCCTGTTGGAATTCTTAGCACTCCTGGAACTCCACCGAGGCGCTGCTTGGAATTCTTGGCGCTCCAGGAACACCGCCGAAGCGCTGCTTGGCAAGCTTGGCGCTCTAGGAACACCGCCGAGGCGCTGCTGCGGGCCACTCTGATTCGCTGGTGACCTCTTGGCGTTCCAGGAGATCTTGGCGTAGCGACCCTTCGCGTTCCCGGAAGCGCCTTTTGGGAACGCGACCGCGGTATCCGCGAAGCTATTGAAGGGCGACCTTGGCGACCCGCCAAGTCCCCTGGAAAGGCGAAATTGGCGCCTGTGAAGCTTGGAAGGCGACCTTTGGAAAGGCGACCTTTGGAAAGGCGACCTTGGCACCTGTGAAACTTGGAAAGGCGACCTTGGCGGCTCACCAAGCTTGATCCCTTGACTTGGAAGGCAACCATGACACCCCGGAGGGCGCTTTGGGAAAGGCTAGGCGATACCGGTTTGTGAGATGGGGGTCTTTTGTGTGGGCTTTGTTGAATGACTGGATTGTGAAGCGGAAAGGGTTGGCGGGCGGTCCGGGGAGGGCCGCCCGCCTGGGTGGGTGGGTGCGGGTTCAGGAGAGTGGGTGGGTGCGGATTGAGGAGAGTGGGTGGGTGCGGATTGAGGAGAGTGGGTGGGTGGAGGGTTTCAGGAGAGTTTGGCTGGGGTTACGGCGCCGGCCTGCTCTCCGCCCTGGGGGGTTAGTTGTCGACTTCCGCGGGTTCGCGTTGGATCTGAGCGGCCGCGCGGCGGGTGTCGGAGCGGGATTTGATGAGGCTGGCGATCGTGGTCAGGACCAGGGTGCCGATGATGACGCCCAGGGAGACCAGGATCGGGACTTCGGGCGCCCAGGAGACGCCGTCGTGGTGCAGGGCTTCCAGGATGAGCTTGACGCCGATGAAGGCGAGCACGATCGACAGGCCCTTGCTGAGGTAGATCAGGCGGTCCAGCAGGCCACCGATCAGGAAGAACAGCTGGCGCAGGCCCATCAGCGCGAACACGTTGGCCGTGAACACCAGATACGGCTCCCGGGTCAATCCGAAGATCGCCGGAATCGAGTCCAGGGCGAACAGCAGGTCCGTCGTCCCGATGGCCACCATGACGATGAGCATCGGCGTGACCAGCCGGCGGCCGGCGACCTGAACGGTGAGTCTCGCCCCGTGGTAGACGTCGGTGGCGGGCAGCACCCGCCGTACCGCACGGATCGCGATGTTCTCCGAGAACTCGGCTTCCTCCTCCTCATGTCCGATGAGCTTCCACGCCGTATAGACCAGGAACGCGCCGAACACATAGAACAACCAGTCGAACCTGGCCACGGCCTCGGCTCCGGCCGCGATGAACAGACCGCGCATCAGCAGCGCGATCACGATGCCGACCAGCAGCACCTTCTGCCGGTACTGCCGGGGCACCGAGAACCGGCTCATGATCAGAAGAAAGACGAACAGATTGTCCATGCTGAGCGAATACTCAGTGATCCATCCGGCGAAGAACTCGCCGCCTCGGGCGGGTCCGGCCACGAGCAGCAACCCGCCGCCGAACGCCGCCGCGAGCGCCACGTAGAAGAGCACCCACCACGTGCATTCGCGAAAGGACGGCTCGCGCGGGTTGCGCGCGACCAGATAGAAGTCGAAGGCCAGTACCAGGGCGAAGACGCCGATCGTGGTGAGCCACACCCAGATGGGCAGGTTCATCGAGCTCCTTTCTTCGTCTTGGCCCGCCGCCGGTCACGGGCGCGCGACAACGTTTCGGCGTGCTCGACATACCGCCGCAGCAGCAGGGCCGCCTCGGGGTTGTGGTCGGTCAAGCGCATCAGCCACTGCGGCATGAAGCGCTCGTGCAGCCAGAGGAACCCGATGGCGAAGCCGAGGCTGACCATGGCCTGGTAGGCGAGGAAGCCGCCCAGACCGCCGGACAGGAACACCTCCCCGTGCAGGACGAGACCCGCGGCCGTCTCCTGGAACAGCCGGGACAGCGGGAAGGCGATGAGCCAGAAGACCCCGGCCGGGGCGAAGACGCCGGGCCGGAACAGGCCGCTGACCCTGCCGCCGAGGAGGCGGGGGCCGAGCAGCGTGCCGTACGCCCCGCCGAACAGGCCGAGCGGCAGGGCCAGGGCGAGCGCCGAGACGGCGGCCCAGCCGGTGGACTGCCCCGCGAGGAGGGTCAGCCCACCGGCCATGGCGCCGGCGACGACTCCGATCGACAGCCCCGGGATCGCGAGCTCCGCGTAGTGTCGTCCGAATGATCGTCCAGGCGCCATGTCAGCCCACTACCACGCCGAACGCGAACAGGCTGTAGAGCAGCATGCCGAGATAGAACACCGCGCCGAAGCCGATGATCACGTTCGTCCAGATCTTGGGCCGGATGGGTTTGGGCAGCATCCGGTTGTTCACCAGCAGGAGTGTGACGCAGTAGGCGCCCATCGCGAACGTTGACAGGAACGCCAGCGTGTCGAGGATGCCACTGGGCCCGTCCGCGGGACCGAACAGCAGGATGAGGATGCCGAAGGCGATGACGCCCCACAGGAACGCGGCGTAGAGGTGCGACATGCGCAGCCGCTTGGCGCCGCGGACGAAGTGGTAGGTCATGTCGGCCTGACCGCGCGAGAACGAGTCGAACAGGCCGAGGGTGGCGTTCAGCCCGATCAGCGCGATGAAGCCGAGGAAGACCCCGCCCAGGATGGAGCTGCCCGCCGAGGCGAAGGAGTCGGCCATCGCGGTGAGCGCGGCTCCCCGCTCACCGTTCTCGATCACGTCCTTGACCCCGGGGGTGTTCCTGGCCGCGGCCTGGGCGATCACGGTGAACGAGATCGTCACCAGCATCGTGATGCCCCAGAAGAGCAGCAGCGCGTCAAAGGTGACCCAGCGCCGCCAGCCCCTCCACTTGCGCATCTCCTCCGGGTTCTCGGTGTCGAACATGAAGCCGCGCGACGGCATGGCCTCCTCTTCGCCGGCGTGCCGGAGGCCGCGGATCTGCGGGATGTGCGCGCCCATGCCGGCGCCGGAGTCGCGCAGATGCAGCGTGTACCACATCTGCTGCATGCCCGAGGGACCGGCGAAGGCGATGGAGCCCACGATGACGGGGAACCAGGCCGCCGACATGGCTTCCGACGGCAGGTAGCCGAAGGAGAACATGCCGGTGATGGTGTTCACCACGTCACTCCAGGTGCCGACCATGGCCGCCACGACCGCGGTGCTCACCACGAGCGTGCCGATCAGGACCGACAGCACGCTCTCCAGGAAGCTGTAGATCACTTTGGCCAGGCTGAAAACAACTCCGACCAGGAGTAATCCGACCACGGCCGTGACCGTCCATGGAATTCCTGTTATCTCTTCGAACGCCGCCGCGCCCGCCGACAGGTGGCCTGGCCAGATGTAGACCAGGATGGCGGCGACGAAGAAGAACCACATCAGTGGCTTGAAGACCCGGGCGGCGCCGAAGAAGATGCTCTCTCCGGTGGCCATCGCGTACCGCGCCATCTCCAGCATGACGACGGCCTGGAGGGTGACGCCGATCAGGAACAGCCATCTGATCTCCGGCCCGAAGAGCAGGACCAGCCGGGGCCACATGTAGGACTCGCCCATGCCCACGCCGAGCGCGACGAGGAACACGGTGGGCCCGAGGATGTGCACCGACGGGGGCGCGTCGGGCAGCGTGCGGATGGGCATCGGCTCCAGTTTGCCCGCCCGCCATACTCGTTCTTCTTGATCCGCTGGGGCAGCCGTGTGCTCGGTCGCCGGTGTTCTTGACGTGTCCACGTATGGACCTCCTCGGGAGTTTTGATTGGTCCCGCCTATCCCCGATTCGCCCCCTCGCTGTGGTGCGACCCCCCGCCCGCGCTCAGCCGCTCAGCAGGCCGGCCGCGCGGGCCCAGCGATACTTCGCGCCGAGCACCGCCACCGGTCGCTCCGTGGTGTACGGATAGGCGATGACGCCGTGGTCGAAGAGGTATTCGCACGCCTCCTCGACTTCGACGTCACCGGCCAGCGACGCCACCACCGGCTTGTCGTTGCCCTTGGCCCGTTCCTCGGCCACGACCTTGGAGACCAGCTCGGCGAAGACCATCGGCGGGGTGACGATGGTGTGCCAGTAGCCGAGCACCAGGGCGTGGATCCGGGGATCGGTCAAGCCGAGCCTGAGGGTGTTCTCGTATGTGCTGGGCGGCTCGCCGCCCGTGATGTCGATCGGGTTGCCCGCCGCCCCGAACGGCGGGATGTAGGCCCGGAACGCCTCGTCCAGGTCGGGCGGGATCTCCATCAGGGTGAGCCCGTTGTCCACGCACGCGTCGGAGAGCAGCACGCCGGACCCGCCGGCGCCGGTGATGATGACGACGTTCTCACCCTTCGGCGTGGGCATGAGCGGCAGCGACCTGGCGTATTCCAGCATCTCGTTGAGCCCGGGGGCGCGGACCACGCCCGCCTGCCGCAGGATGTCGTCGTAGACCTTGTCATCGCCGGCCAGCGCGCCGGTGTGGGATCCGGCGGCGCGGGCGCCCATGGCGGTCCGCCCGGCCTTGAGCACGATCACCGGCTTGCTCTTCACCATCCGGCGCGCGGCGTCCACGAAGCCGCGCCCGTCCTTGAGGTCCTCCAGGTGCATGGCCACGAGGCGGGTGTTGTCGTCCTGCTCGAAGAAGGTGAGCAGATCGTCCTCGTCCACGTCGGCCTTGTTGCCGACGCCGACGATCGCCGACACGCCCATCCGGGTGCTCCGGCTGAAGCCGAGGATGGCCATTCCGATGCCGCCGCTCTGCGACGTCAGCGCCACGCTGCCGCGCACGTCATACGGCGTGCAGAAGGTCGCGCACAGGTTTTCCGGGGTGTAGTAGTACCCGTAGATGTTGGGGCCCAGCATGCGGACGCCGTGCCGCCGGGCGATCTCCACGATCTCCTGCTGGCCTTCGACGTTGCCGGTCTCGGCGAACCCGGACGGGATCATGATGGCGCCGGCCACGCCCTTGACGCCCGCGTCCTCCAGCGCCCCGGCCACGAACTGGGCGGGGATGGCGAACACGGCCACGTCCACCTCGCCGGGCACGGCCGCCAGGTTCGGATAGGCCGGTAACCCCAGGATCTCGGTGGCTTTCGGGTTGATCGGATAGATCCGCCCCTGGTAGCCGCCGTTGATGAGGTTCCGCATCACCGAGTTGCCGATCTTCCCGGTCTCCGCGGAGGCGCCGATGACGGCCACCGCGCGCGGTTTGAAGATGCGGTTCATCGAGGCGAGGATCTCCTCCCGCGACAGCCGGACCGGCTCTACGGCGGGTTCGGCGGCGAGCAGGATGCGCACGTCGGCGGCGACCGCGCCGTTCGCCGAGGCGAAGACGGGGTTGAGGTCCACTTCGGCGATCTCGGGGTGGTCGGCGACGAGGGCGCCGACGCGCTCGATCATGCCCGCGAGCGCCACGCGGTCGGCCGGCTCGGCCCCCCGCGCACCCCGCAGCACTTCCGCCGCTCTGATGTCATCGAGCATCCCGAGTGCATCATCGCCTGAAAGTGGGGCAAGCCGGAAGGTCACATCCTTCAGGACCTCGACCAGGACGCCGCCCAGGCCGAATGCCACCACCTTGCCGAACGTGGGGTCGGTGACCGCGCCGATGATCACTTCGTAGCCGCCGCCGACCATCTGCTGGACCTGCACGCCGTCGATGGCGGCATTCGGGTCGTACGCGTGCGCGGCGGCCATGATCTGGTCGTAGCCGGATCGGACCGCGTCGGAAGTGGCCAGGCCGACGAGCACGCCGCCGGCCTCGGTCTTGTGCAGGATGTCCGGGGAGACGATCTTCAACACGACCGGGAAGCCGATCTCGGCGGCCAGCGCGACGGCCTCGTCGGCCGAGGTGGCCAAGCCCTCGCCGGGGGTGGCGATCCCGTACGCGTCGCAGATGCGTTTGCCCTCGGGAGCGGTCAGCGCGAGCCGGCCCTCGGCCCTGGCCTTCTCCAGGATCTCTCCAACCTCATTCGACATCTCAGACAACTCCGTCTCTCTTCAGCTGGGCCAGCTCGTCGGCGGTGACGCCGAGCCCGGCGTAGATCTCCTGGTTGTGCTCGCCGAGCAGGGGCGGCGTGGTCACCTCGACCGGGGAGTCGGAGAGGTGGAGCGGGCTGCCGACGGTGACGAAGGAACCGCGCTCGGGGTGATCGACGGTGATCACCGCGCCTTCTTCGCGCAGCGATTCGTCCTCGACCAGTTCGCGGGTGGACAGGATCGGGCCGCACGGGATGTTCTCCGCGTTCAGCCGGTCCAGCACCGCCCACTTGTCGTGCTGGATGCTCCACTCCTCGATGAGCTGGAACATCTTGTCGAGCTTGGGCAGCCGAGCCTCCGGGGTGGCCCACTCGGGGTCCTCGGCCAGTTCGGGGCGGCCGATGATCGCCGACAGCGGGCGCCAGCCGACGGGTTGCACGATCACGTAGATGTAGTCGTTCGGCCCGCCGGGGGCGCAGCGCACCGCCCAGCCCGGCTGGCCGCCGCCGGAGGCGTTGCCCGACCGGGGGACCTCATTGCCGAACAGCTCGTTCGGATACTCCCGGAGCGGGCCGTGCGCCAGCCGCTGCTGGTCGCGCAGCTTGACCCGGCACAGGTTGAGCACGGCGTGCTGCATGGCGACCTGGACCCGCTGGCCCCGGCCGGTCTGGCCGCGCTGGTAGAGGGCGGCCAGGATGCCGGCCACGGCGTGCACGCCGGTGCCGGAGTCGCCGATCTGGGCGGCGGTGGCCAGCGGCGGGCCGTCCTCGAAGCCGGTGGTGGACATCGAGCCGCCCATCGCCTGGGCGATCACCTCATAGGCCTTGAAGTCGGCATACCGCCCCGGGCCGAAGCCCTTGATCGACGCATACACCAGGCGGGGGTTGAGTTCCTGCAGCCGCTCCCAGGTGAAGCCCATCCGGTCGACGGCTCCGGGGCCGAAGTTCTCGACCAGGATGTCGGCCTCCTTGACCAGGCCGGTGAACAGCTCCTTGCCGCGCGCGCTCTTCATGTTGAGCGTGATGCTGCGCTTGTTGCAGTTGAGCATCGTGAAGTAGAGGCTGTCCACGCCGGGCAGGTCACGCAGCTGCTGCCGGGTGATGTCGCCGGTGGGCGCCTCCAGCTTGACGACGTCGGCGCCGAGCCAGCCGAGCAGCTGGGTGCAGGACGGGCCGGACTGCACGTGGGTCATGTCGAGGACGCGGACGCCCTCCAGGGCCTTTCCCATGCCGGTCCTCCCCTACTTGTACATCGTCTGGTTCATGGTTCCGGGGGCGTATACCTCCGGATCGACCCATACGTTGATCAGCGCGGGCTTGCCGGACTCGCGGGCACGCTCCAGCGCGGGCCGGATGTCGGCCGGGTCCCTGACCTCCTCGCCGTAGCCGCCCAGCATCCGGGCGAACTCGTCGTAGCGCACGTCACCGAGGGTGTTGCCGACCCGGCCGCGGGCGGCGCCGTACTTGGCGGCCTGGCCGTAGCGGATCTGGTTCATGGAGGAGTTGTTGCCGATGACGCCGATGAACGGCAGGTCGAAGCGGACCATGGTCTCGAAGTCCCAGCCGGTGAGGCTGAAGGCGCCGTCGCCGAACAGGCAGAGCACCTCCTTGTCGGGGCGCGCGTATTTGGCCGCCATGGCGAACGCGACGCCGACGCCGAGGGTGCCCAGCGGGCCCGGGTCCATCCAGTGGCCGGGCGACTTGGGCTGCACGACCTGGCCGGAGAAGGTGACGATGTCGCCGCCGTCGCCGATGTAGATGGTGTCCTCGGTGAGGAACTCGTTGATCTCGTGGACCAGGCGGTAGGGGTCGATCGGCTGGGCGCCGGAGAGCTGGCGGGACAGGCGGTTCTCATACGCCTTGATCTCGACCGCGCGCAGCTCCTCCAGCCATTCCTTGCGCCGGGCCGCGCCGCTGTCCACCCGCCCGGAGGCGGCCTGCGCGGCGGCGGACAGGATGAGCCCCGCGTCGCCGACGATGCCCAGGTCGATGTCCCGGTTCTTGCCGACCGTGCGGTAGTCGAGGTCGATCTGGACCACCGACGCGGACTTGGACAGGCGCTTGCCGTAGCCCATCCGGAAGTCGAACGGCGTGCCGACGATGATGATCAGGTCGGCCTCGGTGAACGCGTAACGCCGCGACAGCTGGAAGTGGTGCGGGTCGCCCGGCGGCAGGGTGCCGCGGCCGGAGCCGTTCATGTACGCCGGGACGTTGAGCGCCCGCACGAAGTCGATCGCGTCGTCGGTGGCCCGGCACGTCCACACCTGGCTGCCGAGCAGCACGCACGGCTTCTCGGAGTGCACCAGCAGGTCGGCCAGGCGCTCGATGGCCTCCGGGTCGCCGGCCTGCCGGGTGGACGCGCGGTAGCGCCCGGCCGCCGGAATCCGGGCCTTGGCCAAGGGCACGCTCGCGTCCAGCACATCCCGCGGGATCTCCAGGAAGGACGGGCCCGGCGCACCGTTGTAGCACTCGCGGAACGCCATCGACACGATGTCGGCCACCCGTTCCGTGCCCGGGACCGTGGCCGCGAACTTGGTGATGGGGGTCATCATGTCCACGTGCGGCAGGTCCTGCAGCGAGCCCATCTTGTGCTGGCTGAGGGCGCCCTGGCCACCGATGAGCAACATCGGGCTCTCCGCGCGAAAAGCGTTGGCCACACCGGTCACCGCGTCGGTCGTGCCGGGGCCGGCCGTGACCACCGCGCAGCCCGGCTTGCCGGTGATCCGCGCGTAGCCGTCAGCGGCATGCGCGGCCACCTGCTCGTGCCGGACGTCGATGACCTCGATGCCCTCGTCCACGCAGCCGTCGTAGATGTCGATGATGTGGCCGCCGCAGAGCGTGAAGATCACGTCGATCCCCTCCGCCTTTAGGGCCTTCGCCACCAGGTGGCCGCCGGAGATCATTTCCGGCGCGTCCGCTGCCTGCGGCACTGGCTCCGTCATCTGTGTCGTCCTTCCGGGAGACGTTCTGCTTCATGTCTACGCCATACTGCATACCGTATGAGGAACATGGTTACCCTCCTGTCCCTGGGATGTCCAGAGGTTTCGGCCTACTGGCTCGGACCCGGCTCCACCGGCAGAGCCAGCAGCTCGACCGGGCCGCCGTCCCAGCCGGGCGGGAGCACGGCCAGCGCGTCGGCCAGCGCGGGCCCGCGCAGCGAACCCGGCCGGTCATACCCGGTCGGCACGGCGCCACGCGCCGACCGCCGCACCGCCACCAGCCGGGTATCGGCCGGATGAGACCTGATCGGCACGGCCAGCGCGGCGGACTCGCCCATCGCCTCCGGCCGCCCGGCCAGCGCGCGCAGCACCGGAGCCAGCAGCGTCAGCGCCGCCGCCAGCGCCGCGAACGGATTGCCCGGCAGCCCGATCAGCAGCCGCTCGTCGGGGAGCCGGGCCAGTAGCTGCGGATGCCCGGGACGAACCGCCACGCCGTCGATCAGAACCGTCGCCCCGAACGCCGTCAGCACGTCCCGCAGATGGTCGGCGGGCCCCCGGGAGGAGGCTCCGCACACGATGACCACATCGCCGGTCCCGTCCGCGAGCGCCCTGGCCAGGACGGTTTCGCCGTCTGGCAGGTAGACGGGCGGCAGGGGCTCCCCGCCCGCCCAGGCGATCAGGCCCGGCAACATCGGGCCGACCGCGTCCCTGACCCGGCCGGGTCCCGGGACTCCCCTGGGCACCACCTCGTCCCCCGTGATCAGTACCTCGGCGACCGGCCGCGGCCGCACGCCGAGGAGATCGTGACCGAGCGCGGCGGCCAGGCCGAGCACGACCGGCGTGACCAGGGTTCCGGCGGCCAGCACGGGCTCGCCCCTGGCGCAGTCCTCGCCGCGCCGCCGGATGTGCCGCCCCGGCTCGACCTCGCCGATGATCACGCCGTCGACGCCGGTGGCCGCCTCATACGGCAACACGGCCTCGGCGCCGATCGGGACCGGGGCGCCGGTGCCGATCTCGACGGCGGTGCCGGACCGCAGCGTCCCGCCGTGCGGCAGGCCGCCGGCCAGCGCCTGCCCGACCACCCGCCAGGGCGGCCGACCGGCCACGGCGTAGCCGTCCATGGCGGCCACGTCATCCCTCGGCAACGGGATGAGCGCGTGCAACGGTTCGGCCAGGCGACCGCCGTACGCACCGGAAAAGGGCAGGTCGGCGATCGGGAGTGGAGCGGCGGCGCGGTAGGCGACGCGGCGCGCCTGATCCCAGGGCACGTCGGTGCGGACGGGCCGGACGCCGGAAACGACAGTCATGGGCGACTCCTTGACCTTCAAACTTTCCATACTGTATACCGAATGCACGGTCGACGCGAGAACGGAGCTTGATTGTGAAGGTCGCTGTTCTTGGCGCCGGCGCCATCGGCGCGTATGTGGGGGCCGCCCTGCATCGTGCCGGCGTCGAGGTGCATCTCATCGCCCGCGGGGAGCATCTCGCGGTCATGCGGAAGTCCGGCGTGCGGGTGCTCAGCCCGCGCGGGGACTTCACCGCCCATCCGAACACCACTGACGATCCCCGCGAGATAGGGCCGGTTGACCATGTCTTCCTGGGCCTGAAGGCCAACTCCTACGCCGCGGCCGGAGAAATGATCAAACCGCTGCTGCACGAGACGACATCGATCGTCGCCGCCCAGAACGGCATCCCGTGGTGGTATTTCCACCGGCTTCCGGGGCCGTACCAGGGCTATCGCATCGAGAGCGTGGATCCGGGCGGCGCGGTGACGGCCGCGCTGCCGCTGGATCGGGCGATCGGCTGCGTGGTCTACGCGGCGACCGAGATCGAGGAACCCGGCGTGATCCGCCACCTGGAGGGGACCCGGTTCTCGATCGGGGAACCCAGCGGCGAGTTGTCGCCGCGCTGTGTCGAGCTGAGCGAGGCCATGATCGCGGGCGATCTCAAATGCCCGGTCGAGGCTGATCTGCGGCACGACATCTGGGTGAAGCTGATGGGCAACGTCGCCTTCAACCCGATCAGCGCGCTGACCCGGGCCACCATGGCGGGCATCTGCCGGCATCGGAGCACGCGCGAGGTGGTCGTGACCATGATGCGCGAGACGGTCGACGTGGCCAGGCGGGTCGGCTGTGATCCCCGGATCTCCATCGAGCGCCGGCTGGCCGGGGCCGAGCGGGCCGGCGAGCACAAGACCTCCACGCTGCAGGACCTGGAGAAGGGCAAACCGCTCGAACTCGATGTGCTGCTGGCCGCCGTGGTGGAACTGGCCGACCTGACCGGCGCCTCGGTGCCCACGCTGCGCGCCGTGCACGCGGTCACCGACCTGCTGGATGAGCAGGTCAGGCTTGTGGCGTCGGCGTGATTACGAATACCGTAGGCTGTATACAATTCTGGAAAGGATTGGGGCCATGAAGAAGAGGAACCGTGCCGAGCACTACGATCGGCTGACCCATCCTCTGGTCAGGGAGAACGGCGAACTGCGCCGGGCGACCTGGGAGGAGGCGCTCGACCGGGCCGCCGCGGGCTTCCGGCGCAACGTGGCCGCGCACGGTCCCGACACGTTCGCCATGTTGTCGTGCGCGCGCTCCACCAACGAGATGAACTATGTGGGCCAGAAGTTCACCCGCGTGGTGATGGGCACCAACAACGTGGACTCGTGCAACCGCACCTGCCACGCGCCGAGCGTCGCCGGGCTCTCGGCCGCGTTCGGCAGCGGCGGCGGAACCTCCTCCTACCAGGAGGTGGAGGACGCCGACGTCATCATCATGTGGGGCTCGGCGGCGCGGAACGCGCATCCGATCTTCTTCCAGCACGTGTTGAAGGGCATCCGCAAGGGCGCCCGGATGTTCGCCGTGGACCCGCGGCGCACCGGGACGGCCGAGTGGGCCGACCGGTGGCTGGGGCTGAACGTGGGCACCGACATCCCGCTGGCGCACGCGGTGGCCCGGGAGATCATCCATGCCGGGCTGCACAACACGGTCTTCATCGAACGGGCCACCGAGGGCTTCGCCGAGTTCGCGGCCTCGGTGGAACCGTGGACGCTGAGCGTGGCCGAGCAGGTCACCGGCGTGCCCGCCGCCGCGATCCGCGAGCTCGCGCACACCTACGCGCAGGCGGATCGGGCCCAGCTCTGCTGGACGCTGGGCATCACCGAACATCACAACGCGACCGACAACGTGCGGGCGCTCATCAACCTGTCGCTGCTGACCGGGCATGTCGGGCGTTATGGGTCCGGGCTCTCGCCGCTGCGCGGGCAGAACAACGTGCAGGGCGGCGGCGACATGGGCGCCATCCCCAACCGGCTGCCCGGTTTCCAGGACATCCTGGACCCGGAGGTCCGGGCCCGGTTCGAGGCCGCCTGGCAGACGCCCATCCAGCCGCGATACGGGCGGAATCTGACCGAGATGCTGGAAGGCATGGCCGAAGGGGAGATCACCACCTGCTATCTCATCGGTGAGAATCCCGTGCAGTCGGAGGCCGACTCGCTGAGCTGCATCAAGCGGCTGAGCATGCTCGACCACCTGGTCGTGCAGGACATCTTCCTCACCAAGACGGCGCAGATGGCCGACGTGGTGCTGCCGGCCGGGGCGGCCTGGTGCGAGAGCGACGGCACCTTCACCAACAGCGAGCGCCGGGTGCAGCGGGTGCGCAAGGCGCTGGTCCCCCCGGGCGAGGCCCGCGACGACATCTGGATCCTGTGCGAGCTGGCCCGCAGGCTCGGCCACGACTGGCAGTACGAGAGCGCCGAAGAGGTGTGGAACGAGGTTCGCGGCCTCTCCCCCGCCCACGCGGGCATGTCCTACCAGCGGCTGGCCGACCTGCAGGGCATCCAGTGGCCGTGCCCGTCGGAGGATTCGCTCGAACCGCCGTTCCTGCACGGCCGGCTCTGGGAGACCGACCCGGCCAAACGTGGGCGGCTCGCGCCGTTCGCCGTGCTGGAGCACTCTCCCCCGGTCGACCTGCTCGACGAGGAATACCCGCTGCGGCTCACCACCGGCCGGCGGCTGGACTCCTACAACACCGGCGTGCAGTCCTCCGGGTTCGCCTCGCCGCTGCGCCGCGGGGAGAACATCGAGCTCTCTCCCGAGGACGCGGCCCGGCTGGGCGTGACCGCTGGAGAAGAGGTCAGGATCAGTTCCCGGCGCGGGACCGTGGTCGCGCCCGTCTACATCGACCCGGCGCTGCGGCCCGGGCTGGTCTTCATGACCATGCACTTCCCGGACGAGGTGGACACGAACGCGCTGACCATCGAGGCCACCTGCCCGATCGCGGGCACGGCCGAGTTCAAGGCCGCCGCCGTCAGGATCGATCGCCTCGTCACCGCGAAGGCCGGGTGACGGGCGCATGGACCTGCGTTTCCGTGACGCAGAACCGACCGCCGAGGAGCGCGCCGCGATCGACGCGCTGCTCGGCGGGCCGGAGTCGGCCTGGGAGGGCGGGGCCCGGACCGAGGATGATCTCCGGTTCGCGGCGCACCCCGCCGAAGACCGCCGCGACCAGCTGTTGCCGGCTCTGCACGCGGTCAACGACCGGGTCGGCTGGATCAGCGAGGGCGCGCTCGACTACATCTGCCGCCGGCTGACCGTCCCGCCCGCCGAGGCGTATTCGGTGGCCACCTTCTATTCGCTGTTGTCGGTGGAGCCACGGCCGCCGAGGGTTCTGCATGTCTGCACCGACCTGGCCTGCCAGGCCCGCGGCGCGGACGCGGTCCGCCGGGACGTGGAATCCCACCTCGGTCCGGCGGGAACCTCCTGGCAGCCGAGCCCATGCCTGGGCCTGTGCGAGCGCGCCCCCGCCGCACTCGCCCTGCAGGCGGGCGAAAACCCCACCGCCACGGTGTACGGCCCTGCCGACTTTTCCGACATTTCCGCCTTTGACCGGCTCTCTCCCTCAGAGAGCCAGGAGGGGGCAGTGGTCCGCCCGGCGAGCATCGAGGTCTCCCCTGAAGGCACCACGGCCCCATCGGCAGTTGCCGAGGTCCGGCAGGAGGTTGCCGGGGTGCGCACGGACGGGTCCGCGGTCCCGCCCGAGGTTGCCGGGGTTCACCCAGAGGCGTCCATGGCCCCGGCGGAGGTTGCCTCGGTTCGCCCGGAGGCGTCCGTCGTCCCGCCGGAGGTTGGTGGGGTGTTCGGGGAGGTTCCGGTTCGGGCGGCGGTGCCGCAGGCGGGGGAGCCGGGGCTGGTGCTGTTGCGGCGGGTCGGCGTGGTCGATCCGGCGAGCCTGGACGAATACCGCGCCGCCGGAGGTTACGCGGCGCTGCGGCGGGCGTTCGAGCTGGGGCCGGGCGGGGTCATCCGCGAGGTCCTGGAGGCCGGGCTGGTCGGGCGGGGTGGGGCCGCGTTTCCGACCGGGCGGAAGTGGGAGGCGACCGCGCGCCAGTTCGACCGCCCGCACTATCTGGTCTGCAACGCCGACGAGAGCGAGCCCGGGACGTTCAAGGATCGGGTGCTCATGGAAGGCGATCCCTACGCGCTCGTCGAGGCCATGACGGTCGCCGGATACGCGACCGGGTGCGCGCGTGGATACCTCTATATCCGGGGCGAGTATCCGCGGGCGATACGACGGCTGGAGCACGCCATCGCCACCGCGCGGGCGCGCGGGCTGCTCGGGGAGGACATCCTCGGGCAGGGGTTCGCGTTCGACATCGAGATCCGGCGGGGGGCGGGGGCGTACATCTGCGGCGAGGAGACCGCGATCTTCAATTCGATCGAAGGGTATCGAGGTGAGCCGCGGAGCAAACCGCCCTTCCCCGTGGAGAAGGGGCTGTTCGGCAAGCCGACGGTCGTCAACAACGTCGAGACTCTGGTCAATGTGCTGCCGATCCTGGAAGGCGGGGCCGCCGCGTACGCGGCGGTGGGCACGGGCGGGTCGACCGGAACGAAACTGTTCTGCGTGTCGGGGACGGTGCGCCGCCCCGGCATCTACGAGTTGCCATTCGGGGCCACCCTCGGGGATCTGCTCACCCTCGCCGGCGGGGCGACGGGCACGCTCCGCGCGGTGCTGCTCGGCGGCGCGGCCGGGGCCTTCGTCCGGGCCGACGAGCTGGACATTCCGCTCACCTTCGAGGGCACGCGCGCGGCCGGGGCCACGCTCGGCTCGGGCGTCATCCTGGTCCTGGACGACACGGTGGAGCTGCCGCCGTTCCTGCTGCGGATCGCCGAGTTCTTCCGCGACGAGTCGTGCGGGCAGTGCGTGCCGTGCCGGGTCGGGACCGTGCGGCAGGAGGAAGCGCTGCACCGCCTCTCCCGGCGCAGGTCGGCCGGGGATCTCGTGGTGTTGCGCGAGGTCGGGCAGGCCATGCGGGACGCGTCGATCTGCGGGCTCGGCCAGACCGCGTGGAACGCCGTCGAATCGGCCATCGACCGGCTGGGCGTCTTCGCCGAGGAGGCATCATGACCGTTCCGCTCCGCCCGCCGCGGCGGCTCATCGAGATCACCGTCGACGGCGAAGCCGTGCGCGTCCCGGAGGGCGACACGATCCTGGACGCGTGTGCCGCGGCCGGGAAGGACATTCCGACCCTCTGCTATGGCGACACGCTGACGCCCAAGAACGCGTGCCGGGTCTGCGTGGTGGAGGTGGAGGGCGCCCGCACGCTCGCGCCCGCCTGTTCCCGCAAGGCCGAGCCCGGCATGGTGGTCGGCACCGCGACCGAGCGGGCCAAGCACAGCAGGAAGGTCGTCCTCGAACTGCTGGCGTCGTCGGTCGACCTGTCCACCACGCCGCGCGCGGCCGAGTGGATCGACGAGTACGGCGCCGATCCGGCGCGGTTCGGTCCCGACGCGGTGACCGTCGCTCAGCCGGCCAAGGTGGACAACGAGCTGTATGTCCGTGATTACGCGAAATGCATTCTCTGCTACAAGTGTGTGGACGCCTGCGGGGATCAGTGGCAGAACTCCTTCGCCATCGCCGTCTCCGGGCGGGGCTTCGACGCGACGATCTCCACCGAGTTCGACGCGCCGCTCACCGACTCGGCCTGCGTGTACTGCGGGAACTGCGTGGAGGTGTGCCCGACCGGGGCGTTGTCGTTCAAGACCGAGTTCGACATGCGCGAGGCCGGCACCTGGAACGAGGACGAGCAGACGCAGACCACCACGATCTGCAGCTACTGCGGTGTGGGCTGCAACCTGACCCTGCACGTCCAGGAGAACCAGATCGTCAAGGTGACCTCACCGCACGACAATCCGGTCACCCACGGGAATCTCTGCATCAAGGGACGCTTCGGGTTCCAGCACGTGCAGAACGTGGGGGCGTCCACCGATGGGTAGGGTGACCGTTCAGCGCCGCATCCTCCGCCTCCGGGAGACGGGCGACAGTCGCCGGATGGACGTGCTGGCGGCCGAGGAGCCCCTGGAGATCAGGCTCAACGGCGCCCCGCTGACCGTCACGATGCGCACGCCCGGCGACGACTTCGACCTGGCGGCCGGGTTCCTGGTCAGCGAGGGAGCCGTGGGTGCGGCGGGGGACATCGAATCCATTCGGTACTGCGCGGGTGCGACCGAGGATGTGCGCAATACGTACAACGTCTTGGATGTGCGGCTTTCGCCGTGGGTGACGCCGATCGCCACGTCGCTGGAACGCAACTTCTACACGACCTCGTCGTGCGGGGTCTGCGGGAAGGCGTCGCTTGACGCGGTGCGTACGGTCGCGCGCTGGGAGGTGGCCAGCGATCCGGTCAAAATGGACCCTTCGGTCATCTCCGAGCTGCCGGATCGGTTGCGGGCCGCGCAGCGGGTGTTCGATCGGACCGGTGGCCTGCACGCGGCCGGGCTGTTCACGCCCGGGGGCAATCCGCTCTGCGTCCGTGAGGACGTCGGGCGGCACAACGCGGTCGACAAGCTCGTCGGCTGGGCGCTCCGCGAGGGCATGCTGCCACTGAGCTCGATGGCGCTGATGGTCTCCGGGCGTGCCTCCTTCGAGCTGGTCCAGAAGGCGGTGATGGCGGGCATTCCGGTGCTCGCCGCCGTCTCCGCCCCCTCCTCGCTCGCGGTGGAGCTCGCGGCCGAATCCGGGCTGACCCTGCTCGGTTTCGTCCGGGGGAACTCCATGAACGTGTACACGGGAGAGGCGAGGCTGGACGCCCGATGAACGTCATTCCGGTGTGGCCACGACCATCCTTCGACCAGGGGCATAGGTCGGCGGACGCCGCGCCGGAGTGACAAGGGATGCTGCCCGGCGATCCTTCGCCCCCTTCGCCGGCCAGCATCCCCGACTCAAACGCATGCGCAACCCGTGGGGCTCGCGGAGGGCTCCAGGAAAGCAAGCCGAGTAGCCGTATCGAGCAGTGCCTCAACGCCCTCGGTCCACGCCTCCCGGAGGATGCGCGTCACAAGCCTTCTTGAGGCTCCCGATCCAGATGATCAGGCACGCCCAGTCGCGTCACGGCATACAGACACGGAAGACGGCCCCGCCCTCCCAACAGAATGATCAGGCGATGCACACGATCTCGCCGTGCAGGACGGAGAGCCAGCCGTCGGGGGATTCGGCCCAGGTGCGCCACCCCCGGGCGATTCGCGACAGGTCGGATTCCGTGGCGGCTCCGGACGTGATGGCTTGGCGGGCGATGGCCGACGTGGTGACCCGATCGGCCCACATGCCGCCCCACCAGGCGCGGTCTTCGGGGTTGGCGAAGCACCACGTCGAGGACGTCGCGGTGACCTGCTCGAACCCGGCTTCGCGCGCCCAGGACAGCAGGAATCGGCCCGCGTTGGGCTCGCCACCGTTCACCCTCGCGAGCTTCTGATAGAGAGCGAGCCATTCGTCCAGTTCAGGAACGGCGGGGAACCAGGTGAAGCCGTCATAGTCGCCGTCGCGGGCGGTGACGACGCCGCCGGGCCTGCAGACTCTGCGCATTTCGCGCAACGCCCGCACGGGGTCGGCGACGTGCTGCAGCACTTGATGGGCGTGCACGATATCGAATGTCGCGTCGGGAAAGTCCAGCGCGTGCACGTCGGCCACGACGAAGTCGATGTTGTGCTGCCCCCGGGCCTCCGCCTCGGCGCGGGCGAGGCCGAGTTCCCGCTCGCCCACCTCGGTGGCCGTGACCCGGCCGACCCGGGTGGCCAGGTCTGCCGTGATCGTCCCAGGGCCGCAACCCACATCCAGGAGCGACAGCCCCGGCCGCAGGTACGGCAACAGCTGCGCGGCCGAGTTCTCCGCCGTACGCCAGCGATGGGACCGCAACACCGACTCGTGATGGCCATGGGTGTAGACATTCATGACCGGAGATTATCAGGCGTCTTACATTATAAGAGAGAATGTCTCATATATCGAGACGGTCTCAGTAGTGGTAGTACCTCCGGCGGCTCTTGCCCACGGTCTTGCTCAGGTGGAAGCCACCGGGCAGTCGCACGGTCACGTGCCGCCGCCCGTCCGGCGTGGTCGTGACGTGCAGCCGGCGATTGCCGAAACTGTGTCCGACCCCATGCCGGGAAAGGTTGAGCCGGAACGGTCCTATCTTGATCGACTTCCGGTAGTGCCAGCCCATCGTGCGTCCCCCTCCGAGGTCTTCTTGCTGGGAAAACGTCCCCGCCCCCAGGGGAAGTTCCCGAAAATCCGTTGCGGAAGCGCAGGGGCGTACCGGATGATCTGTCGCATGTTCCGGTACGCCGCCGTTGTGACGCCCGCTCGTGCGGGCGCGCCGGCGCGTGCCTCGATGCGATTCGACGGCGCCGAGCGCTGACCCTTTCCCGTGCGTCCTGGTGACCCGGCGGGGAGGGGTCGAAGCCACGCGCGGGTCACACGGAATCGGGCATCGAAGGAAAGACCATGGCCAAGCAGGCCTTCGTGCGGTCCAAGCCGCACCTCAACATCGGCACGATGGGACACGTCGATCACGGCAAGACGACGCTGACCGCCGCCATCACCAAGGTGCTCAGCGAGCGCGGCGGCGCCGAGTTCGTCCCGTTCCACCGGATCGATCGCACCCCGGAGGAGACCCTTCGCGGGATCACGATCAACATCGCCCACGTCGAGTACGAGACGGCGACCCGGCACTACGCGCACGTGGACATGCCCGGGCACGCCGACTACGTGAAGAACATGATCACGGGAGCGGCGCAGCTGGACGGGGCGATCCTGGTCGTCTCCGCGGTCGACGGGATCATGCCGCAGACCCGGGAGCATGTGCTGCTCGCGCGCCGGGTCGGGGTCGCCCACGTGGTCATCGCGCTGAACAAGGCCGACGGCGCGGACCCGGAGCTGGCCGATCTGGTCGAACTGGAGCTGCAGGACCTGCTCGCCGAGCACGGGTACCAGAACGTGCCCGTCGTGCGGGTCTCGGGCCTGCGCGCGCTGGCGGGCGACCCGAAGTGGACGGCCTCCATCGAGGCGCTGCTCCAGGCCGTCGACGAGCACGTGCCGGTGCCGGTTCGCTACCTGGACGTCCCGTTCCTGATGCCGATCGAGAACGTGCTCACCGTCACCGGGCGCGGCACGGTCCTCACCGGCGCCATCGAGCGAGGCACGGTACGGCTCGGCGACACGGTCGAGGCGGTCGGCCTCCGGGACGGCGTCACCGCCGTGGTCACCGGGATCGAGACGTTCGGCAAGACCATGGACCGGGGCGAGGCGGGCGACAACGCCGCGGTCCTGCTCCGGGGCGTGCGTCGCGATCAGGTACGGCGTGGCCAAGTGCTGGCCGCTCCGGGCAGCCAGCGCGGGCACCGGCGCTTCACGGCCCGCGTCTACCTGCTGACCACGGCCGAAGGCGGACGCCGCACGGCGATCGCCAACGGCTACCGCCCGCAGTTCTACGTCCGGACCGCGGACGTGCCCGGCGAGGTCACCCTGACCGGCACCGAACTCGCCCTCCCCGGCGAAACGATCGAGGTGACCGTCGACTTCGGCAAGCCGATCGCTCTCGAGCCGGGTCTGGGCTTCGCCATCCGCGAGGGCGGCCACACGGTGGGCGCGGGCACCGTTCTCACCACATTCACCTGAGGACGCCCCAGGTCGGGCGGAATCCACCGGATCCCGCCCGACCACAATCAGACGCCGTCAAGCCAGATGAAGCCGCCGAAGCGGCCGGTGCGGGAGTCGCGGCGGTAGGAGAACAGATCTGGCGTTTCAATCGTGCAGCGGGTGTCGTGCCGGATGTCGGTGATGTTGGCCTTGTGGAGTTGCGCCTCGATCGCGGCGCGAATGTCCACGGCCGGCGTGCCCTGCCGCGTGGTCGCCCACGCTTCCGGCACCACGCGGGCGACGTCCTCCCGCATCTCTGCCGGAACTTCGTAACAGAGGCCACACGCGGCAGGACCGATGAGAGCCACCATCTGGTACGGCTCCGCCCCCCGCGTCGCCATCGCCTCGACGAGCGCGGGAACCACACCCAGCTGCGTACCCGGCCGGCCGGAATGAGCCGCGCCGACGACCCGGGCCACCGGATCGGCCAGCAGGACCGGCGCGCAATCAGCTACCAGGACGTTCAGCGCCAGACCCGGTTCAGTGGTGTAAATCGCATCCAGTGGTGGCGGGTCATCGCCGAAAGGCTCGGTGACGAAGCGCACGTCACGCCCGTGAACCTGGCGCATCATCACCACGCGGGCGGGATCGACCCCCAGCTCGACGGCCGTGTCATGACGGTTCCGCAGCACCGCGTCGAAATCATCCCCGACCGCCCCGCCAAGGTTCCGCGACGCGTACGGCTCGGCGCTGACCCCGCCGTGCCGATCAGTGATCACCGCATGGATTCCGTCAGCCAAGAGCACCGGACGAGCTTACCAACCTGCCCCTGACCGCCCTCGGGATTGACGCAAGCCGCATCAGCAGATATTCGACACTCTGATGCGATTCCATGATAGTTATGTAGAATATTCTTGGTGGAGGAGCTAGCCCTGAACGATACGGTGAAGGTCGAGGAAGGGCCGGGCAGGATGCTTGTCCGGCTGAACCGGCCGCAGGTGCGGAACGCGATCGACGCGGCGATGGTGGCGGACCTGCACGAGGTGTGCGCCGAGCTGGAGCGGCGGCCACGCGTCCTGGTCGTCACGGGTGCCGACGGCGTCTTCGCCGCGGGCGCGGACATCAGCGAGCTGCGTGAGCGCCGCCGCGAGGACGCGCTGGCCGGCATCAACAGCGGGCTGTTCGACCGGATCGCCCGGCTGCCGATGCCCACGATCGCCGCGATCGACGGCCCGGCCCTCGGCGGCGGCGCCGAGCTGGCCTACGCCTGCGACTTCCGCATCGCCACCCCGCGCGCCCGGTTCGGCAACCCGGAGACGGGGCTGGGCATCATGGCCGCCGCGGGAGCGTGCTGGCGGCTGCGCGAGTTGGTCGGCGAGCCGCTCGCCAAGGAGATCCTGCTCGCGGGCCGGGTGCTCGCCGCCGCGGAGGCGCTGGACGTCAGGCTGGTCAACCAGCTGGTCCCGGAGGACGAGCTGCCGGCCGCGGCGGACCGGCTGGCCGACCGGATCGGGAGGAATGCCCCGCTGGCGCTGCGCCTCACCAAGCTCGCCCTCGCCGCTCCTCCGGGCGCCCATCCCCGTTTCGACGACGTGGCGCAGGCCGTGCTGTTCGAGACCGAGGACAAGTACGAGCGCATGACCGCGTTCCTGGAGCACCGCCGCTGACGAGGCGCCGGTGGTCAGGGGCGGGCGAGCAGCGTCGCGATGCCCTGTCCTACGCCGACGCACATGGTGACCAGGGCGTGCTCGTGCCCTTCGTCGGCCATCGTCAGCGCGGCGGTCAGCGCCAGCCGGGCACCGCTCATGCCGAGCGGGTGACCGAGCGCGATGGCGCCGCCGTGCGGGTTGACGTGCTCGGCGTCGTCGGGCAGGCCGAGCAGGCGCAGCACCGCCAGGGCCTGGGCGGCGAAGGCCTCGTTCAGCTCGACGGTCCCGATCCGGTCGAGGCCGACACCGGTCCGCTCGACGAGCGCGCGTACCGCCGACGCCGGGCCGATCCCCATGACCCGCGGCTCGACGCCCGTGCTCACCGTGGCGACGACCCGGGCCAGCGGCGCCAGGTCGTACCGCGCCACCGCCTCCGTTGAGGCCAGGAGCACGGCGGCGGCGCCGTCGTTGACACCCGAGGAGTTGCCGGCCGTCACCGAGCCGCCCTCAAACAGCGGCTTCAGCGCGGCGAGGTGCCGCAGGGAGGTCTCGCGCGGGTGTTCGTCGGCGGAGACGATCAGCGGGCCGCCCTTGCGCTGGGGCACCGGCACGGGGACGATCTCGCGCGCCAGGCGGCCGCTCGCCCGTGCCTTCGCCGCCCGCTCCTGCGAGCGCAGCGCGAAGGCGTCCTGGTCCTCGCGGCCGATGCCGTACTGGTCGGCGACGTTCTGCGCGGTGCGCGGCATCGGGTCCGTGCCGTAGGCCCGCTCCATGCCGGGGTTGACGAAGCGCCAGCCGATGGTCGTGTCGTGGATCTCCGCCGTGCGGCCGAACGCGACCGGGGCCTTGGGCTGGACGAAGGGCGCCCGGCTCATGCTCTCCACGCCGCCCGCGATGATGAGATCGGCTTCGCCGGCCAGGATCGCCCGGGCCGCGTAGGCCACCGCGTCCAGGCCCGAGCCGCACAGGCGGTTGACCGTCGTCCCGGGGACGCGCACCGGCAGCCCCGCCAGCAGCGCGGCCATCCGGGCGACGTTGCGGTTGTCCTCGCCGGCCTGGTTGGCGCAGCCGAAGACGACGTCGTCGGTCGCCTCCCAGTCGACGCCGCCGTACCGGGCTGTCAGCGTATGGATGACGTGGGCCGCGAGGTCGTCCGGACGCACCGGCGCGAGGGCCCCGGCGTACCTGCCGATGGGGGTTCGCACCCCGCCGACCAGGTAGGCGGCCCGAGCGGCGCTCATTTTCGCACGTCCCTGTCAGTCATGGTCTCTTCTCCTCAGCGTCGATCCTGCGCAGTTCGTTCCGGTAACGCCTGGCGTTGCCGCGGTACTCGCGCACTCCATAGTCGATCCACTCATTCTGGACGCCGCCGTTCAGCGGCCTGAGCCGGGCGGGCACGCCGAGCGCCAGGTGGCCGGGCGGGACCTCCAGGTCCTCGGGCACCAGGGCCTGCGCGCCGACGACGGACCCGGCGCGGACCACCGCGCGGTTCAGGACGGTCGAGCCCGAGCCGATGAGGCAGCGGTTCTCCACCGCGCACCCTTCGAGGTGGGCGTTGTGCCCGACGACGCAGTCGTCGCCGATCACGGTGGGCCACTGCGTGGTGGTGTGCAGGACCGTGCCGTCCTGGATGGAGGTGCGCTCGCCGATCTCGATGCGGCCGAAGTCGCCGCGCAGCACCGCCATGGGCCACACCGACGACTCGGCGCCGATGGCGACGCTTCCGATGACGACCGCGTCAGGGTGCACGTAGGCGTCGGGATGGATTCGGGGCACCTGGTCGCCCAGGGCATAGATCGGCATCTAACGTTCCCCGACCAGCGGAGTGTCCACGCCGATACGGCCGGTCCGGTTCGCGCCTCCCGGCGCGCCGATCGCTGCGTCACGACCGGGCAGCACCTCAACGAAGAAGTTACGGTTGTCCGCCACGAACACGACCTGCTCGGCGGCGACCCGCCGGTCCTGGCTGATCGCCTCGACCGGGCAGACGGGCTCGCAGGCGCCGCAGTCGATGCACTCCTTGGGGTTGATGTACAGCTTGCGGTCCCCCTCGTAGATGCAGTCGACCGGGCACTCCTCCACGCACGACTTGTCCATGACGTCGATGCATGGCCCGGCGATGACGTACGGCATGTGGATCTCCTGTTGGCGGAACGTCTAGACCGGGGCGGGCAGCGGCACCGGGCCGTCGGTCGAGTGCCCCGGGAACAGCTGAGCGTGCGGATCGATGTGCACGGCCGCGTTGTTGACGGCGGTCGCCACCTCGCCGAAGCCGGTCGCGATCAGGCGGACCTTGCCGTCGTAGTCGGCGATGTCGCCGGCGGCGAAGACGCCGGGCACGTTGGTGCGCATCGCCGAGTCCACCACCAGATGGCGGTTGTCGCGCAGGTCGAGACCCCAGGCGCGCAACGGCCCGAGATTGGCGGTGAACCCGAGCGCCGCGACGAGCCGGTCACACGGCAGCGTGCGTGCGCCGTCCTCGCCGGTCACGCCGACCTCCACCCGCTCCAGCCGTTCACCGCCGAGGGTGGCGGTGACCTGGGCGTTGAGGATGATCTTCACGGGCGAGGCGGTGAGTCGTTCGATCGAGCCGCGGTGGGCCCGGAACGCGGTCCGGCGGTGCACGAGCGTGACGCTCGCGGCGATGGGGTGGAGCATGAGGGTCCAGTCCACCGCGCTGTCACCGCCGCCCACGACGACGACGTCCCTTCCTGCGTAGTCCGCGCTGTCCGGCACGAAGTACGCCAGGCCCCGGCCGAGGAACTCCTCCCCCGCCGGCAGCGGGCGCGGGGTGAAAGTGCCGATGCCGCCCGTCACCACGACCGCTCCGGCGGTGATCTCGGTCCCCGCGCCGGTCGTCACCACGAGCAGGTCCGGTCGGCCCTCGCGGGGGACGCGGTCGAGCCGCTGGGCCTCCTGCCCGAGCAGGTACGCCGGGTCGTACGGCGCGGCCTGCTCGACCAGGTTGGCGATCAGCCGACGGCCCGACACGGCGGGGAACCCCGCGATGTCGAAGATCGCCTTCTCCGGGTACATCGCGCTGACCTGGCCGCCGACCTGGCTCAGCGAGTCGACAATTGCGGCGCGCAGGCCGCGCACCCCGGCGTAGTAGGCGCCGAACAGGCCGACCGGCCCGGCTCCGACGATCAGCACGTCGACGTCGAACGCGCTCATCGTCAGACCCGCGTGAGGTCGTACTCGCCCTTGCGGCCGGTGCCGTAGCGGCGCAGGGCGCCGTCCGGGCCGGCCGCGTTCGGGCGGATGAAGATCCAGTTCTGCCAGGCGCTGAGGCGTGCGAAGATCTTCGTCTCCAGCGTCTCCGGGCCGACGAAGCGGTGGTTGGCCTCCATGCCGGTCAGCGCGTCGGGCGACAGCGAGGCACGCTCCTCCAGCACGATGCGCAGTTCGTCCTCGAAGTCGATGTCGTCGAGGGCCAGGGTGACCAGGCCGAGCCCCACCGCGGCGGCGGCGTCGAGCGGCTCGCCGATGCGGGCGCGGGCGGCGGCGAGGTCCTTCTCGTTGCCCCAGAAACGGGACTCCAGCCGGGACAGGCCGTTGCCCATGGGGAAGGCGCCGTCGTTGCACTCGCTCAGCCGGATGGTAGCGGGAACCTCGTCGGCGCGGTCCTGGTAGACGCCCTCCAGCATGTACTGCCGGTCCGCCGCCAGGGCCAGCTCCAGCAGCAGGCCGGCGAACGCCGTCCCGGGCTCGATGACGGCGATCAGGCTGCGGCTGGTGACGTCGAGGCGCTTGAGCGTGCGCTTGTAGTAGTGGCGCACCTCGTTGACGAACCAGTCGTCCGCGAGCTCGCGCAGCTGGGCGTCGTGGGCCAGCACGCGCTCGGTGTCGCCGACGGCGCGCAGCACCCAGATGCCGAGCCCCGGCTCGTTGGTGCGCAGGTGCAGCACGAGGTCGTCCAGCGCCCGGGTCACGGCGAGCGGCCAGTAGTCCGCGCCCTGGGCCAGCACCGCCGCGGCGTCGGCCGGCGGCGCGGCACGCGGACCCTCTACCGTGATGTCGACGCGGCGAGCCAGGCGGTCGATCTTCGCCGAGACGTGCGGGTAGGTGATCGTGTCGCCCTCGTCCGCACGCTCCAGCGGCGTCAGCGTGACACCCCCGGCATCGGCCGGGCGCGTCGAGGAGGCGGCGGCCAACCGGGCACGCCTGCCGACTTCCCCGGCGAAGGAGTGGCGCGGCACGGCCGCGTCCACCAGTCCCCACTCCGCGGCCGTGGCCCCGCGATAGCCCTCGGACTTGGTGGCGAACAGGTCGGCGCGGTCCTTGCGGACATGGCGCTTGTCCACCACCCTGGTCAGCCCGCCGGTGCCGGGGAGCACGCCGAGCAGGGGGACCTCGGGCAGGGACACGGCCGAGGAACCGTCGTCCACCAGGACGATCTGGTCGCAGGCGAGCGCGAGCTCGTAACCGCCGCCGGCGGCCGTTCCGTTGAGCGCCGCGATCCAGGTCTGGCCGGAGTTCTCGGAGGCGTCCTCGATGCCGTTGCGGGTCTCGTTGGTGAACTTGCAGAAGTTCACCTTCCAGGCGTGCGAGGACTGGGCGAGCATGCGGATGTTGGCGCCGGCGCAGAACATGCGCTCCAGACCGCCGGTCACCACGACCGCCCTGACCCCGGGGTGCTCGAACCGGAGCCGCTGGACGAGGTCGTACAGCTCGATGTCGACGCCGAGGTCGTAGGAGTTCATCTTGAGCTCGTAGCCGGGGACCAGGCCGCCGTGCTCGGCGACGCGCAGCGTGACGGTGGCCACCTCCCCGTCCAGGTCGAGCGTCCAGTGCCGGTACCGGTCCGGGGAGGTCGCGAAGCGGACAACCGGGGCGCCCGTGCTCGGCGAAGTCTCAGCACTCTCAGTGACAGTCAATGCGGGCTCCGTACGTGGTTAATCAGGGCTTTGCCCTACCAATATTCGACGTGTATTCGATGGTACGTCAAGTTCTTGTAGCATTTACTGAATGTTCGGGCAGCGACGAGGCCTGGGGATCGCGTACGTTACGCGCCGGTGCCCCCGGGCTGGCAGAATGCGCGTCACCACCGTGTCGAGCGACAGGAGTGCAGACTTGGCCCCGCGCGATGCGCGCACGACCTCCGGCCAGGTGGCCGAGCCGGCCGAAGGCCAGCGTGAGAAGGCATCCGCCAGCGCGCGCTCGATCCTGCTGACGGTCCTCGGGGAGTTCGTGCTCCCGCGTGGCGGCCGGGTCTGGACGGGCACACTGGTCGACGCGCTCGGCGCCCTCGGCATCGAGGAGAAGTCCGCGCGGCAGTCCCTGGCCCGCACCGCCGCCGAGGATCTGCTGGCCTCGACCCGGCACGGACGGCGGGTGCGCTGGAACCTGACACCGGCCGGGGACCGGCTGCTGCGGGAGGGCACCGACCGCATCTACGGCTTCATGCGCAAGCCGCACGGCTGGGACGGCCGCTGGCTCGTGCTCACCGTCGGCGTGCCGGAGACGCAGCGTCAGCTGCGCCACCGGCTGCGCACCCGGCTCACCTGGCTCGGTCTCGGCTCCCCCGCCCCCGGTCTGTGGGTGGTGCCCGACGCCTCGAAGGAGGCCGCCGTGCGCGACGTCATCGCCGAGCTTGACCTCCACGACCGCGCGTACGCCTGGACGGGGCCGTCGGCCGGGGTCGGCGACACCGCCAAGCTGATCACGGCCGCGTGGGACCTCGACGACGTGGAACGGCGGTATATAGCCTTCATCGAACGCTTCGAGGGTACGAAGGTGCTCGCCGACCGGGAGGCGTTCGTCAACCAGGTGCAGCTCATCCAGGAGTGGCGGCGCTTCCCGTTCCTCGACCCCGACCTGCCGCCCGAGCTGCTGGATCACGACTGGCCGGGCCCCCGGGCGGCGGCGGTCTTCCACGACCTGCACAACCGGTGGCACCGGCGGGCCCAGGAGCAGTGGGACCGGATGGACGAGGACGCGGCGGCCCGGACCTGACCCATCCCGGGAACCGGAGGGCCAGGCGCCGGGCCGCGGGTCAGAGCAGTCCCTCGTCGGCCAGGTGCACATAGTCGAACTCGACCGGCTGGTCGTTGATGCCGGTCTTCGGCGGGGCGATCCAGCCGGCGAACTCGCCGTACTCGTACTCGGGGACCATCAGCTCGGCGACCTTCGCGCGGTCCTCGGCGCCTGGCAGCCACTCATGGCTCCGCGCCTGCCAGGCGGCCTGGTCGACGACCTCGCCCTGCGGCGTCACATGGTGGCCGGCGTAGCCGCCGACCTTGCGGTTGAAGCCCTCGTGCGGGAGGTACAGCCGCTCGCTGAGCCCGGCGTCTTCCAGCGCCTGGTTCCAGCGGCGCACCCCGTTGGCGCAGTCGGCGACGTACTCGTCGCGCAGGTCGAGGTTGAGCGCGCTCAGCATCGGCACCGTCCTGGTCCTGATCTGGCCGTCCTCGACGTAGCGCAGCTCGCGGGTGGCCTCCAGGAGGACGTGGTCGTCCTTGCGCCGGGTCTCCATCCAGCGGCCCTTGAGACCGGAGGTGTAGTAGTTGCCGGCGTTGGTCGACTGCTCGGAGCCGAACAGATCCATCGAGACCGAGAACTGGAAGTTCAGGTACCTCTGGATCACCTCCAGCGGGATGCCCCCGTGCGGGAAGACGTCGGCCGTGTCGTGCTCTTTCATGAGCTCGGCGGTGCGCTCCAGGACCCGCTGCACCCCGGTGGTGCCCACGAACATGTGGTGGGCCTCCTCCTTCAGCATGAACTCGCAGGTACGCGCGAGCGGATCGAAGGCCGACTCCTTGAGCGTGCCGAGCTGGTACTTGCCGTCCCGGTCGGTGAAGTAGGTGAACATGAAGAACTGGAGCCAGTCGGTCGTCTCCTCGTTGAACGCGCCCAGGATGCGCGGCGCGTCGAGATCGCCGGAGTTGCGCTTGAGCAGCTGCTCGGCCTCCTCCCGGCCCTCCCGGCCGAAGTAGGCGTGCAGGAGGTAGACCATCGCCCACAGGTGGCGGCCCTCCTCCACGTTGACCTGGAACAGGTTGCGCAGGTCGTAGATGCTCGGCGCGGTGTTGCCGAGGACGCGCTGCTGCTCGACCGAGGCGGGTTCGGTGTCGCCCTGGACGACGATCAGCCGCATCAGGTCGGCGCGATGCTCGCCCGGCACCTCCTGCCAGGCCGGCTCGCCCTTGTGCTTGCCGAAGTTGACCTTGCGGTCGGGGTCCCGCTCGGCCAGGAAGATGCCCCAGCGGTACTCGTCCATCGGGACGTGGTCGAAGTGCGCCCAGCCGTCGCGCCCCACGGCGACCGCCGTCCGCAGGTAGACGTCCCGGGTCGGCAGGGCCGGGCCGAGCTGCTTCCACCAGTCGAGGAACTTCGGCTGCCACCCCTCCAGCGCGCGCTGGAGCCGGCGGTCGCCCGCGAGGTCGACGTTGTTGGGGATGCGCTCGCTGTAGTCGACCCGGCTGACCGGCCCGGTGGGCAAGGGGGCGGCGCCGGTACGAGAGTCGATGTTCATCGCTTCTCCTGTCTGAGTACGTTCGAAACTGCCGGTCACTCGTCGGCTCCAGCCGTGATCGCGTCGAGCACCGCGGGCCCGCCCTGTACGGCGGTGCGCCGCAGGTGGGCGTGGACGGCGCGCAGGCCGCCCTCCTCCTCGCCGCCGCCCGCGCGGCCGGGGCCGCCGTGGACGAGCTGGGGCATCGGGGTTCCGTGCCCGGTGGACTCCGCCGCGCTGTCGCGGTCCAGCACGAGGATGCGGCCGTGGTGGGCGGCCGCCCCCAGCACGACCTCGCGGACGAAGTCCCCGTCGCGGGAGACGACCGATCCGGCGAGGGACCCCTCGCCGCGGGCCACCAGGTCAAGCAGGTCCGTGACCCCGTGGTACGGCAGGAGCGTGCTCACCGGCCCGAACGCCTCCACCTCGTGCGGCTCCGGGCGGGCCACGTCGTCCACGCGCAGCAGCAACGGCGACAGGAACGCGCCGCGCTCGCCGTCGGCCCCCGCCACCTCGACCTGGTGCGGGTCGCCGTACACGATCGTGCCGGCCGAGGCGAGCCGCGCCACCGCCGCCCGGACGTCGGCACGCTGGGCGAGGCCGACGAGCGCCCCCATGGTCACGCCGTCCGCGCCCGGCGCGCCCACGACGACCTTCGCGAGCCGGGCCTCGACCGCCTCCGACACCGCGCCGAGAAGGTTCGCCGGCACGAACGCCCGCCGGATCGCGGTGCACTTCTGCCCCGCCTTGACCGTCATCTCGGTGACCAGGGCGTCGGCGAACAGCTCGAACTCCGGCTGCCCCGGCAGGGCGTCCGGGCCGAGGACGGAGCAGTTGAGCGAGTCGGCCTCGGCGTTGAAGCGCGCCGAGCGGCGGGTGACCGCCGGGTCGGACCGCAGCCGGGCGGCCGTGGCCGCCGAGCCGGTGAACCCGATGTGGTCCTGGCCGCCGAGCAGGTCGAAAAGCCCGGGAATGCTCCCGCTGACGAGCTGGAGCGTTCCCGGCGGCAGAGTCCCGGATTCCTCGACGATCCGCACGGCGTGCGCCGCGATGTAGGCCGTGGGGGTGGCCGGTTTGACGATGGTCGGCAGCCCGGCCAGCAGCGCGGGCGCGAGCTTCTCCAGCAGGCCCCAGACCGGGAAGTTGAACGCGTTGATCTGGAGGGAGATCCCGCGCGGGGTGGTGAGGACGTGCCGGCCGGCGAACGTGCCCGCCTTGCCCAGCGGCACTGGGTCGTCCTCGGCGATCAGCGTGTGGTCGGGCAGGCCCTCGCGGCCGAGTCGCGCGTAGACCACCGCTGTGCCGATGCCGCCGTCCACGTCCACCTGGGCGTCGCTCCGCGTCGCCCCGGCCCGCGCCGACAGGTCGTACAGCTCCTGCCTGCGCTCGCGGAGCGCGAGGGCGGCCGCCTTGAGCGCCTCGGCCCGCTGGTGGAAGGTCAGCTCGCCGAGCGCGGCCAGGCCGGTCCCCCGCGCGTACGCCACGGCGGCGGCGAGGTCGAGGCCCTCGCTGCTGACGTGGGTGACGGTCGCGCCGGTGACCGCGTCGGCGACCGGGGTCCCCGCGCCGCCGCCGCGCCGCCAGGCGCCCTCCAGATAGCTCGGCAGCGTCTCCGTGCTCATGACTCGCTCCACTCGTAGAAACCCTTGCCGGTCTTGCGTCCCAGGTGCCCCTGCTCGACGAGCCGGACGAGCAGGTCCGGCGGGGCGAACCGGGTGCCCAGCTCGCGTTCGAGGTAGCGGGCGATGCCCAGCCGCACGTCCAGGCCCACCAGGTCGGTGAGCCGCAGCGGCCCGGTCGGATAGCCGTAGCCCAGCGTCATCGCGGCGTCGATGTCCTCGGCGGAGGCGACGCCCGCCTCGACCATCCGGATCGCCTCCAGCCCGAGGGCGACGCCGAGCCTGCTGCTGGCGAAGCCCGGCGCGTTCCGCACGACCACTGCGGTCTTGCCGATCTCCGTCACCCACGCCACGGCCCGGTCCCGCAGCGCCGGATCGGTGGCCGCCGCGATCACCACTTCGACCAGCCTGCTCGCCGGGACGGGGTTGAAGAAGTGCAGCCCGAGGAGGCGCTCGGGCCGGGCCAGCGCCTCGGCGAGCGTGTCGAGGGAGATACTGCTGGTGTTGGACGCGATCACGGCGTCGGGTTTCACCGCGTCCTCGACGGCGCGCAGGGTGGCGAGCTTGAGATCGAGGTCCTCGGGCACCGCCTCGATCACCAGCCCGGCTTCGGCCAGCCCGGCGGGGCCGGTGACGGTGGTGAGGCGGGACATGGGCTGGGCGGCGTCGCCGATGACGCCGCGCTTCACACTGGCCTCGAAGGCCCGGGCCACCCGTTCGCGCGCGGCCTCCACCGCCTGCTCATCGCGCTCCACCAGCGTGACGCGACGGCTGGCGAGTAGTAGGGCGTGGGCGATGCCGGCGCCCATCCGCCCGCCGCCGATAACCCCGCAGTGGCTGGGCAGAACGGTGGTCGTGCCGGTCATGACAGTTCCTTGCCTAGGCATGCGTACACCACCACAATTTGCCACACTCTAGTTGCGTGCCGGAAGGGATAAGTAGCAAATTCTGTCAGCGGCGGACCCGCCAGGGTGCCAGGAAGCGCTCCATCTCGTTGAGCGCCAACGAGAGGATCACACCGAGAGCCGAGATGACGATCAGCGCGACGTACATGGTCTCGACGCGGAAGGTCGCCCAGGCGTTCCAGATCAGGAACCCGAGACCGTCGCTGCCGCCGAGCATCTCGGCGACCACGATCAGCATGAGCGCCATCCCCACCGCGAGCTTGACGCCGGTCAGAATCAGCGGCATGGCGCCCGGCAGGGCGATGGTACGGAAGGTCTGGAGCCGACCGGCCTCGAAGTTGCGCCCGACGTCGTGGTAAATCGGCTGGATCTCCAGCACCCCGGCGGCGGTGTTGATCACCATGGGGAAGAACACCCCGACGGCCACGACGGCGATCTTCGACGCCTCTCCCAGGCCGAAGATGATCAGGAACAGCGGGAAGATCGCGCTCTTCGGGATCGGGTAGGTGGCCGCGATCAGTGGTTCGATGATGAGCCGGGGCCACCGGTACAGCCCCATCACCAGACCCAGGACGACCGCCGGCACACCGCCCACCAGGAAGCCGAGGGCGAGCCTGCGGATGCTGACCCAGGTGTGCTGCACCAGTTCTCCCGAGCCGGCCATCTCCATGAACTGGCGCGCGATCTGCGACGGCGGGGGGAAGAACCGGGTGTCGAGCAGCCCGACCCGGGACACCAGCTCCCAGAGGAGCAGAAGCCCGATGGGCGCCGCGATGGAGATCAGGCGTTGGGGGGCGTCCTTGAAACGCCCCGGCGTCCTGCGGCGGCCGCGCCGCGGCGTCTCCGGCCCGGCCGCGGCCGTCTCGCCGGCCGAAACCGCTTCCTTGGTGAAGGTTTTCACAGGGCTGCTCCGGCCACTTCGTCTTTCAGGGAATCCCAGATCTCATAGATGAGCTCGCCGTAGGCGGCCTGCCGGCGCAGGTCGATGACCCGCCGCGGCCGCTCGAAGGGAACGTCGATGATCTTCTTCACGCGCCCCGGCCGGGCCGTCATGACCATCACCTTGTCCCCGAGGGTGACGGCCTCGTCGACGCTGTGCGTGATGAACACCACCGTCTTGCGGCTCTCCTCCCAGACCCGCAGCAGCTCGTCCTGGAGGATCGTCTTGTTCTGCTCGTCCAGCGCCGAGAAGGGCTCGTCCATCAGGAACACGTCGGGATCGTTGGCGAAGGCGCGCGCGATGGAGACGCGCTGCCGCATCCCGCCCGACAGCTGGTACGGATAGGCCTGAGCGAAGGCCGCTAGACCCGTCTTGTCCAAATAGTGTCCGACACGCTCGCGGATGAGCTCCTTGGGCTGCTTGCGCATCTTCAAGCCGTAAGCGGCGTTGTCCCAGACCGTCATCCACGGGAAGATCGAGTCACCTTGGAACACCATCGAACTCCTGACAGCGGCTCGGGGCCCAGGGCCCATCGAGATCTCCCCGGAGGTGGTGGTCTCCAGTCCGGCCAGCATGCGCAGGAGCGTCGTCTTCCCGCACCCGCTCGGACCCACGATCGTGAAGAAGGTCCCGGCGGGCACCTCAAGGCTGACGTCGTCCACCGCGGTGATCGTCTCTCCCTTGCTCTGAAACTCCTTCACGAGGTTCCTGAGCACGATGCCCGAGCCGCCGACCGGCGGGGCGTTGTTCGTCTCCATGGCGATGTCCTCCCGTCAGCCCAGCGGGTTCGTGACGCGGCCCAGTTCCTGGACGGCGGCCTTGGCGAAGGTGTCGTCGACGGACTGCGTGACCGTGACGTCCTTGGTGATGTAGCCGCGTTCCTGGTAGTACGCCAGGTCGTTCTCCAGGCTCTCGATGTTCATCTCCCCGTTGGAGTCGATCCCCTGGGAGATCGCCGTCCTGAGGGTCTTCTCGTCGTTCTTGGTCATCTTGGTCATGATCGAGATGACCTCGTCGCCCTTGGGGCCTTTCAGCCGCGCGTCCTCAAGGGCGTCGTTGTACAGCCGAACCCCCTGGATCCACCCCTTCATGAAGGCGGTCGCCGCGTCGGCCCGCTGGTCGATGAAGTCACCGCCGTACAGGACCACGCCGATCTCCTGCTTGGGGTAGACCGAGTCCGAGCCGGCGAACCGCACGGCCGCGCCGCTCTCCACCGCCTGGGTCACCTGCGGTTCGGTCGTCGTGGACGCGTCAACCGACCCGTTCTGCAGCGCCACGACCTGATCGGAGCCGCTCATGTAACTCCACGTGATGTCCTGCTGCGTCAGGCCGCCCTGCCGCAGCATGCGGTCGAACCAGACCTCCGGGGTGCCGCCCTCGCCGTAGCCGGCGATGGTCATGCCCTTCAGATCGCTGAAGCTCCTGAACTTGCCGCTGTCCACCAGGTCCTTGCGGACCAGGAGCGCGGAGTAGCTGTTCCCGGGAATGGCGTACGACTTGTCGGCCACCATGCGGACCTTCACGCCGCTGGCTATGGCGTTGTAGAGACCGGCCGATGGTGAACCGGCGCCGACATCGAGCTGTCCCGCCCCGAGGGGCGCGATCATGTCGCTGGCGCTCTTGAAGTTCTTGATCTCCACCTTCAGGCCTTGCTGCGCGAAGTAGCCCTTGGCCTGCGCGATCAGGAACGGCGCGTCGCTGAGGGATCCGGTCACCCCCACAGTGACGACCTTCTGCCCGTCCCCGGCGCCGCTGTTGGAGCCGTCGTTCCCGCAGCCGACGGCGAGCGCGGCGAGCACGAGGCAGCCGGCGAGTAAGCGTCGGCGCCGCTGAGAAGGACGCATGTCCTTGGATGCGTTCATCTTTGGAGATCCTTTGGGGGGTTATCGAATACGGGCGTAGTCGCGCAGTAGTCAGGTGAATATCGGGGGACGCATTCACCCCGGGATTTCCGGAAAGTAAGGGGCGGCGGGTCGTCTGGCTGGGCGCCGAGTGGGCAGGTTCCTGTCCGGCGGTAGCGTGAGCGGAGACGACTCTCAACTCGTTGCGGTATCTACTTCACTTTAGTGTCGAGAGTTTTGCATACGGGTTCGCAGGCGTCAACAGTCTTCAGCGGACGACTGTGAGGACTCTGGCCGCGGGCACGCCATCGGTGGTAAGTACTACAGGTTGGCAAAGATGCCGCACACATCTGTTGACAGTTGCCACGGCTTCGCGCAGACTGACACATTATTCGGCACCCGAAGTACCGTAGTCATCGCGGCTGCGGGTTCCGTTGTAGTTCGGGTCACGAAATATATTGGTCCCCAAACATTCCTGGCTGCCGTGGCGGGAACGCGTCCGTCGAGTCAATTCCGGAGCAACGAAGATTGGACGAGGCCGTGAGCGGCATGTCGAAGATCGGGTGGGAGAACCCCGCGCCCACGGACGGCCCTTCACTTGATCAGTTGAAGGAACAACTCAAGGTCACGAGATACGACGTCGCCGGCACGGGAGTGGCGACGGTGTGGCTGCACCGGCCGGACCGGCGGAATTCCTGGACGGCCCGGATGAATTTCGAGTATCGCGCGGTCATGCGCGCCCTCGACGCCGATCCGGCGGTTCGGGTCGTGGTCGTGACCGGCTCGGGCGGCACCTTCTCCGTCGGCGCCGACAGCAGGGCGCTCACCGGCTACGTCGGCGCCGAGTCCTACGACCCTGGACTGCCGCAGGACGCCGCACTGCCGGGGCACGGGGTCAGGGACGAGTTCGACGCCGACCTGGTGTGGCAGTACGGGCTACGCGTTCCGGTCATCGCCGCGGTGAACGGGGCGTGCGCGGGTGTGGCCCTCGCCCTGGCGGCCTTCTGCGACCTCCGCTTCGCCGTCTCCGGCGCCAAGGTCACCGTGGCATCCCCCCGGCTGGGGCTGCCGTCGGAGTACGGGCTGTCGTGGATCCTGCCCAGGCTGATCGGGGTGACGCACGCGGCGGACCTCCTCCTGTCGGGACGGGTCGCCGATTCCGACTCGCTCGCCCGGATGGGCTTCTTCAACGCCGTCTACCCGGAGGAGGAGTTCCAGGAGGCCGTGTATCGCTACGCCGGGCAGCTGGCCGCCGCGTCACCCCTGGCCGTCACCACGGCCAAGCGCCAGCTGTACACCGACCTCCTGCACCACGACCCCGCCGGCTCCGTCCGGCAGAGCAAGACGCTGACCGGGCGGCTGATGAAGGCGCCGGACTACAAGGAAGGCGTCGCCGCACTCGTCGAGAAGCGGACGCCCCGTTTCGGCCCCTGGGAAGGGTGATCTCAATGCCTCGGAACCAGGCGCAGGGCCCTCCCGGGAATGCCCACGCTCCGCTCCGCACCCGGTACACCGACCTGATCGGAATCCGCCACCCCATCGTCCAGGAGGGAATGGGGCCCTTCACCACCGCACGGCTCGCCGCCGCGGTGAGCGACGCGGGCGGACTCGGCACCGTCAGCGTCCCGGGCACGGCTGGCGATCTCCATGCGGGCGCCCGCCGGCTCCGCGAGCACATCGAGACGTGCGCGAGCCTCACCGACGCCGTCTTCGCGGTCAATGTGCCGGTGGGCCGCGGCAGCGACGGGGAGATCGCCAAGTTCTCGCGCATCTACATCGACGCCGTCCTGGCCGCCCGTCGCGCGGACGCCGGGCTGGCGCGTCAGCTGCGCGTGCTCACCACCTCCGCGGGGTTTCCGAAGGGTCTGACCAGGCGACTGCACGATGAGGGGCTGATCCACCAGCACAAGGTCGGATCGACCCGGCACGCGGTCAAGGCGGCCGAGGCCGGAGTCGACGCCGTGATCGCCTCCGGACTGGAGATGGGCGGGCACGCGCCGACGAGTGGCATGCACACCTTCGTGCTGGTCCCCAACGTGGCCGACGCCGTCTCCGTGCCCGTGCTCCTGTCCGGCGGCGTACGCGACGGGCGAGGGCTCGCGGCGGCGCTGTGCCTGGGCGCCGACGGCGTCGCCCTCGGGACCCGGTTCGCGGCCACCGTCGACAACATCGACTGGCACCCCAACTACGCGACAGCCGTGCTGGCCGCCGGCGAGGGCGACGACTTCGTGCTCGACGGCGTGTTCGGACCGTGCCGGGTGCTCCGCAACGCGGGCTCCTCGTCGATCGAGAAGCGGGGCGAAGAGGGCGAGCGGGTCACTCCCGCGGAGAAGATCGAAGCCATGCGCCGGGCGCAGCTCGACGGCGACGTCGGGGACGGCCTGGTCCTGCTGGGCCAGGTCGCCAGCGGCATCGACGATCTGGTCGCCGTGCGGGACCTGGTGCCGCGGATGGCCGCCGAGGCCGCCCGGCTCGTCCCGGAGATCCGGCGGACCGCGCCGGCGCGGCAGGGTGAAGGAGAGTCCGAATGACCTGGGACGGCGGGATCACGTGGACCCCGGAGCTGAACGAGGACGAGCGACGGTGGCAGGCGGTGGCGGAGCGCCTGGCGGTGGATCATTTCGCCGCCCGCGCCGCCGACATCGACGCCTCCGGGAAATATCCGTGGGACAACGTCGAACAGCTCAAGGCAGGCAGACTGACGGGACTCATGCTCCCCCGGGAGTACGGCGGCGAAGGCGCGTCGCTCGCCACGGGGTGCGCCGTGGCGGAGACGATCGCGCGCGTGTGCGCGTCGACGTGCACGATCTGGAGCTCCTATGCGATCGGGGCCCTGCCGGTTCTCTACGCGGGCACCGAGCACCAGAAACGCACCTATCTGCCGGACGTCGCCGCCGGCCACGCCATCGGTTTCGCCCTCACCGAGCGGCACTCCGGCTCGGACCCCTCGAATGTCCGGACGTCCGCGGCACGCGGGGACGGGGGCTGGGCGCTGCGCGGCGAGAAATGGCTGGTCGGCAACGGCGGTCCGGCCACGCGCTACACCGTGTTCGCCAAGGCCGGCTCCAGCGGGAAGCTCACCGCCTTCCTCCTCGACCGGAACGGCGACCGGCTGGTGATCGACGATTACCAGGACAAGATGGGGCTGCGCGGGACGACCACCAGCAACCTGAAGATCGACTGCCGGGTGCCGCCGGATCGCCAGGTCGGCGATCAGGACCGTGGCCTGGCTCTCGCGTTGCGTACCCTCAACACCGGCCGGGTCCTGGCGGCGGCGCTCGCCTGCGGCATCGGCGAGTCGGCCTTCCGGCTCGCCGCCCACCGGGCCGTCACGCGCGAGGCGTTCGGCGGCCCGATCATCGACAACCAGGGCATCTCGTTCCGGCTGGCGGACGTGGCCGCGGAGCTGTCCGCGGCCCGCATGATGACCTGGCAGGCCGCCCGCAGCGGTGGGGACGGCGGGCCTGATCGCCGGCTGTCGTCGATGGCCAAGCTCTACGCGAGCGAGGTGGCCCACCGAGCGGTGGACACGGCGCTGCAGGTGTTCGGGGCGGAGGGCTACGCCAAGCCGCACCCCGTCGAGCGGGCCTACCGGGACCAGCGGGTCCTGGAGATCTTCGAAGGCAGTTCGGAGATCCAGCGCCTGAGCATAGGCCGGGCCATCGCCGGCCATTACGCCCACAACACATAGTTTGACGAAATCGCCTGGAATTGTTGAGCCCATTCATGTTGAAACTTACTTCGGCACCCGAGATAATTTGCGATGATTCAGAAACCTGATAATTACCGGTTCGGCGAACTGCTGGCCCGCCCGCCCGAGGAACTGACCGTCGACGAGACGGCGCGGGCGCTGCGCATCCCGATCACCACGCTCGGCCATACGCTGCGCGTGCGCACCGCCGGCCTGCCGATGGCCCCCGCCCAGGCCCGGGTCCTGAGTCAGCTCTCGGCCGGGGACGCCCTGACCGTCTCCGTGCTGGCCCAGTCGCAGGAGCTCGCCGTCTCCTCGATGACCGAGGTCGTCGGCCGGCTGGCCGAGGCCGGGCTGGTCACCAAGACCGTCGCCGCCGAGGACCGGCGCGAGGTCAGGGTGGCCATCACCGAGGAGGGCCGGCGCCGGCTCAGCACGGTTGTCGAAGCGCGTACGTCCCTGCTGGTGGACCGGCTGGAGTCGTTGAGCAGCCCCGAGCAGGAGCGGCTCGCGGCAGCCCTGCCCGCGCTGTGGAAGCTCGCCGAACTGGATCCCGAGATCTGGCCACGCCTCGCCGCGAAGCCGTACCGGCAGCCGCGGGGAAACGCGAACGGGGTGGAAGGTGCGCATGGCTGAGAGTCCGCGCCGTTCGAAAGTGGCCTCGCCCGAGCAGGCCGCCGCGCTGGTGAAGTCCGGCAGCGTGGTGGCGCTGGGCGGCTGGACCTTCTACAACACCCCCATGGCCGTGCTGCGGGCCGTCATCCGCGGCGGAACCCGTGGGCTCCACCTGGTGAGCAGCCCCGGAGCCATCGGACCCGACGTGCTGATCGCGGCGGGGTGCGTCGACCGCATCGCCACCCCCTTCATCACGATGGAGCAGTTCGGGTTCGCCCCGGCCTTCCGCGCCGCCGTCCAGGACGGCACCCTCCACGTGTCGGAGATCGACGGGCCGGGCCTCGCGGCGTCGCTGCGCGCCGCGGCCGACGACCTGCCCTTCGGCCTCATCCACGACCTCGGCACGGACCTGCCCAGCGTCAACCCGGAGTGGTACCGGCCCTTCGACCACCCCTTCAACGAGGGTCAGCGGCTTTTCGCGGTTCCGGCCGCGACACCGGACGTGGCCCTGGTCCACGCGCAGCGGGGGGACGAGTACGGCAACCTCCAGTTCCTCGGCGCCACGTTCTTCGACCAGCTGATCGCGCGAGCGGCCCGCACCGTGATCGCCACCGTCGACGACCTGGTCGGCGATGAAGAGCTGCGGCGGAACCCGAAGCTCACGAAGATCCCCGGGTTCATGGTCGACGTCGTGGTGCCGGTGGCCAGGGCGGCGCATCCGTGCGGAAGCCAGGGTCTCTACGGGCCGGACCTCGCCCACCTGGCCGAGTACGCGCGTCTGGCCACGACGGAACGGGGCCGGGCCGAATATCTGGACCGCCATGTCCACGGCCGTGTCGAAGCCGAGGTGAGGTGAGATGGGAACGACCGGGATCAGCGCGGTGTCCACTCAGGAGTTCTTCGCCGTGCTGCTCGCCCGCCGGCTCAGCGACGAGGCGGTCGGCATCCTCGGGACGCGCTCGGAGGTGGCGGCGGCGGCATGCGCGCTCGCGCGGCTCACCACGGCTCCCGGGCTCTGGTTCATGTCCGGCCCTTCGGGGGTGGTCAATCCGCGCCCGCACGACCTGAAGCCGATCGCGGACGAGGCGCTGATCGAGGACGCGGAAGCGCTGCTGGACCTGACCGACAACGTCGATCTCATCGACTGGAGCCGCCGGACCTTCGACTTCGCGGTCCTGGGCGGCATCCAGGTGGACCGGTTCGGCAATCTCAACACCGTCGCCGCCGGCGACTGGGCGAAGCCGAAGGTACGCGGGCCGGGTGCGATCGGCGCGAGTGTGCTCGCCGCGCACGCGCGGGAGTTCTTCATCGTCATGCACGAGCACACCACCAGGAGCTTCCGGCCCGTCGTCGATTTCGTCTCCGCCGTCGGCTTCGGCCGTACCGGACGGGAACGTGAGCGGCTGGGCCTGCCCGGGCGCGGTCCCAGCCTGCTGATCAGCCCGCTCGGCACATTCGACTTCGCGGCGGACGACCACTCGATGCGGGTGCGGACCGTGCACCCCTGGTCCTCCTTGGCGGAGATCAGGGAGCGCACCGGTTTCGACCTCCTCGTCCACGACGAGGTCGGCGAGTCCCCGGCTCCGACGGAGGCGGAGCTGAGGTTGCTCAGGACCGTGATCGACCGGACGGGCGTGCTGCGGCGTTGACCGGGTGGCTGACGAACCATCGTTCACCAAGGAGAGTTTTTTGAGTGGAAAGTTGAACGGGTCTGTCGCGATCGTGACCGGGGCCAGCCGAGGCATCGGCGCGGAGATCGCCAAGGTGTTCGCCGCCGAGGGCGCCGCCGTCGTGGCCGCGGCACGATCGACCAGCGAGAGCCCCGGCCGGCTGGCCGGCACGCTGGACGAGACCGTGGCCGCCATCAATGACGCGGGCGGCCGGGCGATCGCCGTGGCGACCGACCTGGCGCGGCCGGAACAGCGGGAACGACTGGTCCGCGAGGCCGAGCGCGAGTTCGGCGAGGTCGACATCCTCGTGAACAACGCCGCCGTCACCTACTTCACCCCCGTCGCGGACTTCGGGTCGCAGCAGGCCGAGTTGATGTTCGCCATCGGTGTCCACGCTCCCCTGCACCTGAGCAGGCTCGTGCTGCCCGGTATGAAGGCGCGCGGCCGAGGCTGGATCTGCAACATCACCTCGGATGTCGCCCGCCATCCGCGCATACCGCCGAGCCGCTGGGGCGCGATGGGAACCAGCACGGTCTACGGCATGTGCAAGGCCGCCCTGGAACGCCTCTCCACCGGCCTCGCGGCCGAGGTCTACCACAGCGGCATCGCCGTGAACGCCCTCGGACCGGCCAGGGTCGTCCCGACCCCGGGAACCATCTTCCACGGCGTCACCAGTGCGGGCGATCCCCGATCCGAGAGCCCGGACGTCATGGCCCGGGCGGCGCTCGCCCTGTGCAGCGCCGATCCCGCCAGAATGAGCGGCCGGATAGCGCGCTCGCAGGACCTCCTCGACGAGATCGATGCCGAGACGGCGCGGGCGGCGGCCGATGTCTGAGCAGCGAGGGCGGGAGAACGGCGTCTTCGAGGAACTCGGCTGGCTGCACGGCCTGCGGGTGGTCGAGGTGACGACGGGCGTGGCCGCGCCGCTCATCGGGCGAGTGCTGGCGGAACTGGGCGCCGATGTCGTGAAGGTGGAGTCCCGGGCCAAGCCGGACGTGAACAGGGCGCGAGTCCCCCGGCCCACCGATCCGGAGGGGTATCCCGCCCACGAGGCCTTCCAGCTCCTCCACGAGGCGAACGCGGGCAAACGGAGCATCACGCTCAACCTCAAGACACCGGAGGGGAAGGACCTGCTCCGCCGTCTCCTGGGCGACGCGGACCTGTTCATCGAGAACTTCGCCCCCGGCTGGCTGGAGCGGCTCGGCATGCCCGTGGCGGACATCCTGGCGGAGTTCCCCCGGCTCGTCGTGGTATCCGCCAGCGGCTACGGGCAGACCGGACCGCTGCGGACCCAGCGGGCCTACGCGCCGGTCATGACCTCGCTCGCGGGCATCGAAGGCTTGATCGGCTACGACGACGGCGAGGTGATGGGCGCGTCCGCGCTGGCGCTCGCCGACCTGAACTGCACGTTCAACGGCGTCTTCCTGGCCCTGTCCGCCCTCTACGGCCGGCGGAACACCGGCCGCGGGCAACATGTCGACATCTCGCAGACGGAGGCGTGCGTGGCCCTCATCGGGGAGGCCTTCGTCGAGCGGCAACTCGACCTGGGCACGCCGTCGCCCCGGGGGAACGTCGGTCCGTCCGGAGAGCGCTGGTCGCTCCTGCGGGCGGACGGCGAGGACTCCTGGGTGGCCGCCGCGGGCGACGCCGGTGAGGAGGAGCGGACACCGCACGGCCGGCCGGACCGCGAGACGCTGCTGCGGAGGCTGCGCGAGCGCGGCCTGGAATGCGCTCCGGTCCTCACCCCCGACGAGGTCGCCGGGGACGCGCGTTTCGCCGAGCTGGGCTTCCTCCAGCGGGTCGAGCACCCGCATCCGCTGATCGGAGAGCTGCGCGTCACGAGTGTGCCGTGGCATCTCGACCACGTCGTGGCGCGGGTGTCCGGGCCCGCGCCGTGCCTCGGACAGCACAACGACGAGGTCTACAGCCGGTACCTGCCGGAGGGCACGTACGCCGGCTATCGGGAGAAAGGGGTGTTCCACTGATGGGCGCGATGCTCGACGGCACGCTGACGATCGAGGTCGGGCGCACCAGGGCCGCCGCCTTCGCGGGCAGGCTGCTGGCCGACGCCGGGGGCGACGTCGTCGCGGTGCAGGACGAGGCACGCCGCGCAGAACTGCCCAGGGCGGCCCGCCTCTACCTGGACGCCGGGAAGGACGTCATCACACGCAAGACCGGCAGCGACGCGATCCTGCTGCGGGAGCTCCTCCCCTACGCGTCGGTGTTCGTCACCGACCTGCCGCCGGGCGAACTCGAGCGAAGAGGCCTGGACTGGCCCACGCTGCACCGGCGCGCGCCGAGACTGTGCTACGTCCGGCTCTCCGCCGTCGGCTGGGACGACGGCGACAGGACGGGCGCGGCCGGAGAGATGAGCATGCAGGCCCTCAGCGGTCTGATGTACATGGTCGGCGATCCCCGGCGTGAGCCGCTGTCCCTCCCCTACGGGATCGGAGCCACCCAGCTCGGCCTGCACGGCGCCGCCGCGGCCGCCGCCGCGCTCAACGCGGTGGCCGAGTCGGGCGAAGGACGGCTGATAGAGATCGCCGGTACGAACGTGCTCGCGTCCTATGTGCGGATCTACGGCGCGGTCGCCGCGTACTACGGGATCCCGCTGCGCCGCGAGGGCCGCCGCGCCCCCGGCTCGGGTGGCCGCTTCCCCTTCGGTCTCTTCCCCTGCAAGGACGGCTACGTCGCCATGATCTGCCGGAGCGCGCGGGAGTGGGACAGCCTCCTGGCGATGATGGGCAACCCCGAGTGGTCGCGGCAGGAGCGCTACCAGGACCTCTACGCGATCGCCATCGAGTACCCGGACGAGGTCGACGAGCTGATCAGCCCGTGGCTGCTCGGCAGGACCAGGGACGAGTTACAACGGCTCGCCCAGGAGTACGCCGTCCCGGTCGCGCCGGTACGCGCCGTCGAGGAGGTGCTGGACGACGCGCAGCTGCGGCGCCACCGCGACTTCTTCGACCACCTGATCACCAGCAGCGGCGAGGCCCTTCGCATCCCGGGCCGCCCCTGGGCCTCCGGATCGCGGGTGTTCCGCGAACACCAAGCCGGCCTCGTCGACGCGCTGACCGTCGCGGCACCCGAATCCGCCCATGACTGAGACGCCCACGAGAACCACTGGAGGCACCCCGATGCACGACGACCCGGTCCTGCTCGAAAAGCACGGTCCCATCGCGCGGTTGATTCTCAACCGGCCGGCGAAGGGCAACGCGCTGACCTTCGCCGACGCCGAACTCCTGACGGACCTGCTGCACGAGGCCGAGGACGACGACGACGTGAAGGTCATCATTCTCCAGGGCCGCGGCCGTTCCTTCTGCGTGGGGCACGACTACGACGACGTGGTGAAGGTCTACCAGCTGGACAAGAAGGACGCGAACGGAAGGCACGTACGGCTGAGCCAGCGGGCCCGGCTCCAGATCGACCGGCGCCTGGCCGAAGGCTATATGGCCTTCCAGTACGCCATGAAGCCCGTCATCGCCCAGGTGCAGGGGAACTGCGTGGGCTTCGGCATCTACCTGGCGGAGCTCGTGGACCTCGTCGTCTGCGCCGACACGGCCCGGTTCAGCCACGCCGAGCAGCGCCTGGGCTTCGCCGGCAACACCTGGCATCTCAACACGCTGCTCCTGCAGTACGGCCCGAAGAAGGTCAGGGAGATGATGCTGTTCGGCTCGGAGTTCGATGGGATCGAGGCGGCGAGGATCGGCCTGGCCAACATCTCGGTGCCCGAGGAGGACCTGGAACCGACAGCCGAGGAGTGGGCCCTGCGGGTCGCCAGGAACCCGAAGGACGCGCTCATCACCGGTAAGGCGATCCACCAGATGGCGCTCGACTCCCTGGGCGCGACCCAGCAGTTCACTCGCGGCTATGTCGGGCACACCCTCGGCACGAACCTGTCGTTCGAGAAGGACGAGTTCAACTTCTTCCGCGAGCGTCGTGACGCCGGGACCAAGCAGGCCTACCGGAACAGGGACGCCTGGTTCACCGAGCCGACGCCCTCGAACTGACAAGCGTACGGGGAGTATTCGCGATGAGCGCGCATTCAGCCGAGTCCGGCTTCACCGCACAGGGCCCCATCGTCGGGGTGCCCCGCCGGCCCGTTTGGGGGCGGGAGGTCGTGACCGAGGAGGTCCGCGGCCGGCCGTCCCCGGTGTACCGGGACCGGCGGCGGTCCGTGGCGGAGCTGCTGCTCGACAGCCGCCGATGGCCGGACCGGATCCACCTCGTCCAGAGCCGGCACCGGCTGACCTTCGCCGAACACGAGCAGACCGTCGTCCGGGTGGCCGCATGGCTGCGGGATCAGGGGATCGGCCCCGGCGACCGGGTGATGCTGCTGGCCCGCAACAGGCTTGAGCTGGGCGTCTGCTACTGGGCCTGTCACCTGCTCGGCGCGGTCGTGGTGCTGGGCAACGCCTGGTGGAGCGTCCCCGAGGCGTCCGCGTTGATCGAGAAGATCGCACCCCAGCTGGTGATCACCGATCAGGCGACGGCTGACCGGGTTCCCGGCGGGGTTCCGTCCGCCGGCCTCGACGAGGTCACTCCCCTGCTCGACGGCGGGCCGGCGCCGGAGTTCCCGCTGCCCTGTCTCGACGAGGACGCCCCGGCCCTGGTGCTCTTCACCTCCGGCAGCACCGGAACCCCCAAGGGCACCGTGCTGTCCCAGCGCTCGGTCGTGAACAACCTGCAGAACCTCCTCGGCAGGAGCAGGCGGCTGCCCACCGACCTCCCCGAGGACCACCCCAGCACGGTGAGCCTGATGACCGTCCCCCTGTTCCACCTGGCGGGCATCCAGGTGCTGATGAGCCCGCTCCTCACCGGAGGCCGGCTCGTCTACCAGCCGGGACGTTTCGACGCCGGAGAGGTGCTCCGCCTCATCGAACAGGAGCGGGTGCAGACCTGGGGAGCGGTCCCGGCCATGGTGGTGCGCGTGCTGGAGCACGCGGACTTCGCCCGCCACGACACCTCCAGCCTGCGCTCCATCGGGCTCGGCGGCTCGGCCGCGCCGGCCGGCTTCAACGAGCGGGTGCGGGAGGCGTTCCCCGACCTCAAGGGCGGCGGCGCCAACTCCCTGTACGGCATGACCGAGACCGGCGGGCTCCTGGCGATGGGAACCGCGAAAGAGCTGGCCGCGCGTCCCGGCTCCGTCGGCAGGCTCATGCCGGTCGCCCAGATCCGTATCGCGAACCCGGACGAGGACGGGGTGGGCGAGATCCTGGCCCGCAGCCCGGGACTGATGAGCGGATTCCTGCCCGAGGAGGAATCCCCGGTCGACGCGGACGGCTGGTTGCACACCGGCGACCTCGGCCGCCTCGACGACGACGGGCACCTCTACCTGTCCGGCCGGAGCAAGGACATCATCATCCGAGGCGGGGAGAACATCGCCTCCGCGCGGGTGGAGGAGGCGCTGGTGGCCCTGCCGGCCGTCGTCGAAGCCGCCGCTCTTCCGCTGCCCCACCCGGAGCTGGGCGAACAGGTCGGCGCCGTGGTGGTGATCAGGAACGGCGCGACCGTCACCGCCGAGGACCTCCGCTCCCAGGTGTCCGGGGATCTCGCCAGGTTCCAGGTCCCCACCCGCTGGTGGATCCGCACCGAACTCCTCCCCACCAACCCCCAGGGCAAGGTCCGCAAGGCAGAGCTCCTGGCGACGTGGCAGAAGGCGGGCGACATCGACATCGTCGACGCGGCGCCGGAATCCACCGAGCTCAGTCCGGAGGTGGCGTCATGACCGTCGGTACGTCGTTCGAGCATCGCGGCGTCATCGTGACGGGCGCCGCCCAGGGGCTGGGCCAGGCGATCGCCGAGGAGTTCGCCGCGCACGGCGCCCTCCGGAAGATGACGCCGGACCAGTGGGACAGCGTCCTGGACGTCCATCTCAGGGGAGCCTGGCTGATGATGCGCGAGGTCGCCGGGCCTTTCCGGGAACAGCGGAGGGGCGCGATCGTCAACATCTCCTCGATCGTCGCCAAGACCGGCGGCGTCGCCCAGGCGCACTACGCCGCCGCCAAGGCCGGGATCATCGGCCTGACGAAATCCGCGGCGAAGGAGTGGGCTCCCTTCGGAATCCGGGTGAACGCCGTGCGGCCCGGCCTCTTCCGCACCCCGGGGGCGGCCGCCATGTCGCCGGAAGCGTGGCGGAAGCGCGTCGACGAGACCCCGCTCGGGAGGGCCGGCGAGCCCAGGGAACTGGCGAACGCCGTGCTCTTCCTGGCTTCCGATCTCTCCTCGTTCATCACCGGCGCGGTGCTCGAGGTCACCGGCGGCAGGGACATGTGACCACGAGCGGGTCAGACATAACGCCGGGACAGGAGGACGGCGACGCAGGCGGGCTTGGGTTCGTCCTCGACCTGCACGGTGAGGGTCGTCTCCAGGTGGACGCCGCCCGGCACCTCCTTCACCGTGCCGACCACCGCGCCACCTCGGACCCGGCTGCCGACGCGTACCGGCGCCGGGAACCGCACCTTCTCGGTGCCGTAGTTGACCCCCATCGAGAAGCCCTCGAACGCGAGGAGCCGGCCCATGAAGATCGGCATGAGGGACAGGGTCAGGTAACCGTGGGCGATGGTGCCGCCGTACGGGCCGTTCGCGGCCCGCTGCGGGTCGACGTGGATCCACTGATGGTCACCGGTCGCCTCGGCGAACCGGTCGACGCGGTCCTGGTCCACCAGCATCCACTCCGACCAGCCGAGGTCCCTGCCGGCGAGATCCAGCGCCCCCTGGACGCCTTTCGCGACGATCGGCTTCGGGACCGTGCCATCCGCGCTCATCCTGATTCCTTTCTCTCCGGGTCGAGGCGCACGACCGCGTCCAATGCGCGGACAGCCCCGGAGGTGGTGACGACCAAGGGGTTGACGTCGAGTTCCCGCAGCCGTTCGCGCGCGCCCCAGGCGAAGGCCGCCACGCTGGCGACGACCTCGGCGACGTCACGTACCACCTGCGGCTGAGCGTGCCCGAGGACCGAACGGCAGAGCGCGTCGATCTCGGCCCGGCCGAGTGGCAGGAGCCGGAACCGGACGTCGGCGAGCTCTTCGACACGCGAGCCGCCGGTTCCGAGCGCCAGGACGAGCCCGAAGGTGTCGTCCCCGTGGACGCCGACGAGCAGCTCGCGCTCCGGTGCCACCATTTCGGACACCAGGACCCCGTCGAGGTCGGCGCCGGGGACGGCAGTCCGTACAGATTCGAGGATTTCGCGGAACGCACGGTCGAGCTCGTCCGGTCCGGCCACACCGAGCCGGACGCCGCCGGCGGCCGCCTTGTGCGGCACGTCCGCGGAGACGATCTTGACCGCGACCGGGTAGCCGATCTCTTCGGCCACCCGGCGGGCCTCCCCGGGCGTTCGGGCCCGGCCCTCACGTGGCAGCGGCAGGCCGTGCTCCGCGAGGAGGGCCTTGGAGTCCGCCTCGTCCAGCACACCGGTCAGCGCCGTGTCGAGTTCGACCCGGCCGGTGGATCCGGCGCCGGTCTCAGGACGGGGAGGCGGTTGGGCGACCCGGTTCCATCCGTGCAGCGCCCGCACGCAGGAATCGATGCTGTCGAAGCACGGAACGGTCCCCGCCGCACGGAGCCGGCCGACGAACTCCGCGTTGTCCGAACCGCTGTACCACGCGACCAGGAGCGGGATGCCGGCGGCGGACGCGGCGGCGAGCAGGTCGTCCGTCGTGGTCTCGGCGGCGGCCCGGAACCGGGACGCGAGGGGGACGACGATGGCGTCGACCGAAGGGTCGGCGGCGACGACCTTGGCGACCTGCTCGAACACGTCCTGGCGGCGTTGGGTCGCGCCCGCGGTGTCCACCGGGTTCGTCATCGCGCCGAGCGGCAGTTCCAGCGCCCGCAGGCCCTCCTGCGTCGACTCCGCGAGCAGGGGGACGTCGAGACCAGCCTTCACCAAGGCGTCCGCTGTCACCGCACCGAGTCCACCCGAGATGCTGATCACGCACACCCGGCGCACCGGCGTCTCGATCGGACCCGGCCAGGACAGGAAAGCGATCGGCGTCTCGATCAGGTCGTCCAGGGAAACCGCCTGCACCGCGCCGGCCTGCTCCAGAGCGCCGCGGTAGAGCGCGGGCAAGCCGGCCAGCTTCGCGGTGTGGCTCATGGCCGCCCTGGCCCCCACGTCGGTCTCGCCGACCTTGTAGACGACGACCGGCTTGCCGGCTTCGCGCGCCGCCCGGCACGCCTCGACCAGGGCCCGCCCGTCGTGGGCGCCTTCGAGATAGAGCGAGATGACGCGTACGGCGTCGTCGTGCACGAGGGCCGAGACCACATCCGCGGCGGTCGTGACCGTCTCATTTCCGGTCGAGATGATATGCGACAGTCCGACCCCCCGGTCCGCCGCCCGCGCGGCCAGGCTGCCGGCGATGGCACCGCTCTGGCTGACCAGGGCGAGCCCGCCCGGAACGAGGTCCGCGGACTCGAGCGAGGCGAAGTTCCCCACCCAGGCCCCGCTTCCGAGGTTCACCATCCCGAGGCTGTTCGGCCCGCAGATCGTCAGGCCGTGGGCCGCGGCGAGCTCACGCAACTCGGCTTCGTGTCGCCGGCCTTCGACGGTGCCGGTTTCGCCGAATCCGGAACTCAGGATGACGAAGGCGCGGATGCCGGCGGCGGCGCATTCCGCCACCGTGCCGCTGACCCGGGCAGCGGGCAGCGAGATCACCGCCAGGTCGTGCGGCTCGGGCAGCTCGCCGATCGTGGGTACCACCGGCATCCCGTCAATAGGCTCACCGGCGGGGTGCACAAGCGAGATCCGCCCGGTGAACCCTCCTCGGCGCAGGTTCTGCAGCACCGCGTATCCGCCGACCCTGCTCTTTCCCGCGCCCGGCCTGCTCACCCCGACCAGCAGGACCGACGCGGGGTTCAGCAGGGCCGCCAGCCCAGGCCGGACTCCCTCGGCCACGACCTCAGCCACGACGCCTCCAGAACGGCAGGGCCAGACCTTCCGCGACACGCACGCCGTAGACCTGCACCGGCATGCCGATGGTCACATCGTCGACCGGCACATCCGTGACGTTGCCCATCAAGCGGACCCCTTCAGCGGTCTCGATGATCGCGACGACGTACGGCAGTCGTGCCTTGTGGTACGGCACACCGGACTGCCGGATGATCGTGAAAGTGTGCACCTCACCGTGGCCGGACGCCGCCTGGAAGTCCGGCCGCCCATCGACCGGGTACAGCTCGGGCGGCCGCGGATAGTGCTGCCAGCGGCCGTCCGGGAAGCGCTGCAGTACGAACTCGCCGCGGTCCAGGGCCTCGAAGAACGGTCGCGATACCGCGTCGACCTCGGGCACGGGCAGGCCTGAGCCGATCGCGTCGACGACGTCGATCATCGGATGGGTTCCCTTCCGAGCAGTGTGACTCCGATACAGGACAGCCAGCCGCCCGACCCGGCGGCCAGCGCCACCGAGCAGTCCGGCACCTGGAGCCGGGCCTTCCCGCGGAGCTGTCGCACGGCCTCGGTCAGCAGGAAGATCCCCCGCAGGCCGGGGTGGCAGGAGGAAAGCCCGCCACCGTCGGTGTTCACCGGGAGCCGGCCACCGTGGCGGATGTTGCCTTCTTGGACGAAGGAGCCGGCCTCGCCGGGCGCGCAGAAGCCGATTCCCTCAAGCAGCATCAGCACCGTGATGGTGAAGCTGTCATAGAGCATCGCCATGTCCACGTCAGCCGGGGTCAGGCGGGCTTCGCCGAAGGCGTCACGTGCCGCGCGCACCGCGCCCGAACTGGTGAAGTCGGGCATCTGCATGGGATTCCAGTGGGTCTGCGCCGTGCCGGTGCCGAGAATGTGAATCGGCTGGGCGGGCAGGTCGGCGGCCCGTTCACGGGTCGTCATCACGATGGCTCCGCCGCCATCGCTGATCACGCAGCAGTCCAGCTTGTGCAGCGGGTCGGCGATCATCCGGGATCCCAGCACGTCGTCCACGGTGATGGGGTCCCGGTACATGGCGTCGGGATTGGACCCGGCGTGGTGCCGCATGTCCACCGCCACCTGCGCCATCGCCGCCGGGGATGTCCCGTAGACGTGCTGGTGCCGCTGTGCGATCAATGCGTAGGAGCCGACCGTGGTGTTGCCGTACGCGGCTTCGTACTGGCCCCAGGTGGCGGGCTCGCCCGCGGTGGCGGGGCCGGTGCCCAGGCTGCGCCCGGACCGGCTCAGCAGGTCGGACCCGTACGTCACGAGAACGGTGTCCGTGTATCCGGCCCGGATGGCGGCCGCCGCGTGCTGGACGTGGTATTCGAAGGACGAGCCGCCGGTCCACGCCCCGGAGAGGTAGCGGTACTGAACACCCAGATACTCGGCGATGTCAGGAAGCCGCTCGTTGGCGCAGATGTATCCGTCGACGTCGGCCATGGTCAGGCCCGCGTCGTCGAGCGCCCGGGCGGCGGCGAGGGCATGGTGCTGGCGCTGGCTCAGGTGGGGCACCTTGCCGAGTTCGGACTCGCCGATCCCGACGATCACCGGTTCTCTTCGGGTATCAGGCATTCGCGCGTTCCACCTTCAGCTCGGCCTTCTCCGTGCCGCGCACCGGTACCGGCTCGGGGGCCTGCTCCAGCAGCCCATGAATCAGCTCGTCCAGCTCGGCGCCTTCCCACTCCCGTTCCTGCTCCACGGTGACGTCGAACGTCCAGCCGCCGAGCAGGGCCATCCGGCCGCCGGTGACCGAGAAGACCCGGCCGGTGACATCCTGAGATGTCTCGCCGGCCAGCCATGCGACGAGCCTGGATACGTGCCGGGGGTCGTAGCGGTCGAAGTCATCGCCGTCGGTCATCTGGCTCGCGAAGAGCGTCTCTGTCATCCTGGACCGGGCGATCGGGGCGATCGCGTTGACCGTGACGCCGTACCGGGCGAGCTCCGCGGCCAAGGCCAAGGTCAGCCCGGCGATCCCGGCCTTGGCGGCGACGTAGTTCGCCTGTCCGATGTTGCCGAACAACCCCGCTCCGCTGGTCGTGTTGATCAGACGCCACGACCCCGGCCGGCCCGCCTTGTGCAGTCCCCGCCAGTGCTCGGCGGCCCGCCGGGAGACGCAGAAGGTGCCGCGCAGGTGCACGGCGATGACGGCGTCCCAATCCTCGGGCGAGAGGTTGACGAACATCCGGTCGCGCAGGTTGCCCGCGTTGTTCACGACGACGTCCAGCCGCCCGAACGTCGAGATCGCTCCGTCGACGATCTGCCCGGCCGCGTCCCAGTCGGACACGTCGCCGGTGTCGCTCGACGCCAGGCCGCCGGAGGCGCGGATCTCCTCGACGACCTCCTCGGCCAGTGCGTGGCCGTCCTCGGCCCTGCCGACGTCGTTCACCACGACCGCGATTCCGCGGCGTGCCAGCTCGAGCGCGTGGCTGCGGCCGATCCCCCGCCCCGCGCCGGTGACCACGGCCACCCTGGCCGGTCGATCCTGCGACATGATTGTCATCTCCTCAAAGGGCGAGGGACTTCGCGATGATCAGCTTCATGATCTCGCTGGAGCCGCCGTAGATTCTGGTCACCCGGGCATCGGCGTACAGGCGGGTGATGTCGTATTCGAGCATGTAGCCGTAGCCGCCGTGCAGTTGCACGCAGCGATCGACGACGCGCCCCTGCACCTCGGTGCAGAACAGCTTGATCTTGGCTGCGTCGGCGGCGTCCAGCCGTCCGGCCAGGAGCTCTTCGATGCCGCGATCGAGCAGCACCTGCGCGGCTTCGAACTCGGTCTCACATTCCGCGAGGACGAACTTGGTGTTCTGGAACCGCGACAGCTTCCCGCCGAAGACCTCGCGATTGCGCACGTACTCGATCGTGGTGTCGATGGCGGCCCGGGCCTGGGTCACGGCGGCGACCGCGATCTGCAGTCGTTCGACCCCGAGGTTCGAGGTGAGGTACTCGAACGCCCGCCCTTCCTCGCCCAGCCGATTGGCCACCGGAACGCGGACCTCGTCGAAGAAGAGTTCGGCGGTGTCCGTCGCGCGGAACCCGAGCTTCTCCAGTTTGCGGCCGCGGGTGAAGCCCGGCATCGCGTCCTCGACGACGAGCAGGGTCAGCCCGTGCCGGCGATTTTCCGGATCCGCCGACGTCCGGGCGACGACGATCACGAGATCGGCGTTGATCCCGCCGGTGATGAAGGTCTTCGCGCCGTTGAGGATGTAGTGGTCACCGTCGCGCACGGCCGTGGTCTGGATTCCGGCGAGATCTGAACCGGTGCCTGGTTCGGACATGGCGATGGATGTCATCAGCGCGCCCGAGGCGATTCCCGGCAGCCAGCGTGCCGCCTGCTCCGGCGTACAGAGTGACAGGTAGTAGGGGGTCGTCACGAACAGGTGCACCGGGATGCCCCCGAGGGGGGCGCCCAGCTTCGCGGCCTCCTCCATGAGGACGTAGGGGAAACGGATGTCGTCGACGCCTCCGCCGCCGTGCTCGACCGGGACGGCCGTGCCGAGCAGCCCCTGCTCGCCGGCGCGGCGATAGGCGTTCTTCGGGATGAGCCCGGCGGCCGTCCAGGCCGCGGCGTTGGGGGCGAACTCCTTTTCGAGGAAGGAATGAACCAGACCGCGGAAGTCCTCGTGGTCCTGCTCGAAGAGGGATCTGCGCACTACCTAATACCTCCTCAACCGGATAAACCGGGAGAATCGAGTCGTCGTGGGCGCTATGCCGGAGGTCAGCCCTGGTAGGGGCCAAGCTCCTGGGCGGCGCGCTGAGCGAAGGAAGGATTGACCGAGTCCTGCAGCGTCATCGACGGGTTCGTCAGCCAACCGCCCGCTTTGAAGAAGTCCAGGTCTCGCTGCAGGCTCGACATGTTGAGCTCACCGTCGGGGCTCACGCCGTTCACGACGATCTTGCGCAGCGTCTCCGCCGGGGTCGACGCCCGCTCCGACAAGATCCGGATCACCTCGTCCGCCTTGGGGCCGGTCAGCTTGCCGTCCGCCCCGATCGCGTCGTTGAAGGCGCGTGCTCCCTGCAGGTACGCCTTCATGAAGCGCTGGGCCGCGGACTCCTGTCCGAAACGTTCCCCGAACAGGACCACGCTGGTCTGCTGGTCGGGATAGATCGTGTCCGACTCGGGGAGCCGGACCGCGAAACCGCTGTCCACCGCGGCGGTGGCGAACGGCTCCGGTGTCACGCTGGCCACCACGCTGCCGTTCTGCAGGGCCGCGAGGTGCTGGGAACCCGTGAGGTAGGTCCGTTTGATGTCCTTGAGCGTGAGACCCGCACCCTCGAGGCCGGCATTGAGGAACGCGGACGTCGTCGAACTCTCCGCGTAATCCGCGACGACTTTTCCTTTCAGGTCCTTCATCGATTTGACCGTGCCACTGTCGAACAGTCGCTTATCGACGAGGATCGCCTCGAAGCTGGTTTTGGGAAGAACTCTGCCTTTGTCGGCGACGATTCTGACCTTGACGCCCCGCTCGATGGCGTTGTACAGCGCCGCTGTCGGCCCCGAGGCCCCGACCTGAAGGTCGCCGGTGCCCAGCGGCGCGATCATGTCGCTGGACGAGGCGAAGTTCTTGAGTTCGACATCCAGGTTTTCTTGCTTGAAGTAGCCGAGCGCGTCAGCCAGATAGAACGGCGCGTCGCTCACCGCGCCGCTGATGCCTACGGTGACCGCCGTACTGCTGTCGGCCTCGGGGGCTGCCGAGCATGCACCGGCGACCACCAGTGCTGCCATCATCGCCGCGAATGCGCCGCCCGCGCGCGTAAATCCATTGTGCTGAAGCGTCTTCACTGTTTTTCTCCAAGAGCGCCAAATCCCCCGAGACTGACTGATCGTGGCGTGGGAACTTGATGGCCCCATTCACCGGCGAATCGTGTTGACCGCCAGGCCTGCGGCGTCGGCGCCGATGTGCTTCGGTACCCGAACCATGTGCAACTGTTACGTGCCCCGAACCAAATGTCAAGAGTGGGCGGACCAGCCAATCTGTCGGGCACAGGGGTGGCGGCACGGTCAACGAGGGCCCGACACGGGCCGGGTCCTCGGACCGCGAGATGGTCCCCGAGGGGGTGTTCCACGTAGCCGCGGTCGACGCCGCGTGAATAGACTGAAGTAATGAGTCCGCAAAACGGCGACGACAGCGGAACGGTGATCGCGGCAGTCCTTGAGCGTAATCCGGCCGCGCTCACCGCCGAGGAGATCGGATCCGTGGCCAGGATTCCACTGACGTTGATCGGAAGCAGGCTGCGCGAGACGAACGCCGGAACCCCGCTCACCGCTCCGCAAAGCCTGGTTCTGAGTCAGCTCACCAGTACGGACGCCTTGCCGATCACCGAGCTCGCGGCGGCGGACGGCCGTGCTGTCTCGACGATGACAGAGATCGTCGGCAGGTTGGCCAAGGCCGGCCTCGTCCGCAAGCACAATGGGACCGAGGACCTGCGACAGGTCCTGGTGAGCATCACCGACGCGGGCCGCGACGCCCTCGCCGGAAGCCAGCGCCTCAGGAACGAGTGGCTCGCCATTCGCGTAGCCGCACTGCCGGAGGACGAACGAGTCGCACTCGCGGCCGCGCTGCCGGCGCTGTGGAAGCTCGCCGAGATCGATCCACGAGCCTGGCCCCGGCTCGGCCCGCGAGCGGACCACCGCCCCAGACGTCGACGCAGCACGCGGCGGAGCGCTGACGCCTAGCCGACCAGCGACAGCACCAGTCGAGATCGATCACGGCGTAGGAACGTCGGTCTCGTGGAGGATCTCATGGCTACGGCGGTCTTGGCGCTTGCCAGGCCACCGGTGAGCAGCAGTGCTTTGATCTGGCTCATGTTTCGCCGCCGGTGATGACCGCGACCACGGTTGTCCCCGGGGGGATGCTCCCGGAGGCGATCAGGTCGAGGATTCCGTACATCATCTTGGCTACGTAGATGCGGTCGAGGCGGATGCCGTGACGATTGTCGAAGTCTTCGATGAACGTGGACAGTTCTGGGGTTGTACGGGCGTAGCCGCCGAAATGGTATGTGGTTTCGAGGTGCCAGTTTGTTGTCGCGTGGCCGAGGGTTTCGTGTTGGAGGCGGGTGATCTCGTCGGTGAGGAAGGTGCCGCCGCGTAACGCGGAGAAGCCGATGGCTCGCTGGCCGGGGGAGAGTCCGGCGGCGATTCCGGCGAGGGTGCCGCCGGTGCCGACCGGGCAACAGATCACGTCAAAAGGGGTATCGGACGAAATTTCGCCTGGTAGTTCCATACATCCGCGGACGGCCGCCGGGTTGGAACCGCCCTCGGGGAGGATCCGGTAACCCGGATACTCGCCGCGCAACCAATCAAGAACCTCAGGGGTGCGCTTAAGCCGATATGTCGAACGATCCAGGTACCTGAGCCGCATCCCGCGCCCCGCCGCGTACGCGAGCACCGGATTCAACGGCAGCCGCTCCTCCCCCCGGATCACCCCAACGGTCGCGAACCCATACCTCTCCCCCGCGGCCGCCACCGCCCGAATGTGGTTCGAGTACGCCCCGCCAAACGTCAGCACCGGCTCCAACGCCCCGACGTTGTACTTCAACTTCCTCCACTTATTTCCCGAAATTTCGCCCCATATCAAGTCATCGCGCTTGAGCAGCACCCGTACTCCATGCACCCGATCGTCCTCCAGCGGAACGACCGGCGACACCACCTCACCCACCCCCCAAGGCTGGCATATCCCCCAAGACTCGCTACCCTACGGTGAGCCCGTTGTTGAGGAGTGTTCGCTTATGCGCGTTCTTGATGCTTTTTCGGAAGCGTACGACAAGTCCCCAGAAGGCATCTGGTACGCCCCAGGCCGGGTCAACCTGATCGGCGAACACACCGACTACAACGACGGCCTCGTCCTCCCCTTCGCCGTTCCCTGGGGCGTCACCCTCGCCGCCAGCCCCCGCCAGGACGACACGATCCGCCTGATCTCCCTGCAAGCGGGCACCCAGACCATCGACTCCCTCGAAGACGCCCACGGCTGGGCCCGCTACCCCACCGGCGTCTTCTGGGCCCTCCGCCGCGAGGGCCTCCCGGTCCGCGGCGCCGACATCGTCATCGACGGCGACATCCCCGAAGGCGCCGGCCTCTCCTCCAGCGCCGCCCTCGAAGTCGCCACCGCCTTCGCCCTCAACGACCTTTACGCCCTGGCCCAATCCCCGCTCGCGCTCGCCAGGATCAGCCAGCTCGCCGAGAACGACTTCGCCGGCATGCCCTGCGGCATCATGGACCAGGCCACCTCCGCCCTGGCCAAGGAGGGCCACGCCCTCCTCCTCGACTGCCGCTCCCTGGCCAGCCGCCACATCCCCTTCGACCTTCCCGCACACGGCCTGCGCCTGCTGATCATCAACACCAACGTCAGACACGCCCTCGCCGACGGCCAGTACGCCCGCCGCCGCCAGGAATGCGAAAACGCCGCAAAACACCTCGGCGTACCCGCTCTCCGCGACGTCACCGACCTGGCCGGCGCCCTCGCCCTCCTCAAAGGCGACGAACGCAAGCGCACCCAGCACGTAGTCACCGAAAACCACCGGGTAGAAGCCCTGATCGGCCTGCTCAGAGCCAACGCGGTCACCGAGATCGGCGCCCTCCTCAACGCCTCCCACCTATCACTCCGCGACCAGTTCGAGGTCTCCTGCCCCGAACTCGACGTCGCCGTCGAGTCCGCCCTCCGCGGCGGCGCCCGCGGCGCCCGCATGACCGGCGGCGGCTTCGGCGGCTCCGCCATCGCCCTAGTCTCCGCCGACCGCACCGAATCCGTCGAAGCCACCGTCAAAGCCGCATACGCCGACCGCTCCTGGCACCCCCCAACCATCCTCACCGCAACCCCAGCCGCAGGCGCCCACCGCCTCAGCTAGAGGACCGACGCGAAGCGGGTCAGTTTGCGGGTGGGCGGGCGGAGACGCAGACCGATTGGTTGCGGTGGAACTCCCACCCACCCACCCTTTGCTTCTTACCGGGGCTGCCGCCCCGCCCCCACGGTCGCCGTGGCCGTTGCCGCCCACCCTTGCTTCCTACCGGGCTGCCGCCCCGCGGTCGCCATGGCCACCTACCGGCTACGAACCTCAGCCCTCACGGCCCGACCTGAACCCGCACTGATCACGGTGCCGTGAGCGGGGGGAATTCCGGTGGGCGGCGTTCCAGGAAGCTGGCGACGCCTTCGGTGAAGTCGGGGCGGCTGAACGATTCGAGCATCAGGCGTTCGGCGGCATCGCGGGAGTCCTCCAGGCCCTTGTCCCAGTCGCCCCACACCTGGCGCTTGATCACCGCCATCGACGCGGGCGAACAGTTCGTGGCCAGGTCCCGCGCATAGGCGAGGGTCTCAGCCAGTAGCTGCTCGCCCGGTATGGCGCGCAGCGCGAGCCCCATGTGCGCCGCCTCGACGCCGGTGAACGTCCGGCCCGACATCAGCACGTCCAGGGCCCGGGCCTGCCCGATGAGCTTGGGCAGCACCCACGCCATGCCGTACTCCGCGATGAGGCCGCGGCGGGTGAACGCCGTGGTCCACTTGGCGTCGGCCGCTGTGAAGACGAGGTCGCAGACGAGCGCGTGCACCATGCCGAGCCCCGCGCAGGCGCCGTTGACGGCCGCGATGATCGGCTTGTTGATCGACACCGGATGGGTGTTCGGTCGTTTGTCGGGTTCTCCGGTGTACTCGCCGGTCTGGATGGCGGTGAGCGTCTGGAAGTCCGCGCCCGCGCAGAAGCCCTTGCCCGCGCCGGTCACCACGATGACCCGCACGTCGGGGTCCTGCTCGGCTTCCTCCAGCAGGTCGAAGTAGCGGCGTCCCATCTCGTCGGTCCACGCGTTCAGCCGTTCCGGCCGGTTGAACGTGAGCACGAGCACGCCGTCGGCCAGGTCGGTCAGCACCAGTTCCTCGGTCATGGGATCCCCTCTCAGGACCGAATTATGTTCTATCTGTTGTCGGAGCGGCAACAGCGGGGTGGTGGGCGAAGGCGGGCGTCAGCCGTACATCGTCGTAATAGCGATGGAAGACCGGCGTGAGCGCGCCCGAGAGCGGCGGCACGATCCAGGACCAGTCGGCCGGGCAGACCCGGCCGGAACGTTCCTCTTTCTCCAGGTGGGTCATGAAACGTCGCGCTTCGGTGTGATGGTCGGTCATGGTAACCCCCGCTTCGGCGAAGGAGTGCAGCACGGCGACGTTGAGTTCGACCAGGGCGTGGTCACGCCAGAGCGTGCGCTCGTTACTGGTGTCCATGCCCAGATGGCGGGCGATCAGCGGCAACTGGTCGTATCGGTCGGTGTCGGCGAGGTTACGCGCGCCGATCTCGGTGCCCATGTACCAGCCGTTGAAAGGCGCCGCGGGGTAACAGAGTCCCCCGATCTCCAGGCACATGTTGGAGATCGCGGGCACAGCATGCCAGCGCAGGCCGAGCTGCCCGAACCACGGATAATGCGGATGGGTGATCGGCACTTCCATGATCACCTCAGCGGGCAGGGTACGGAGCTCGGTGACCCCTTTGACGTCGATCAGCAGCGGGAGCACGTCGAACCGGCCGCCGGGAGGCTGCCAGCCGAGCACCCGCGCCTGATCCGTGAAGTCGGCGTAGAGCGGATCCCCCACGATCGAGCCGTCCGGCTGGCGATGACCCGCATACCGGATGAGCTGTTCGTTCCTGATCCTGGCCGCCCGACGCCCCGGACGGTCAGGGGCGAACACGGTGATCGTCGGACGAATCCTCCCCTTGTTCCCCGCGACGCGCAGATGCTCCACGCACTCATCGGTGATCCCGTCGGCGGTGTCCACATGCCGCCGATCCCTGATCCGCAGCGACTTCCAGTACAGCCTCCCGATGCACCGGCTGCTGTTCCGCCACGCCACCCGCGCCCCGAACGCCAGCTCGCCCGGCGTATGCGTGTAACTCCCGGTCCGATCGATCTCGGTGAGAACATCCCGCAGCCTGGGCCGTACCGACCCCGCAGACGGATTCTCCGCATGATAAAGCCGGATGAACTCCTCCGCCGCTGCCTTATCCACCCCCTCATCCTCGTTCTGTACGGCTTTCGCGACCCTCTTCCACCACGTGCCCACGTTGAAAAACCGCCACATTCCACTCGCGGGCCCCCACGCCGATTCCGGGCGGCGCTGTGACCCTCTAGCGGTGGCCCTCCCCCACCACTGCGCATGTCGATCCGCGGCAGCCACGCCTCCAGGCGCAGCAGATCACATTTTCTGCCACTGTCCGACGATTTGTCATCCAAATCTGTGCACGAATGACGACGGAACGTTGCGAGCCTTTCCATCCCACTACTGCGAGAATCCCGGCAGACACACTAAGTAGCCACAGGAGGCCCGATGAACCCCATGATCGCCATCCTCGGGCCCACCCTGGTCCTCACCGCCGGATGCGAAACGATCTCAATCGAGCGCCTGGCCCCGAACAGCCTCCACCTCGCCACCGTCCAGCACCACCTGACCCAGCAGTGGGGACTCCAGTTCGACGAAGGCCACAGCCCCCACCAAACCACCCGTCACGGCAGCGTCAACCAACCCTCGGGCGGCCGCCTATCCGCCATCCTCGCCGGCCGCATCCCCGGCCAAGTCCGAACAATCTCCTGCCAGGCCTACGGCAGCCCCCCAGCAACAGCCACCGACTTCCTCCGCGCCTGCGCCAGCCTCCCCTTCCCCAACCAACCCGCAACCGTCCTCCCCACCCCCAACTGGCCCCGCTACCACCGCACCACCATCAACGGCATCCACTACCGCCTAACCGCACTCCCCGAAAAATCCCTCTGGGTCCTCCGCCTAGCAATGCCCGACAGTTCCCCTTCGCCCTAGACAGGCGTCAAACGAAAACCTCGCAACCAGGACGACCAGTGAGATCCAACGAAACTAGCGACCACTTACCCAAAAACGACAACGCGCTAGCAACCACCGCCGACAGCGCTGCAAAACTCCCCCTGGGAGGCGCCTGGGTTCAAGTGCTCTTCGCAACGCACCTGATCACGGAGCAGGAGACGACTGGTTCGGTGCGGAGGATCCGCGCAGGGAGCCGGTCCGGACGCTGACGGCCGACGGCATCGCGGTTGCGTCCGACGATGTCGATCCGTTTCGCCGGTGCTTCGGGATGCCGGCGCGTGACCCAAGGGGCGTGTTGATAGCGAGACGAGAACCCAAGCGCAGGCTGGATGTGGAACTGGCGGCCGGTGCTGTCAGGAGTGTGAACGGTCGAGCGTAACGGGCTGCGCCTCACATCGAGGGCTCGGAGGGCCACCCTGTGTAACAACAAGAGGATGCCCAAGCGAGCGAACTTCGCTAGACCCGTTTTCCGCACACGGCGCTTCATCGCAGGTCAGCCGCTATAGCCGATCCGGCACCGGCCGTAATCAGAGCTGATCAAGCGTGGTGACGTGCGGAAAACGGGGCTAGAAGGCCAGCCAGCGAGATCCAACGAAACCAGCAACCGCTCACTCAATAACGGCAACGCGCTAGCAACCTCAGGGGGCGTGGGGGGCCGTGCCCCCCACACGGGGGGTTCGGGGGGTCGCCCCCCGTGTAAACGCGAGAAGGCCTGCGGGAGCAAGCTCCGCTTGCGACCACAGACCTTCGACTTCGAGCTCCCGCGATAGGACTCGAACCTATAACCTGCCGGTTAACAGCCGGCTGCTCTGCCGATTGAGCTACACGGGATTGCCGCCGCCTTGCGATCCGGCCTTTCGGCCTTCCTTGCGGCGCGGAACTAGATTAGCGCACTCGGGGGGTGGTCTGTCACATCCATTTGGGGACATCGGCTGAGGTTGGATAGATGCTGTTCCTGGGGGTAGGGACCGGTTAGACATGAGCCGGGAGGTGGAAGATGCGGAACAAGCTGATGTTCGCCGCTGGGCTGGGTGTGGGTTATGTCCTCGGCACCCGGGCGGGTCGCGAGCGCTACGAGCAGATCAAGGGTGCGGCGCAGCGGGTGGCCGACAATCCGCGCGTTCAGGAGGCGGCGGGGTTGCTGGGGGCTCGGGTGTCCAGGGCCGCGAACGCCGCGAAGGACATGGCCGACGACAAGTTCGGCGGCCACGTTCCCTTTCGCGGCAAGTCCGAGCGCCACGAACGGGAGACGGTGACCAGCCCGACCGGCTGGCCCGAATCCGACACGCCCCGCGTTACCTGACCCCGATATTTCCCGACTTGCCCGCTGGCCAGGATGGCGAGCCCTCGCACTCCCGACCATCTCCAGCCCGGGGCAGGATGGCACGCCTTCGCACCTCCCGACCATCTTTCCGCCTGCCCAGTGGCGAGCCGTCAACACCTCCCGACCAACGTTGCGCCCGCGGAGTGGCGAGCCGTGAGGACCTCGCGACCGTCTTTCCGCCCGCCGAGTGGCGAGCCGTCCGCGTTTCGCGACCATGATTCCGCCCGCAGGATGGCGAGCGCCTCCCGACCAACTTTTCCGCCCGCGGAGTGGCGAGCCGTGAACATCTCACGAGCATGTTTCCGCCGCCGAGTGGCAAGCCGTCCGCGCCTCGCGACCGTCTTTCCGCCCGCAGGATGGCGAGTCGTCAGCGCCTCGCAGCCATCTTTCGACCGCAAAGGCAAGCTGTCAGCGTCCAGCTCCGCCGGTAGCGCCCGTCAGACGCCCAGGGCGCGTCTGACCTCTTCCAGTGCCTGCTCTACGGCCGCGCGGACGCCCGGGTCGGTGGGGTCGAGTTCAGGGTCGTACACGAACTCCCACTCGACCGTGTCCCGGCCCGCGATGCGCCGTGCCACCAACCGCACGCCTCCGCGCTCGCTGAGCCGCACATACCTGCTCGCCAGAATCGAGTTGGTGACCCGCTCTCTGATCGTCTCCGGCAGCAGCCCGGGCTCCGGCAGGTCCACCCGATGCTGCCTGCCCCCGGTCATGACGACCGTCACCCCCTCCTGATCCCAGACGGCCCGGTCCACCTCATACCAGGGCACTCGGAGCCCACCAGGCAGGTGCAACGCCTCCAGAGTCGCGACCGCGTAGCCACCCCCAGCCGTCAGCGCATGGCTGAGCGGCCGCTCCCCATGCAAAGCGGTACGAACATCAGCGGGAAGCCGGGACCCAAAAAGACGCATAAGAAGAAACTACTGGACCGGGGATCACGAGAAGCGAACGGCCGCGCCCGGAGGCGCGGCCGTTCAGAAAACGCCTCAATCCAGGTAGTCCCGCAACATCTGGGCACGCGTAGGGTGGCGGAGTTTGGCCAGGGTCTTCGATTCGATTTGACGGATTCGTTCCCGGGTTACGCCGAACTCGCGACCCACCTCTTCCAGCGTCCGCGGATGCCCGTCAGCGAGCCCGAACCGCAGCTGGATGATGCGCTGCTCCCGCTCGGACAACGTCGCCAGGATGTCGTCCAGCTGGTCCTGCAGCATGATGAAGGCAGCCGCCTCGATCGGCACCACGGCGTCCGCGTCCTCGATGAAGTCACCCAGGTCGGAGTCCTCCTCGCCGATGGGGGACTGCAGCGAGACCGGCTCCTGCGCGATGCGCTGAATCTCGATCACCCGATCGATGGGCAGGTCCATTTCCGCGGCGATCTCCTCCGGCGCGGGTTCGCGGCCGAGATCCTGGTGAAGCTGGCGCTGCACGCGGACCAATTTGTTGATCGTCTCCACCATGTGGACGGGAATTCGAATAGTTCGCGCCTGATCCGCGATCGCGCGTGTGATCGCCTGGCGAATCCACCAGGTGGCGTACGTCGAAAACTTATATCCCTTGGTGTAGTCGAATTTCTCGACCGCACGGATGAGACCGAGATTGCCTTCCTGGATCAGGTCCAGGAACAACATTCCGCGGCCGACATAGCGTTTCGCGATGGAGACCACGAGGCGGAGGTTGGCCTCGATCAGGCGTTGTTTGGCGCGGACGCCCTCCCAGACCAGGTCCTCGAACTCGGGACGGGCGACCCGGATGGACGGGGTCTCGCAGAGCTTGTCCTCGGCGAAGAGGCCGGCCTCGATGGCCTTGGCGAGTTCCACCTCCTCCTCGGCCGTGAGCAGCGGCACCCGGCCGATCTCCCGCAGGTAGATGCGGACCAGGTCGCTGGTCGGGGCTCGCTTGCCGACGTCCTCCTCGTCGGGCTTGGCGGTCTCCTCGTCGCCTTGCGGCTCAAGGACCTCGACCCCGTTCTCGGCGAGCATGCGCACGACGCGCTCCAGCGCGTCCGCAGGCAGCTCGGATCGGTCGAGCGCGGCGGCCACGTCGTCAACCGTGACGCTTCCGCGCTCCCTTCCCTTCACGACGAGCTCCGCCACCTGGTCTACCGATGGCGGCCCGCTTGGTAGCACCGATGCACCCACGGAACACAGTCTGCGGTATAGGCACAACAAAACGGCAGGCCTATTTTTGTCACCCAAGGTAAGACCTACGTCATTACCGAATCGATATCAAACCAATGTTTCGGCGCTGTGAGATCAGGAAAGTATTGTTATTCACGCCCCGGCGGCGCGTTCTCTCAACACGCGTCGCTGCTGCTCCAGCGCCACCAGTTCGGCGAACATCCGGTTGTACTCCTGCTGTTCGTCGATCGGGTTGAGGCGTTGCATTCGCGATTTCAATCGGTCCAACGCGCGGCCTACGGTGATCTCCTGGAGTTTGGTGAGAACTCCCGCGCCGTATCGTTCTTCGGTGTTCACCTCGGCGCGAACGGGTTCCACCGCGAATCGGGTGACGAGCGGGCGCAGGTCCTCGCCGGCGCCGTTGAGCAGCCGTTCGACCCACTCCCGGCCGCCGGAGCCGCCGGCCGCGGTGCCGCCGGTCTCCTGGAGGAGCTGGTAGAGGGCGCTGTGCTCGGGCTGGGTGAAGGCGTCGGCGCCGAGGGCGTCGAACTCGGGGCCGAGCAGGGCGGGGCGCTGGACGGCCAGCTTGAGCGCCTCAGCCTCCAGCCGGGCCATCGGATCCATCGGCTCCTTGCGGCCGCTGACGCGGGCGGGCCGGGCCGCGGGGCGCGTCTCCGCGGGGCGGGCGGCGATCTCCTGGATGCGCTCGACCACGAATCGTTCGTTCATGAAGCCGAGCCAGCGGTCGAGATCCACCGCGTACATCCCGCGCAGCGCGCGGTCCTTGATCGAGGCGACCACGGGGGCGGCGGCGTCCAGGGCGGAGAGTTTGCCCTCGTTGGTGTTGAGGTCGAAGCGGGAGATGACGCTGCGGATGGCGAAGGCGAACAGCGGCTCGCGGCTCGCGACCAGGTCCCGGACGGCCGCGTCGCCCTGTTTGACCCGCAGGTCGCACGGGTCGAGGCCGTCGGGCTGGACCGCGACATAGGTCTGGGTGACGAACTTCTGCTCGTCCTGGAAGGCGCGCAGGGCGGCCTTCTGCCCCGCCGAGTCGCCGTCGAAGGTGAAGATCACCTCGCCCTGGCCCTGGTCGAACAGGATGCGCCTGAGCACCTTGATGTGGTCCTCGCCGAAGGCGGTGCCGCAGGTGGCCACGGCGGTCGGCACCCCGGCCAGGTGCAGGGCCATGACGTCGGTGTAGCCCTCGACGATGACGGCCTGGGAACGCTTGGAGATCTCCCGTTTGGCCAGGTCGATCCCGTACAGCACAGAACTCTTGTGGTAGATCGGGCTTTCCGGGGTGTTGAGGTATTTGGGGCCGTCGTCGGCGTCCAGCAGCTTGCGGGCGCCGAAGCCGATGACGTCGCCGGTGATCTCGCGGATCGGCCAGATCAGGCGGCCGCGGAAGCGGTCGCGCGGGCCGCGGCGGCCTTCGGCGGCCAGGCCGCCGCGGAGCAGTTCCTGGCTGGTGAAGCCGCGGGCCAGCAGGTGGCGGGTGAGGGCTTCCCACTCGTTGGGGGCGTAGCCGATGCCGAAGTGCTCGGCGTCGACGCGTTCGAAGCCGCGCTCGGACAGGAACCGGCGGCCGGCGGCGGCCTCGGGGGTGGACAGCTGGGAGACGTAGTATTCGGCGGCGGCGCGGTGCGCCTCGATCAGCCGGGAGCGTTCGCCCTGCTGCCGCCCGGGGACGTAGCCGCCCTGCTCGTAGCGGAGCTGGAGGCCGACCCGCTGGGCCAGCCGCTCGACCGCCTCGGCGAAGGTCAGCGCGTCGATCTTCTGGATGAAGGTGATGACGTCGCCGCCCTCGGAGCAGCCGAAGCAGAAGTACATGCCCCGCGCGGGGGTGACGTTGAACGAGGGCGACTTCTCATCGTGGAAGGGGCAGAGCCCTTTCAGGTTGCCGCCGCCCGCGTTGCGCAGTTGCACGTAGTCGCCCACGACATCGGCGATCTGCGCGCGTTCGCGTACGAGCGCGATGTCCTCATCACTGATCCGGCCTGCCACGTCGCGAGTCTATTGGCCGGAACGGGCGGGCTCGACGTTCAATGGGACGATCACCTTGGGCTCCTCCTCCTCGGGCTTCTGGGTGGGTTTGGGTTTCGGCTCCTGCGGCTTGCCCGCGCACAGCACCGAGCACGCCGGGAGCGTGCCAACCCGTTCGCGCACCGCCAGCATGGCCGCCCGGGGGGAGAACGTGCGGTTGCCGTCCCACCAGGCGTCCAGGAACGTCCAGGGGTCGACCATGCCGCGCCGGATCCACCAGTACTGCGGCGGCGCCGGCCAGCTGACCGCGAAATACAGATTACTCGCCGTGCTCCGGGCGTTGCCCGTGTTGCCCACCCGGCCGAGCAGCCGCCCCGCCTTGACCTTCACTCCTGGCCGGATGCCGGGCGCAACCGTATCGAGGTGCCCGCCGAGGTAGAGCACGCCGTCCTCGCCGAGCACGGTGACATACCGGCCCTCCCGGTGGGCGCCCTGGTCGGTGGAGGGTTTCCACTTGTTCTGCACGTTGACCTCGCGCACCACGCCGTCCACGGGGGCCACGAAGGCGCAGCCGCGCCCGGCCCAGATGGTGGTCTTGGGCAGCACCAGCCGCTTGCGCTCGTAGGTGGTCTTGCAGCCCTTGACCGGGTAGACGTAGCGGAACCGGGAGACCTTGGGCGGGGGCAGCCGGACGGGCTCGTCACCCGGCGGGGGCACGATGGCCGCGGCGAACGTCGGGCCCGGCGTGGCGGTGCCCTCCACGGTCGGGTCGGCGGCCGACAGCGCGCGCGGCGAGGGGGGATTGGTGCTCACGCCCGCCACTCCTGCCGGTGCGCTGCACGCGGCCGTGAGCAGAACGAGCGCCAGTGTCCCCGATCGCATGATCTCCACCTGCGTGACGGTATCGAAACTCTTCCTCTCTTTTGTAACCGACCAGCATGACGATTCGGACTAGAACGGGGTTTCCGGGTCGGCCAGCTCGGCCGGGTCCACCTGGCGGCCGGACCGGATCAGCGCCTGGATGTCGTCGACGACGTCCCAGACGTTGACGTTCATGCCGGCGATCACCCGGCCCTGCCGCAGCCAGAACGCGATGAACTCCAGGTCCGCACCCCGGATGACGACCTGGTCGTGGCCCTCGATGTCGCCGGAGAACTCCATGCCCAGTTCGAACTGGTCGGTGTAGAAGTAGGGCAGCAGGTCGTAGCTGACCGGGAGGCCCATCATGGCGCGGGCGGCGGCCGGGCCCTGGTTGAGGGCGTTGGCCCAGTGCTCGATCCGGATCCGGCGGCCGAGCAGCGGGTGGGCGGCCTCGGCCACGTCCCCGGCGGCGAAGATGGCGGGGTCGCTGGTGCGCAGGGACGCGTCGACCAGGATGCCGGTGCCGACGTCGAGCCCGGCGCCGGCGGCCAGCTCGATGTTGGGGGCGGCGCCGATGCCGACCACCACGTCGTCGGCCGGGAGCGACTCGCCGCCGGAGATCTCCACGGCGCGCACGTGCCCGCCCTCGCCGCGCAGCCGGGTCACGGACGCGCCGAGGCGGAACTCGACGCCGTTGCGCCGGTGCAGGTCGGCGAAGACCTCGCCGATCCTGCTGCCGAGGGTGCGGTTCAGCGGGGTCGGCTCGGGTTCGACGACGACCACGCGGCACCCGGCCTTGCGGGCGGCGGCGGCCGTCTCCAGGCCGATCCAGCCCGCCCCGATGATCACCACGTCGCCGCCGTGGCCGAAGGCGGCCCGCAGCGCCTGGCTGTCGGCCAGGGTGCGCAGGTAGTGCACGCCGTCCAGGTCCGCGCCGTCCACCGGCAGCGGGCGCGGCGTGGACCCGGTCGCGATCAGCAGCCGCAGGTACGGCAGCCGCTCCCCCGTCCCCAGCTCGACCACCTGCTCCCCGGGCACCACCCGGGTGGCCGGTACGCCGAGGCGCAGGTCCACGTCGTGCGCGCGGTACCAGCCGTCCTCGTGCACGTAGACCTCGGGCAGCTCGGCCGAGCCCTGCAGGTAGCCCTTGGAGAGCGGCGGCCGCTCGTACGGGCGTTCCTGCTCGGCCGCGATGATCGTCACCGGTCCGTCGAACCCCTCCGCCCGGAGGGTCTCGGCAGCCTTGGCACCGGCCAGGCCACCACCGATAATGACGAACCGCGAATCGTGATGAGACATGTCAGGGTGCTCCTTCCCTATGGCCGATCCTCGCACCTGTGGGCAACCTCCGCGCCGTAAGTCGTATGTCCCGGCTTGGCCGCGCCTGTGTCTGGACTGAGGAACGCAGGTCGCGGAGCGGCCGGAGTGACGAGGGAAGACGCAGGCGCGGCCAAGCCCGCCGATCCGGAGGATCGGCCATAAACACAGCTACCTGGCCGTCAGGCGCCCGTGCAGGGCGATGGCGGAGGCGTCGGTGAGGGAGGCGATCTGGTCGACCACGGCGCGCAGCCGCCCGGCGTCGCCCGCCGCGAGTTCGAAGGCGGGGCGGAGCGCGGGCTCCAGGGTGGCGGGCGCGCCCAGCATGATCAGCGAGGCCAGCTCGGCGATGAGCTCGCGCTGCCGTCCCTGGGTGGCGTGGTGGTCGTCCCGGGTCATCACGTAGTGCGCGGTGATGCCTTTGAGCAGGGCGCACTCCAGCCGGGTGAGGCGCGGCACGATCAGATCGGCGTCGTGGCGGCCGGCCGACTCGGCCGGATAGGCGGCCCTGGTGGCTTCCTGGGCGGAGCGGCAGAACCGGCCGATGGTGGTGCTGGTGAGGCGTTTGAGCGCGGCCAGGTCGGCCAGGCCGCCGTCGAAGTGGGCGGGCCAGACCGGTTCGGCGACCAGGCGGGCGAAGATGTCCTCCAGCTCGCCCAGGTCGGTGTCGGGCGCGTACCAGGCGCGGGTGGTGCGGCAGACCTCCCGGCGCTCCTCGGGGTCGCGGAGCGCCTTGGGGGTGACATGGCCGGAGTGCAGCGCGTCCTCCAGGTCGTGCACGGAGTAGGCGACGTCGTCGGCCCAGTCCATGATCTGCGCCTCGAAGCTGACCCGGCCGGGCGGGGCGCCTTGCCGTACCCAGTCGAAGACCGGCCGGTCGTCCGGGTAGACGCAGTATTTGGGGCCGGATTCGCGGGTCCACGGGTATTTGATGGCGGCGTCCAGGGCGGCGCGGGTGAGGTTGAGCCCGGCGCTGCGGTCGTCCTCGGTGAGGACCTTGGCCTCCAGCCGGGTGAGCAGCCGCAGGCTCTGCGCGTTGCCCTCGAAGCCGCCGCAGCGGGCGGCCACCGCGTTCAGGGCGGTCTCGCCGTTGTGGCCGAAGGGCGGGTGGCCGAGGTCGTGGGCCAGGCAGGCGGTCTCCACCAGGTCAGGGTCGCGGCCCAGGACTCCGGCCATCTCGCGGCCGATCTGGGCGCATTCCAGGGAGTGGGTGAGCCGGGTGCGCGGGCTGTGCATGCCGCGCTCGCCGGGGGTGACGACCTGCGTCTTGGCCGCCAGGCGGCGCAGCGCGTCACTGTGCAGGACGCGCGCCCGGTCCCGCTCGAACGGCCCGCGCTCGGTGTGGCTCGGCGGTTCGGGAACCCATCGTGCCTGGTCGTGTTCGGTGTACGGCGTCACGAGTCCCCCTTTCTCTGCAAGGGAGATTGACGAGGAGAGTGAGACAGTACCCGCAAACACCGCTCTCAACGACAAACGCGATGGAAACAGTGGCCCCTAGTCCGTTGGCGACCGGGCGCGAACGCCCGGTCGCCAAGATGGCTACCGGGTGTCGGATCCGGCGCTGCTCAGCGCGGCCCGGCCCGCCTCCAGCCGGGCCACCGGGACCCGGAACGGCGAGCAGGAGACGTAGTCGAGGCCGATCTCATGGCAGAACCGGACGGAGTCGGGGTCGCCGCCGTGCTCGCCGCAGATGCCCAGCTTCAGGTCGGGCCTGGCGCCGCGCCCCTCCTCGACCGCGATCCGCATCAGGCGGCCGACGCCGTCCCGGTCCAGGGACTCGAACGGCGACACCCCGAAGATCCCCAGATCCAGATATTTCCCGAAGAAGGAGGCTTCGACGTCGTCGCGGGAGAAGCCCCAGGTCATCTGGGTGAGGTCGTTGGTGCCGAAGGAGAAGAACTGGGCGGCCTCGGCGATCTGCCCAGCGGTCAGCGCGGCGCGCGGGACCTCGATCATGGTGCCGATCAGGGCGTGCACGCCGGCCTCGGCGAGGATGTGGAGCGCCTCCTCGCGTACGCTCTCCAGCTCCTGGACCGCGCCGACCAGCGGGATCATGATCTCGGCGCGGGCCTTCGTCGCCTGCCGGGCCGCCTGGGCGATCGCGCGGACCTGCATGGCGAACAGGCCGGGGATGACCAGGCCGAGCCGTACCCCGCGCAGGCCGAGCATCGGGTTCTGCTCGTGCAGCCGCTTGACGGCGGCGAGCAGCCGGGCGTCCTTGTCGGTTCCGGCGCCGGTGGCCACCTTGACCGACAGCTCCACAAGGTCGGGCAGGAACTCGTGCAGCGGCGGGTCGATCAGCCGGATCGTCACCGGCAGCCCGGCCATCGCCTCGAACAGGCCGGTGAAGTCGGCCTTCTGCAGGGGTTCCAGGGCGTCCAGGGCGGACTGCCGCTCGGCCGGGGTCTCGGCCAGGACCAGGTCCTCGACCAGCTGGCGGCGCTCGCCCAGGAACATGTGCTCGGTGCGGCACAGGCCGATGCCCTGCGCGCCGAACCGCCGGGCCCGGGCCGCGTCCTCGGGGGTGTCGGCGTTGGCGCGGACGGCCAGCCGCCTGCTGCCGTCCGCGTGCGCCATGATCCGGTGCACGGCGGCCACCAGCTCGTCGCCGGACGGCATGCCCTCGAAGTACTCCACCACGGGCGAGGCCACCACGGGCACCTCGCCCAGGTAGACCGCGCCGGTGGTGCCGTCGATGGAGATGACGTCGCCCTCCTCGACGACTCTTTCCTTAATGTCGGTGCCGCCGACGGTGCAGCGGCGGGCCCTGGCGTCCACCTCCAGCGCCTCGGCGCCGCAGACGCAGGTCTTGCCCATGCCCCGGGCCACCACGGCGGCGTGCGAGGTCTTGCCGCCGCGCGAGGTCAGCACGCCCCTGGCGGCGATCATGCCGGAGAGATCGTCGGGGTTGGTCTCGCGCCGTACCAGGATGACGTCCACGCCCCGGGCGGCGAGTTCGACGGCGCGGTCGGAGGAGAAGACGGCCCGGCCGACGGCCGCGCCGGGGGAGGCGTTCATGCCCTTGGTCAGCAGCGTGTTCTTCGCGCCGTCGGCGAAGCGGGGGAACATCAGCTGGGCGAGCTGGTCGCCGGTGCACCGCACGACGGCCTCGTCGATGTCGATGAGGCCCTCGTCGACGAGCTGCACGGCGATCCGGAAGGCCGCGGCGGCGGTCCGCTTGCCGACCCGGGTCTGCAACATCCAGAGCTTGCCGCGCTCGATGGTGAACTCGATGTCGCACAGGTCCCGGTAGTGGCCCTCCAGGCGGGCCATGATGTCCAGGAGCTCCTGGTAGGAGGTCGGGTCGATCTTCTCCAGGTCCTGCAGCGGGACGGTGTTGCGGATGCCCGCCACCACGTCCTCGCCCTGCGCGTTCTGCAGGTAGTCGCCGTAGACGCCCTGCTGCCCGGAGGCGGGGTCGCGGGTGAAGGCGACGCCGGTGCCGGAGTCCATGCCGAGGTTGCCGAAGACCATGGCGACCACGTTGACGGCCGTGCCGAGGTCGGCGGGGATGCGCTCCTGGCGCCGGTAGAGCACCGCGCGCGGCGCGTTCCAGGAGTCGAAGACCGCGCGGATGGCCAGCTCCATCTGCTCGCGCGGGTCACCGGGGAACTCCCGGCCCTTCTCGGCCCGCACGATCTCCTTGTACGTCCCGACCAACCGCTGGAAATCCGCCGCGTCCAGATCGAGGTCGCCCCGGCCGCCCTTGAGCTCTTCCAGCGCCTCCTCGAACTTCTCCCCGTCGATGCCGAGCACGGTCCGGCCGAACATCTGGATCAGCCGCCGGTAGGAGTCCCACGCGAACCGCTCGTTGCCCGACTTGGCGCCCAGCCCGTGCACGGAGGCGTCGTTGAGGCCGATGTTGAGGACGGTCTCCATCATGCCGGGCATCGAGAATTTGGCCCCGGAACGTACGCTCACCAGCAGCGGGTCCTCGGGGTCGCCGAGGCGCTTGCCCATGGCCGCCTCCAGCTTGGCCAGGTGTGTGGCGATCTCCTCGACCGGAATCTCGCCGTCCGCCAGATACTTCCGGCACGCCTCGGTGGTGATGGTGAACCCGGGAGGCACGGGAAGACCCAGATTGCTCATTTCCGCGAGATTGGCGCCCTTGCCGCCGAGTAGATCGCGAAGATCCTTGTTCCCCTCGGTGAAGTCGTAGACGTATTTCGGCACGATGAGCTCCTTCAGCAAACGCAGACCGACCCCGCCTTTCAGGACTCTACCGATAAAGAACACCACGAATCGTCACGACTGTCACATGTAACCATTTCCGCAGGCAGAGGCCCACAGACCGGTCTAATCCAATTCAGCGAAGCGTAAAAAACGACCATTCTTCTCACTCCACGACGTGGTATAAACCAATCGTTCAAGAGGTGCGAAATGTTGCCTGCACGTTAATTGGTGTAGACCATTTGCCGGGAAGAAGCCTCACAGACTATCGAGGGGTATTGATGAGGCGACTGGCGGCCGTTGCCGCGCTGCTGGCTCTGTGCGCGTGCGGCACGACCGCGCCCGCCCCGGAGACCACGGCGAAACCCGCGGAGATCAACTGGGGCGCGTGCGAGAAGATCGCGCCGACGGCGGGCTTCCAGTGCGCGACCATGGAGGTCCCGCTGGACTACACCAAGCCGGGGGGCAAGACGATCGGCATCGCGCTGATCCGGCTGCGGGCCACCGGACCCGGCCCCAAGCTCGGCTCGCTGGTCCTCAACTTCGGCGGCCCCGGCGGTTCCGGGGTGAGCACCCTGACCGACGCGGCGGCGGCGTTCCGCAGCCTGGGCGGGCACTATGACCTGGTCAGCTTCGACCCGCGCGGGGTGGAGCGCAGCGACGGCGTGCGCTGCATGGACCCCAAGCCCTTCGAGGCGTTCCTGCGGGCCGAACCCAGCCTGGACGTGACCACCCAGACCCGGCTGCTGACCGAGTTCGCGCAGGCGTGCCAGAAACACTCGGGGGAGATCCTGCCGTACGTGGGGACACTGAACGCGGTCAGGGACATGGAGATGCTGCGGGTCCGGCTCGGCGATCCGAAGCTGAACTTCCTCGGGTTCTCCTACGGCACCCACCTGGGCGCGCTCTACGCGACGCAGTTCCCGAAGGTGACCGGGCGGATGGTGCTGGACGCGGCGGTGGATCCGGCGCTGGGGCTGCTGGAGCAGTCCAAGACGCAGGCGAAGGGGTTCCAGCGGGCGTACGAGAACTACCTGGCCGACTGCGCCAGGCAGGACTGCCCCTTCAACGGCAACACGGCCGTGCTCGGCCTGATCTCCTCGCTGCGGCGCAAGCCGCTCAACGTGCAGGGGCGGCTGGTGACCGACGACGTGGCCAGGGTCGCCATCGCCGAGGCGCTGTACAGCGAGCTGACCTGGCCGCTGCTCACCCAGGCCATCGCGGACGCGATCGCGGGCAACGGCGCGGGGCTGCTCAACCTGTCCGACTCCTACGCCGGGCGCCAGCCGGACGGCAGCTACAACACCCTGCAATCGTCGCTGATCGCGATCCTCTGCGCGGACACCACCGACCGCCCCAGCGTCGAGGAGTCGGTCAGCCTGGCCAAGGAGATGAGCAAGAAGTCGCCGATCTTCGGGCCCGACGTCGCCAGCGCGGGCGGCTGCAGCGTCTGGCCCGCGCGCGGGGAGGACAGCAACAAGCACATCGACGCCCGCGGCTCGGGGCCGATCGTGGTGATCGGCACGACCAACGACCCGGCCACGCCGTACGAGTGGGCGCCCAAGCTGACCGAGCAACTGGGCACCGGCGTGCTGCTGACGCTGAAGGGCGAAGGCCACGGCGCGTACGGCCAGAACACCTGCATCGACACGCTCGTCGACGCCTACTTCCTGAACGGCAAGGTCCCCGACAACGGCACCGTCTGCCCTTAGGCCATCGGATTGCCCTCCGGAGCCTCGCCGGGACTCGGCCCGGGCAGCCAGAGCACGAACGTGCTGCCCGTGCCCAGCTCGGAGAAGACCCGGACCAGGCCGCCGTGCGATTCGACGATCTGGCGGACGATCGCCAGGCCGAGCCCGGTATGCCGGTCCCTGCGGCTGGCCTGACCGCGCCAGAACCGGTCGAACACCCGATCCCGCTCGTCCTCGGCGATGCCGGGTCCGGCGTCCTGGACGGCCGCCCACACCCAGCCGCCACGCTCCCCCGCCGCCACGATCACCTCGGTGCCGGACGGCGCCAGCCGGACCGCGTTGGAGATCAGGTTCCCGATCGCGCGGCGCAGCGCGTCGTGGTCGCCGACGGTGGACAGGCCAGGGCGCAGCAGCCGCCGCAGCGTCAGGTTCCTGGCCACGGCGAGGGCGGCGAACTCCTCGCAGGCCTCGTTGGCGATGGCGGCCAGGTCCACGTCGGCGTCCACGAAGGCGGGGGCCTGGCGGCGGGCCGAGGCGAGCAGGTCCTCGACCAGGCGGGTCATCCGGGTGGTGGCCCGGTCCACGATGGCGACCGCGCGCAGCCGCTCCTCGTCGGTGGCCTCCGGCGCGGTCAGCACCGCGTCCAGGTTGGCCCGGATGATCGCCAGCGGGCTGCGCAGCTCGTGCGAGGCGTCGTCGATGAGCTGGCGCTGGGCCCGGAAGGCGTCCTCCAGCCGGCCGAGCATGGTGTCCACGGTCTCGGCCAGGTCGCGCAGCTCGTCCCTGGGCCCGGCCAGGTTGATCCGCCGGGCCAGGTCGGTGGCCTGGATCTCGGCGGCGGTCCTGGTGATCGACCGGATCGGCCGCAGCGCCCGCCCGGCCAGCACCCAGCCGATCACCAGCGCGGCCAGGAAGAGCCCGGCCAGCGTGCCGAAGGAGTAGTTCCGCAGCGTCTCCATGGTGCGCACGTTGACCGCGTTCTCCACCTCCTCGACCTGCACCACGGGGATCTTCCCCAGATACTCCCCGGACCGGGTCTGGGCCTTGGCGTACTCCACCGTGTACGGCCGCTGCTCGGTGGTCTTGGACACGGCGAAGTAGATCGCCCCCAAGACCAGCGCGGCCGAGGCGATCAGCAGCCCGGAGTAGAGCACGGTCAACCGGAACCTGATCGTCTGCACGAAGAGCCTCACGTGGCCCCCCGCAGCCGGTAGCCCCGGCTGATCACGGTCTCGATCAGCGAGTCGCCCTCCCCGGCCAGCTTGCGCCGGAGCGTGCCCACGGTCACCCGGACCGTGTTGGTGAACGGGTCGGTGTGCTCGTCCCAGACGTGTTCGAGCAGTTCCTCGGTGGAGACGACGTGGCCTGGCCGGGTCATCAGATAGTGCAGCACCCCGAACTCCTTGGGGGTCAGGCTGAGCGGGCGCCCGCCCCGGTAGGCCTCCACCCGCGCGGTGTCCAGGCGCAGGTCGCCGACCTCCAGCACGGCGGTCCCCCCGGCGGTGTCGCGGCGCAGCAGCGCCCGCACCCGGGCCAGCAGCTCCGGGAACGCGAACGGTTTCACCAGGTAGTCGTCGGCACCCTCGTCCAGGCCCTTGACCCGGTCGTCCAGCCGGTCCCTGGCGGTCACCATCAGGATGCGGACCTGGCCGCCGCCCTCGCCGCGCCGGACCGCCCGGCACAGCTCGAACCCGTCCCCGCCCGGCAGATTCAGGTCCAGCAGCACCAGATCGTAGGCGTTGACCTTCAGTTTCTCGTCGGCGGTGGGCGCGTCGTAGGCGACGTCCACCGCGTAACCGGCCCGGACCAGGCCGACTCTGAGCGCATCGACGAGGTCTTCCTCGTCCTCGACCACGAGCAGCCTCATCTATCGAACCTAGTCCCGGATGATGCGTTCCGCGACCGAGGCCGCCCGGTCCACCGGAATCGCGAACCCGATGCCGATGTTGCCGCCGCGCCGCGACAGGGTGGCGATGACCGTGTTCACGCCCACCACCTCGCCGCGCACGTTCACCAGCGGCCCGCCGGAGTTGCCCGGGTTGATGGAGGCGTCCGTCTGCAGCGCGGTCTGCCTGCCGCCGTTGCCGAGCTGGACCTCCCGGTCCAGGGCGCTGACGATCCCCGAGGTGACCGTCCCGGCCAGGCCGAGCGGAGACCCGATCGCCAGCACCTGGTCGCCCACCCGGACGTCAGCCGAGCGGGCCAGCATGGCCGGGACCAGCCCGGAGCCCGCCTCCACCTGCAGCACCGCCAGGTCGTAGGCCTCGTCGCTGCCGATCACCTGCGCCGACAGCCGCCGCCCGTCGTGCAGGATCACGGTCACCGAATCCGCGTCATCCACCACATGAGCATTTGTCAGCACATGGCCGATCTGGTCGATGGCGAAGCCCGACCCGGAGGCGCTCCCGGCCTCCACCGAGACCACGCTCGGCAGCACCGTCGACGCCGTGCCGCTCAGGCTGCCCGCCGACGGCAGCGGCCCAGCCGCGGACCGGGGCAACGCCACCGCCCGCTGCTCCTCCCCGGGCCGCCCCGCCAGCCATCCGGCCGCGCCGCCGGCGGCGCCGCCGACCAGCAGCGCCACCAGCGTCGCCGACGCCAGCGCCCCGCGCCGCCGCCGCTCCTCCGGCCGCTCCGGTACGGCCCGCGCCACCGGCCGCCACTCGATCGGCACCTGCTGGAATCCCGGCCCGCTTGGCGTCCCGAGTCCGATGGGATCTGTCACGCGCGCCTCTCTAGGGGATGCGGGAGAACCAGAACAGGGACGTTCCGGCCGCGACGACCGCGCCGAGCAGGCCGAGGCCGACGAACCACGGCCACACCTCCTGCCGCTCGACCCGGAACCCGACCGAGCTGCCGATGTCGTCGTAGACGGCCCGCAGCTCGTCGCCGGAGGCGGCCTCGTAGAAGCGGCCCCCGGTGGAGTCGGCCAGGTCCTTCAGGGCGGGGCCGTCCACCGGGACCTGGATGGTGCGGCCGTCCATCTGGATCATGCCGCGCGGCGTGCCGTACGCGATGGTGGAGACCGGCACCCGCCGGGCGGTGGCCTCGCCGACGGCCTCGGCGATGGAGCGCCCGGTGGTGATCGAGCCGTCCGAGAGCAGCACCACGTGGGCGGGCGGGGGGTCCGCGCCCGCCTGCGCGTCGATCGTGCTGATCGCGTCGAGGGAGGCGAACACGGCCTCCCCGATGGCGGTGCCCGCGGAGGTGGACAGCCGGTCCACCGCGTCCAGGACGGCCTGCCGATCGGTGGTGGCCGGGACGGCTATGGACGCGTATTGCGAGAACGCCACCAGACCGAGGTTGAAACGAGGGGGCAGCCCCTCGGCGAACCGGCGCGCGGCCTGCTGGGCGGCCGCGAACCTGGTCGGTTCGACGTCCTCGGCCAGCATGGACGCGGAGACGTCGAAGGCGACGATGACGGTGGCCCGCTCCCGGGGCACCTGGACCTCCGCGGTCGGGCGGGCGAACCCGATGACCAGCAGGACGAGCATGACCGAGAAGGCGGCGGCCGGAACGTGGCGGCGAAATCCCGGCCCCCTGGGGGCGACGCTGGTGAGCAGGTCCAGGTTGGTGAAGCGGACCGCGTACTTGCTGCGGCGCAGCTGCATGACCAGGTAGGCCACGACGATCGCGGCCACCGGGATGAGCAGCAGCAGCCACTGCGGCGCGAGGAAGTTCATCCGGCCCCTCCCGCCAACCGGGCCAGGCGGCGTTGCAGCAGGATGTGCTGGATCAGGTCGCGCAGCCAGTCCCGGTCGGTGCGCAGGGCCAGATGGGCGGCCCCGGCCCGGCGGATGACGGCGCGGATGCTGCCGCGCTGGGCTTCGGCGGCGGCGGCGTACCGTTCCCGCAGCCGGGCGCTGCCGCTGGCGATCTCCTGCCGCCGCCCGGTCTCCGGGTCCACCAGGGTGATCACGCCGACGTCGGGCAGGGTCAACTCGCGGGGGTCGGCGACCTCGACGGCCAGCACCTGGTGGCGCACCCCGAGGTGGCGCAGCGGGGTCTCCCAGGTCTCGGCCGGGTCCAGGAAGTCGGAGACGATCACGACCAGACCCCGCCGCAGCACGGTCCGGCGCAGCTGTTCCATGGCGAAGCCGATCCTGGGCACCCCCACGCCGTCGCGCGGCAGGGTCATGATCGTGCGCATCAGCGCCATCAGGTGCGGCCGGCCGGTCCTGGCGGGCAGCCGCCGGATCGCGCCGGACTGGAGCACGTGCGCGCCGATCCGGTTGCCGGTGCGCTGGGTGAGGAAGCCCACCGAGGCGACGGCCGCCAGCGCGAGCGCGCGTTTCTCCATCAGGCCGGTGCCGAAGTCCATGCTGGCGGTCGCGTCCAGCAGCACCCACACCTCCAGCTCCCGGTCCGCGACCACGTCCCGGACATGCGGCAGCGCGGTACGGGCGGTGACGTTCCAGTCCATCCGCCGCACGTCGTCCCCCGGCTGGTACGGCCTGGCCTCCGCCGGTTCCGTCCCCGGCCCCGGCAGCAGGCCGAGATGGTCGCCCTGGAGCAGCCCGTCCAGCTTGCGGGTGACGGTGAGTTCGAGCCGCCGCAGCACCTCCTCGGGCGGTCTCACGCCGCGTCCTCCTGCTGGGTGGGCGCGATCTTGGGCTGCGGGATGGTTCTGAGCAGCTGTTCCACCAGATGGCGGGCAGACATGCCTTCGGCCAGCGCGTCGAACGAGAGCACCAGGCGGTGCGCGATCACGTCCACGGCCAGGTCGGCGACGTCGCCGGGGAGCACGTAGTCGCGGCCGCGCATCAGGGCCAGCGCGCGGGCGGCGGCGACCAGGCCGAGGGTGGCCCGGGGGCTGGCGCCGAAGGCGAGCAGGCGGGTGAGCTCGGGCAGGCCGTACCGGTCGGGGGTTCTGGTGGCGTAGACGAGGCGGACGGTGTATTCGGCGACGGCGTGGTGGACGAAGACGGTCTCGGCGGTGCGCTGCAGGGCGAGCAGCTCGTCCGCGCCGAGGACCTGGGCGGCCCGCGGGGGGTCCACGCTCATCCGGTAGAGAATGGCGAGCTCCTCGGACTCGGTCGGGTAGCCGACATCGATCTTCATCAGGAAACGGTCGCGCTGGGCCTCCGGCAGCTGGTAGACGCCTTCGGACTCGATCGGGTTCTGGGTGGCGAGCACCAGGAACGGGGTCGGCACCGGGTGGGTGGTGCCGCCGATGCTGACGTGCCGCTCGGCCATCACCTCCAGCAGGGCGGACTGCACCTTCGCCGGGGCCCGGTTGATCTCGTCGGCGAGCACGAAGTTGGCCATCACCGGACCGAGTTCGGTGTCGAAGCTCTCGGTCGAGGGGCGGTAGACGCGGGTGCCGACGATGTCGGAGGGCACCAGGTCGGGTGTGAACTGGATCCGGGCGAACGAGCCCCCCGCCACCGCGGCCAGGGTCTCGGCGGCCAGCGTCTTGGCGATGCCGGGCACCCCTTCGAGCAGGCAGTGACCGCGGGCCAGGATGGCCACGAGCATGCGCTCGACCATCTTGTCCTGGCCGACGATTACTCTCTTGACCTCGAACAGCGCGCGTTCGAGCCGCTGGGGCTCGCTCACAGTTCGAGGAACGGGCAGTCGTCCACCACGAGCAGCAGCTCGGCCTCCGGCCGCGGCGCGGGTTCCGCGTTCGCGGGCCCCGCGGCCACCAGCACGAGCCCCGAGGCGAACGCCGCCGCCTTCCAACGAGTAGACATGGGTCCCCTTCCCAAAGCAACAATCACCCCATGTCAGCAAACCGCCCCGAAAACCCCCATAAATCAGCGTTTTACTTTGTCTTTCGGAATCGGTCGGTAACTTTCGGTAGATGACGCCGTTTCAGCGCTACCTCGCCGAAGTAGCCAAGCGTCAGCCATTACCACCGGTTCCGTCGTTCCGACTCCTTTGGGTGACCGGCGGCGACTTTCGTGAACCAGATGACTTGTTCGGCATCATCGATCACATACCAGACGCGTCCCCCGGCGGTAATCTCGTACTGCCACTGCTCAAGGTCGCGGCCGTCGTGCTTCACGGTGCCGAGCGCCCCGTTAAGAGGGTGTTGCCGGTCATTGATCCGGCGGGGGTCACCGGTGAGGTCCAACCAGCACCGGTCGCAATTACCTGGCGCCTGTGCCCGCAGTTCGCGCCACGCCCGCCAGGCTTTGGCGTTGGCTGCGCGGACGATCCACCCGGTCGGTCGGCGGATCTCTTCGCCTCGCCCGCTCACTCGTCGCCGTCGATGCGTTGACCGCCGGTGCCGTCGAACGGGTTGAGGAGTTCGCGGGCGATCTCAGGGTTGCTCCAGGCCAGTGCGGTGGAGGTCCAGGACCGGCGGGCTCGGGCGTAGGGCATCAATTCGCCGGTGTCGGCCCCGGCGAGGAGATGGGCGAGCAGTTCGCGGACGCACTGCGGGCGCTCATTCTCCGGCAGCCAAGTCAGCCAGGGCAGATCTTCGGCCAGCGCTTCCTCAGCGAGTGCCTGGTTGGCGCGGGCCACGATCGTCATGGACCGGGCCAGAGTGAGCAGCGCGCTGCGCGCGGCTTGATAGCGCTCGTCGCGTACTAGCCAGACGTTCTCGGCGTCCCGGCGTTCAAGAAGGACGTCGGCGGCGTCCAGTTCGGGAAAGACTTCGTTGCGCTCGCGGGCCAAGGCACTGAACGGGAAGGACTTCATGCTTCCACGATAAGCCAGATGTGCATCACTAGTGCAACACTATTGCTCACTCTGGCTATGCGGACACGGGCCCGTGCAGGTGGTCTTCGACCTCCTGGACGGGCCCGTGTGGCACAACCGCGTCACGCGACGCTGATCCCGTGGGCGGGCTAGTCGTTCAGGTGCTGGCGCAGGTAGGCCTCGACCTGGTCGAGGCTCACCCGCTGCTGGGCCATCGTGTCGCGCTCCCGGATGGTGACCGCGTGGTCCTCCAGGGTGTCGAAGTCGACCGTGATCGCGAACGGCGTGCCGATCTCGTCCTGTCGGCGGTAGCGGCGGCCGATCGCGCCCGCGTCGTCGAAGTCCACGTTCCAGCGGCGGCGCAGCTGGGCGGCCAGGTCCTTGGCCTTCGGGGAGAGGTCGGCGTTGCGGGACAGCGGCAGCACCGCGACCTTGACCGGGGCGAGCCGGTGGTCCAGGCGCATGACCGTGCGCTCCTCCATCACGCCCTTGGCGTTGGGAGCCTGGTCCACCGTGTACGCGTCGAGCAGGAAGGTGAGCGCCGCCCGGTCCACACCGGCGGCCGGCTCGATGACATAGGGCACATACCGCTCGCCGGTCTCCTGCTCGAAGAACGACAGGTCCACCCCGGAGGCCTTGCCGTGGCTGGTCAGGTCGAAGTCGGTGCGGTTGGCGATGCCCTCGAGCTCGCCCCACTCCGCGCCGGTGAAATTGAACCGGTACTCGATGTCGACCGTGCGCTTGGAGTAGTGGGACAGCTTGTCCTTCGGGTGCTCGTAGAGCCGCAGGTTGTCCTTGGCGATGCCCAGATCGACATACCAGCGCAGGCGCTCGTCGATCCAGTACTGGTGCCACTCCTCGTCGGTGCCCGGCTTGACGAAGAACTCCATCTCCATCTGCTCGAACTCGCGGGTCCTGAAGATGAAGTTGCCCGGGGTGATCTCGTTGCGGAAGGACTTGCCCTGCTGGCCGATGCCGAACGGGATCTTCTTGCGGGCTGACTGCTGCACGTTCAGGTAGTTGATGAAGATGCCCTGCGCGGTCTCCGGGCGCAGGTAGGCCAGGCCCGACTCGTCCTCGACCGGGCCCAGGTAGGTCTTCAGCAGGCCGCTGAACTGCTTGGGCTGGGTGAACGCGCCCTTGGTGCCGCAGTTCACGCAGACCAGGTCGGCCAGGCCGTGCTCCGGGGCCTTGCCGTGCTTCTCGATGTAGGCCTCTTCGAGGTGGTCGGCCCGATACCGCTTGTGGCACGACTGGCACTCGGTCAGCGGGTCGGTGAAGGTCTCCACGTGGCCGCTGGCGACCCAGACCTCGCGGGCCAGGATCACGCACGAGTCCAGGCCCACGACGTCGTCGCGGCCCTGCACCACGCTCTTCCACCACTCGCGCTTCACGTTGTTCTTCAACTCGACCCCGAGCGGACCGTAGTCCCAGGAAGCGCGCAGTCCGCCATAGATCTCACTCGACGGGTACACGAGCCCGCGGCGCTTGGCGAGACTGACAATGGTTTCCATGACGTCGGTACGACGTGCCATGAGTGCGGCTCCATCCGGCTGGGTGTCGGCGCTGGGATTGATATCCGCCAAGCTTAGGGGAATCCCGCAGTCACCCGCTCAGCCCTTTCCGTACACCTGCTCGTAGCCGCTGGGCTCGTTGATCATGAGGGTCATCAGCGGATACATCGCCATCCTGGCCGCGGACAGGGCACGGCGGTAGAAACCCGCGCCGTCCCACTCGCTCACCAGGGCCCACAGGTTGGGCTCGTCCACCGAGCGGCTCACCTGGCCGCGGACGAATCCGTCCTGGGCGGCGAGCAGATCGAGGATTTCCGTGGCCTGACCGGTGAACTGGTCGGTCTGCGCCTCGGGCACCGAATAGCGGATCACGGCGAGCATGGGCCCCAGCATGCCATCCCCCTGGTGGAGTCGCGGCGTTAGGCTCGTGACCGTGGCCGATACCTCTAAACCCCGCAAATCACCGCACCCGCTGGCCAAGCCCCGGCCGCCGGCCCGCAAGCCCGCGGCCAAGCGTCCGCTGCCGGCGGGGGAACAGTTCTTCACGCCCGGCTCGACCGGGTTCCGCCGGGCGGTCGAGCAGCGCAGCGCGACCGTGCTGGTGTTTCTTTACCAACTGCCGCGCTGGGTGGTGCCGGTCCTGCTGGTGGTGCTGTTGCTGGTCGGTTTCGCGGTGGCGGACTGGCGTGGCGGGCTGGCGGTGCTGCCGGTGTTCGGGTTCGTGGCGTGGCTGGCGTACATGTCCTGGCCGTCCTTGCGGCCGGGTGGGCGGTTGCTTCGGGTGGCACTGGGCACATTTCTCCTGCTAGTGGCACTCACCCGGTTCGGGGTCATCTGACACGGCGGATAAACCGGACAGTTTTGACAACCGTTTTCATTTTCCTTCATACTCGTAAGCGTGATGTCCGGAAATTTGCGCTTGCGTAGTCTCATAGCCGTCGCGGGGACGGCTCTGCTCACCGTGCCCGCCTGCGGGTCCACCGTCGATCGATCTCCTCAATCGGCTCCGGCCGGGGGCAAGCTCCACGTCGCCGCCGCCTTCTATCCTCTCCAGTGGCTGTCCCAGCGGGTCGGCGGCGCCGACGTGACCGTGGAGGGGCTCACCAAGCCCGGTGTCGAGCCACACGACCTGGAGCTGTCGCCCCGGCAGGTCGCCGACATCCAGAGTTCCGGGCTGATCGTCTACATCAAGGGCGTGCAGCCGGCCGTGGACGAGGCCGTCCAGCAGCACGCCGCCGGCGAGGGCTTCGACGCCGCGACGGTCGTCCCCACCCTCGCGACCGCGGCGCACGAGGAAGAGCACGGGGAAGAAGACGGGCACGCGCACGAGGACATCGGCTACGACCCGCACATCTGGCTTGATCCCCACCGTTTCGCCACCATCGCCACCAAGCTCGGCGAACGGCTCGCCACCGCCGACCCGGCGCACGCGTCCGGCTACTGGGAACGCGCCGCCGCGACCGCCGCGGACCTCACCACGCTGGACAAGGAGTTCCAGCAGGGGCTGACCACCTGCGCCAACCGCGCCATCGTCACCAGCCACACGGCTTTCGGCTATCTGGCCAACCGCTACATGCTCGAACAGATCGGCATCAGCGGCATCGATCCGGACGCCGAGCCCTCCCCGGCCCGCCTGGCCGAGGTGGCCGGGATCGCCAAGCAGAAGAAGGTGACTACCATTTTCACCGAGGAGCTCGTCAGCCCGAAGGTCGCCGAGGTCCTCGCCCAAGAGGTCGGCGCGAAGACGGCGGTGCTCAATCCGCTGGAGAGCCAGCCCGCCAGCGGCGACTACCTGACCGCGATGCGGGGCGACCTCGCCACCCTCCGCACCGCGCTTGGCTGCACATGACCGCACCTGTCGCGCACGACCTGGGAAAGGCGGTGAACGTGCCCGCCACGACGGCCTTCCGGATGACCGCCGGGCGGATCAGCCTGGACGGCCGGGAGATCCTCCGCGGCGTCGACCTCGCCATCGAGGAGGGCGAGGTCGTCGCCGTCCTCGGGGCCAACGGCTCCGGCAAGTCCACCCTGATCCGCGCGCTGCTCGGCCTGATCCCCCTGTCCGGCGGCACCACCGAGCTGTACGGCGCCGCCCCCGCCCGGTTCCGCCAGTGGTGGCGCATCGGCTACGTGCCGCAGCGCCTCTCGGTCGGCGGCGGCGTGCCCGCGACCGTGCGCGAGATCGTGTCCTCCGGCCGGATCGCCCGCCAGAGCCGCTTTCGCCCCACCAGCGCGGCGGACAAGGCGGCGGTCACCCGCGCCCTGCACGAGGTCGGCCTGAGCGACCGGGCCGGGGACCCCGTCCAAGCGCTGTCCGGCGGCCAGCAGCAGCGGGTCCTGATCGCCCGCGCGCTGGCCGGGGAACCGGACGTGTTCGTGCTGGACGAGCCCACCGCCGGGGTGGACGCGGCCAGCCAGCGGCACCTGGCCGACACCCTGGCCGGGCTGATCCAGGGGGGCAGGACCGTGCTGCTGGTGGCGCACGAGCTGGGCCCGCTGGAACCGCTGATCACCCGCGCGGTCGTGCTCAAGGAGGGCTGCGTGGTGCACGACGGCCCGCCCCCGCAGGCCGTCGGCGCGCACGCGCTGCCCGGGCACGACCACGTGCACCCGCACGCCCCCCACCCCGGCGCGGGCGCGCTCTCCGGCTGGTCGGACGCCGCGATCGGCTCGCGCACCGAGAACCTGGATCTATGACGTGATAGAGCTGCTGTCCCTGGATTTCATGCGGTACGCGCTGGCCGCCGCCGTACTGGTCGGCCTGACCGCGCCCGCCGTCGGCACCTTCATCGTGCAGCGCCGCCTGGCCCTGCTCGGCGACGGCATCGGCCATGTCGCCCTGACCGGCGTCGCGCTGGGCTTCCTGACCGGGACCGCGCCGGTGCTGACCGCCGTCGTGGTGGCCGCGCTCGGCGCGGTCGCCATCGAGCTGGTCCGGGCCAGGGGCAGGACCAGCGGGGACGTGGCGCTGGCGCTGCTGTTCTACGGCGGCCTGGCGGGCGGCGTGATGCTGATCTACCTGACCCCCGGCGGCAGCACGGCCTCGCTCAACTCCTACCTGTTCGGCGCGATCACCAGCGTGAACCGGCAGGACGTGTGGGTCATCGCCGTGCTGGCCGTGCTGGTGCTGGCCGTGCTGGCGGTCTTCGGCCGCGAGCTGTTCGTGCTCTGCCAGGACGAGGAGGTGGCCCGCTCCGCCGGCCTGCCCACCCGCTTCCTCGGCCTGCTCATCGCCGTGGTGGCGGCCGTCACGGTGGTGGTCGCCATGCGGGTGGTGGGCCTGCTGCTGGTCAGCGCGCTCATGGTGGTCCCGGTGGCCACCAGCCAGCAGCTGACCCGCAGTTTCCGGGCCACCATGGCCCTGGCCATGCTGTTCGGCGTGCTCGCCACGGTGGGCGGGCTGACGTCCTCCTTCTACCTGGACGTGCCGTCCGGCGCGGCGATCGTCCTGCTCGCCCTCGCCGGGTTCGCCGTGGCCCTGGCGGTGGGTAGATTCGTACGGCGAAGCCGTACCCGGGAGTCCATATCATGAGCAGAAGCCGCGACGCGGTGCACGAGATTCTCCGCAGGAGCGAGAGCTTCCGCAGCGCGCAGGACATCTTCACCGAGATGCGGTCGGTCGGCGCGAAGATCGGGCTGACCACGGTCTACCGGGCGCTGCAGGCGCTCAACGACGACGGCCGGGTGGATGTGCTGCGCACCGACGACGGCGAGGCCGTCTACCGGGCCTGCGCCAGCGGCGTGCACCACCACCATCTGGTCTGCCGCGCGTGCGGCCGGACCGTGGAGGTGGCCGGGCCCGACGTGGAGCGCTGGGCGGAGGCGATCGGGGCCGAGCACGGATTCGTGGAGATCACCCACACGGTGGAGGTCTTCGGCACCTGCGCCGACTGCTCCGGTCCACGCTGACGGAAGCAGTTCAGGCAAATGCGAGCGAGCGTAGGCGAACGCATGTTTTGATGAGACCAACGTCGCCCAGAGTTGCGGGGAGACGCAAAACGCCCGTGGAGCCGGTGTAAGACCTACGAATGGGTAGGCGGTCGGCGCTGAAGCGGGAACCCCAGAAACGGGGAACGCCGGGGTCGCAAGGCTACGGCTGCCTGATCTGTGCTCGCATTTGGTCACATTTCGGGTAACGGATACGCTTCCTGGACAAGGGAAAACGGGGGGTTGACGGGAGTCGACATGCCATTCAGTCATGACATGGTGTACTCGCTCGCCACGGCGGTCGATCTGGTCAACACCCCGCCCGCGGACATGGAGGAGCTCGCCGCCTTCGTGCTCCGCCGGAAGGTCAGCGGGGTGGAGTTCCTGAACCCCGGCGATCTGGCCGAGGTGCGCGCGCTGGCGAGCGCTTTCCATGACGTGTTCACCGCCCCGGACGATCCGGTCGCGATCGATCGGCTGAACACGCTGCTCGGGCGGACCCGGATCACGCCCAGGCTGACCCAGCACGACGGGTTCCCGCTGCACGTGCACTACTTCGCGCCCGGGGCCTCGCTGGCCGAGCATCTGGCGGCCGACTGCGGGGTGGCGCTGGCGCACGTGCTGGTCGAGGGTGAGCGGGATCGGCTGCGGACCTGCTCGGCCCCCGACTGCTCGCACGTGTTCGTGGACGAGTCGCGCAACCGGTCCCGCGTCTATTGCGACAGCCGTACCTGCGGGAACCGGATGCACGTGGCCGCGTATCGGGCGCGGCGCCGAGCTTAAAAGGTGCCTAGACGGCGTTCGGGATCGCGCCGCCGTAGCGGCGGTCGCGCTGGGCGTAGATCTCGCACGCCTGCCAGAGGTCGCGGCGGTCGAAGTCGGGCCAGAGGCGGTTGAGGAAGACCATCTCGGCGTACGCGGTCTGCCAGAGCAGGAAGTTGGAGATGCGCTGCTCCCCGGAGGAGCGGACGAACAGATCGACGTCCGGGATCTCCGGCTCGTCCAGGTAGCGGGAGAACAGCCGCTCGTTCACCCGGCCCGCCTTGACCCGCCCGGCGGCGATGTCGCCCGCGAGCCGGACGGCGGCGTCGAGGATCTCGGCCCGGCCGCCGTAGTTGACGCAGAACTGCAGGGTCAGGGTGGCGTTGCGGGTGGTCATGGCCTCGGCGGTCTGCAGCTCGGAGATCACGCTCTTCCACAGCCGCCCGGGCCGGCCGGCCCAGCGCACCCGCACGCCCATCGCGTTCAGCTCGTCACGCCGCCGCCGGATCACGTCCCGGTTGAAGCCCATCAGGAAGCGCACCTCGTCGGGCGAACGTTTCCAGTTCTCGGTCGAGAACGCGTACGCCGACAGGTACGGAATGCCGAGCTCGATCGCCCCCTCGATGACGTCGAACAGCGAAGCCTCGCCCGCCTCGTGCCCTTTCGTACGGGGCAGGCCACGGGCCTTGGCCCAGCGGCCGTTGCCGTCCATGATGATCGCGACATGCCGGGGCACGGACTCGCGCGGGATTGCGGGCGGGGTGGCCCCGGACGGATGCGGGGTAGGCGGTCGAACCATGCCCACGAGGGTATTAGCTCCGTGTGGGGGGAACGTGCGCCGCCGGTGCAGACTCGGTGCGTTCGACATGACGCAATGAGCGGATTCCGTGCTCCAGATGCCACTGGAGGTAGGCGGCCACCAGGCCGCTGCACTCGACCCGGTTGCGGGAGTGCGAGGCGTCGGCGGCGGGCCAGTCCCCGCGCAGTAAAGCGATCATGAGCGCGATCGTCTCCGCCGCCGGCACGGCCGCGCCCGCCGGGCGGCAGGCGCCGCAGACCACGCCGCCCGCGACGATCGCGAACGCCCGGACCGCCTCCGCGCCGCAGCGGGCGCACTCGGCCAGCGCCGGGGCGTAACCGGCCACCGCGAGGGAGCGCAGGAAGAACGCGTCCAGCACCAGGCGGGGTTCGTGCGAGCCGTCCACCAGCGTGCGCAGCCCGCCCACCAGCAGCAGGAACTGGCGGAGCGCGGGCTCCTTCTCGCTGGGGGTGAGCCGGTCGGCGGTCTCCAGCATGGCGGTGCCCGCCGTGTAGCGGGGGTAGTCGGCGCCCAGCGCCTCGCCGTACGGCCGGAGGGTCTCGACCTGGGTGACCATGTCCAGCGAGCGGCCGTCCAGGAATCGGCCGGGGTGCAGCTGCACGTCCACGTGGGTGAAGGGTTCCAGCCGGGCGCCGAACCGGGATTTGGTCTTGCGCACGCCCTTGGCGACGGCTCTGACCTTGCCGGTGCGCTTGGTGAGGATCGTGATGATTCGGTCGGCTTCCCCCAGCTTGTGGGTGCGCAGCACGACGCCCTCGTCACGGTAAAGACTCACCCGCTCATGCTACTCCGGGTCACAAATAGGGAAATTTCGGTAAGAATTGGGGCGCTGCCTGGGGCGGAAAAGTCGTCCCTAGCTTGGACATCGGGTTGACGTGGGGTAAACCTGGGGTGCTACGGCTTAACCGAAAGGTCACTAAGCTTTGGCGCGCTGGCGGGCTTTCCGTATCAGATGGTTGACCGGCCACCTGGTATCCGCCGCCCTGACTGACTGACCCCCGCCTGAAAGGGTGCCATGACCCGCGTGGTCCTGCTGGGCTCCTCGCCCGGCCCGATCGGTTCCGAGGCCGGCGCGCCGCCCGTCCCCCCCACGGACCTGCCGCTGCCGTCGCTGCCCGGCGCCCCCACCGTGTACGGCAGGCTGCTCCAGCAGCTCGCCTCCCTCGACCCCGAGCCCGTCACGATCGCCAGGCCCGCCGACGCGGCGGCGTTCCGCGTCCAGCCGGCGCGGGTGGCCGAGAGCGCCGACGTGGCCGGTGACCTGCGCGCGCTGGCCGACGCGGTGGCGGGATCCACCGACAACGTGCTGATCCTGCCCGCCAACGCGCTGCTGCACGACGAGCTGATCTACCAGCTGACCAAGGCCAAGCGCGGCGCGATCGCGCTGATCCTGCGCGAGGAGCGGGACGAGAACGCGCCGGAGCCGCCCCCGATCGAGGAGGCCGAGCCCGAGATCGGCACGGCCGTGCTGGAGGGGCTGCCGCAGCGCACCCGGGCCGGGCGCGGCCGGGTGATCTCGGTGGGCACCGCCCACCACGCGGTCACCCGCCCCAACGCGGCCCTGCTCGGGCCCATCCACGTGCAGCAGAAGCACGTGGCTACGCTGGCCGAGGTGGCCCGCGAGCTCGCCGACCTGGTTCACCTGGTCGGCCCGGAGGACGACGTCACCGAGCTGCTCGTGTTCGGCCTGGTCCGGCGCGGCGTCTCGGTCGGCGTGCGCGGCCGCCGCGACCTGTTCTACCGCCGCCTGCACGACCCCGCCGAGGCGGTGGCCGCGCTCGCCGAGATGGCTGCCTTCAACGAGGACCGGGCCCGGCTGGACAACGCGGTCAAGGGCGCCGACGGCTTCTTCACCACGTTCTTCGTCAGCACCTACTCGCGCTTCCTGGCTCGCTGGGCGGCCCGCCGCGGCCTGACCCCCAACCAGGTCACGCTGATCTCGATCTTCACGGGCCTGCTGGCCGCGGGCGCGTTCGCGACCGGCACCCGGCCCGGCTACGTGGCCGGCGGCGTGCTCATCTACTTCGCGTTCGTCTTCGACTGCGTGGACGGCCAGGTCGCCCGCTACGCCCGCCAGTTCGGCGTGCTCGGCGCCTGGCTGGACGCGACCTTCGACCGGTTCAAGGAGTATGCCTGCTTCGTCGGCCTGGCCGTCGGCGCGACCGTGTCCGGCCAGTTCGGCGACGGCGAGGGCGTGTGGACGCTGGCCCTCGTGGCGCTGGCGCTCCAGTCGGTCAAGCACCTGCTGGACTTCTCCTTCGGGGCCGCCAACCGGCGCAAGCCGCCGGTGCCGCTGCCCACCCTGGAGCTGACCGTGGCCGACGACCGGCCGCTGCGCGAGGCGCTGGAGACCCGCAAGCTCAGCCGCAGCGGCGGCGTGCACGCCATGCTCCGGTTCTGGGCCAGGGCCGGGCGGTTCCGCCCGATGCACTGGGCCCGCAAGATGATCGTCTTCCCGATCGGCGAGCGGTTCGCCGCCATCGCCCTGGTCACCGCGTTCTTCGACCCCCGGGTGACGTTCCTCACCCTGATCGTCTGGGGCGGCGTCGCGGCCACCTACACCCTGACCGGACGTCTCCTGAGGTCACTCGCATGATCACGCACCCGCAGCAGGTCACCCCGCTCCCCGACCCGGACGAGGAGCGCCGCCGGATCCAGACCGAGCGGCTGCTCGCCTACCGCGACGACGGCCCCCTGGTCGCCGTCCTGAAGAACCGCCTCGGGCCCGGCCTGCCGCCGGTTCCTGCGACCCTGGCGGCCCTGCTCGCGATCATCGCGCTGGCGGTCACCGGCGTGCTCACCGAGGGCCCGATCCTGCTGGTCCCGGCGCTGGTGCTGGTGGCGCTGGTGGTGCCGACCGCGCCCCGGGACCATCTGGGCCGCTTCGACTGGCTGACCCCGCCGCTGCTGCGCGGCGCGGAGTTCCTCACCATCATCCTGCTGGGCCTGGCCGAGCAGACGCCCAAGTGGCTGCTCTTCGTGCTGATCTACATCGTGGGCTACCACACCTACGACACCGTCTACCGGACCAGGCAGAGCATCTGGCCGCCCGCCTGGATCTTCCAGGCGGGTCTCGGCTGGGAGGTCCGGCTGCTGGTGATCGGGGCCGGGGCCGCGTTCGGGCAGCTGACGTGGGTGGCCGGGCTGCTCACCGCGTATCTGGTGGTGCTGTTCTCGGTGGAGAGCGTGACCAGCTGGGTGCGGCTGGACAAGGCGTCCGCGCTGGACAAGGCCTCCGCCGACCAGGACCTGGAGGCCAGCCCGGAGGAGGCCATGGAAGCCGCGACCGGCGACGCCGAACAGGGTTAGCCTCGGATGAGTTTGATCTGCTTGGCGTAGACGCGCTTGCCGACCAGGTTCCAGATCAGCTTGACCATGACGGGCTTGTCGGCCATGAAGTGGGCGTACTCCTCCGAGGTGATCTCCTCCAGGATGGAGCCCAGGGAGATCAGCTTCTTGGTCGCGGAGTCGTTGGCCATCTCGCGGAACGCCTGCTCGCCCAGGGCGTTCCACTCGGCGACCGTGATGTGCTCGGAGATCAGCGGCAGGATGCGCTCTTCCTCCTCGCCCAGGTGCTCCACCAGCGCGTCACGGTGCCTGCCGAGTTCGGCGATGATCTGGTCGCGCAGGTGCAAGGCGGCGGTGCGCTCCCATTCGGGCAGCAGGGCGGCGATCCGCTCCATCGTGCCGGCCACCACCTCGTGCTGGGCTTCCATCCGCAGTACCAGCTCGGCTTCCAGGTCGACCCGGGCCAGCAGCTTGGGCCAGAGCAGGTTGTCCTCGTTCGTGTGGTGGTGGTGCAGGCCCTCGGCGTACGCGCGGTAGTACTCGGCGACCACCTTGGCGCGCGCGGCATCCCCGGCGGCGACCCGGCCGACGACCCGCGGCAGCAGCCGGGACTCGCGCCGGAACACCCGGTGGATGATCACCATTTCCTGGACGTACGGATGGTCTTGGGTGGCGGTGGACATTTCTGAGCTCCCTTGTTGGTCTGTGTGCCGATAAATCTCCGCCTGCCGTCTTGAAGCCCACTTGGGACGGTCTTGGGATCGAGGCAGTACTACGCTTAGCCCCGTGATGGCTCGTGTGCCGGTGCTCCTGCGGGTACTCGGACCGCTTGACGCCCGGGTGGGCGACAGATCCGTACCGCTGGGGGGTCCTCGGCAGCGTGCGGTGCTGGCCCTGTTGGTGGCGATGCGCGGCGACGTCGTCTCGGTCGACCGGATGATCGAGGACCTGTGGCGCGGTGAACCGCCCGCCAAGGCGACCGCCTCGCTCCAGTCCTACGTGGCGAACCTGCGCCGCCTGCTGGAACCCGACCGGCCCCCGCGCGCGCCCGCCGAAGTGATCGTCAGCGCCGCCCCCGGCTACGCCATCCGGCTGGACCCCGACGCCGTGGACGCCTGGCGGTTCGAGCGCCTGGCCGAGCAGGCCAGAACGCTCAGCGAGAGCGACCCGGCCGCGGCCAGGAAGGCGCTCGGCGAGGCCCTCGGCCTGTGGCGGGGCGAGGCGTTCGCCGAAGTCGCCGATGAGGAGTGGGCGATCGCCGAATCCGTCCGGCTCGGCGAGATCCGGCTCGGCGCGCAGGAATTACTGGTCGAGGTGACGCTGCACTCCGCGCCCGCGATCGAGGCGGTGCCCGGAGCCGAGCTGCTCACCCGGCGCCATCCCCTCCGGGAGGAGAGCTGGCGGCTGCTCGCGCTGGCGCTGTGGGGCAGCGGACGGCAGGCCGACGCGCTGGCCGCGCTGCGCCGCGCCCGGCACACCCTCGCCGAGGAGCTCGGCCTCGACCCGGGCCCCGCGCTGGTCGAACTGGAACGAGCCATCCTCAACCAGGACCTGTCCGTGCTCACCGCCGCCACCCGGCCCCGCGCCCCGCAGCCGGTCGCCGCCAAGACCCGCAAACCGGCCGAGACCCGGGCGGTGGAGCCGCTGTTCGTCGGGCGGGACACCGAACTGGACGTGCTGGCCAAGGCCGCGCAGGACGCGCTCGCGGGCGAGTCACGCCTGGTGCTGATCAGCGGCGAGCCGGGCGCGGGCAAGTCCACCCTGATCAACCGGCTCATCGACGGGCTCGGCCCCGAACACTGGCGGATCGCCACCGGACGCTGCCCCGAGGACGACGGCGCGCCGCCCGCCTGGGCGTGGATCGAAGCGCTCCGCCCGCTCACCAGGGACGTGCCGCTCGGCGCCTACCAGGGCGAGCTCGCCCCGCTGCTGGGCGAAGGGCAGCACCCCACCGAGGAGAACGCGGCCATCGGCCGGTTCCGGCTGCACCGCGCGGCCTGCGCCTGGCTGCGCGGGATGACCGGCGAGAACGGGAACGGTCCCGGCCTCGCCATCGTCCTGGACGACCTGCACCGGGCCGACGCCGAGACGCTCGGCCTGCTCACCGCCGTGGCCGAGGAGCTGGCCGGGGCGCGCATCCTGCTGGTGGCCGCGTTCCGCCCGTCCGACGTGACCGAGTCGCAGGAGGACGCGTTCGCGCAGCTGGCCCGGCACTCCCCCATCCGGCTGCCGCTCGCCGGCCTGTCCGCCGCCGACATCGAGGCGCTGGTCTCCTCGATCTGCGCCAGGCCGGTGGACCGGGACACGCTCGCCTCGCTCGCCGAGCGGACCGGCGGCAACCCGTTCTACGTGCGGGAGAGCGCCCGGCTGCTGGATTCCGAAGGCCGGTTGGGCGCGGTTCCCGACGGGGTGCGGGACGTGCTCAGGCGGCGGCTCGCCCGGCTGCCCGCGCCGGCCGTGAGCGTGCTCAGGCTGGCCGCCGTGGTCGGCCGCGAGGCCGAGGTGGAGGTGCTGGTCGGGGCCGCCGACGCCGACGAGGACGGCGTGCTGGAGGCGCTGGAGGCCGGGGTGCTCACCGGGCTGCTCACCGAGCCCGCGCCGGGCCGGGTCAGGTTCGCCCACGCGCTGGTCCGCGACACGCTGCACCAGGACCTGTCCCAGATGCGCCGGGCCAGGACGCACGCCCGGGTGGCCGACTCGATCGCCCGGCTCCATCCGGGCGACCTGCCCGCGCTGGCCCACCACTACGCCAGGGCGGCCACCTCGGCCACCGCGGAGCGGGCCATGAGCTACTCCATCCGGGCCGGGGAGCTCGCCACCCGCCGCTATGCCCACGACACCGCCGCGGACCTGTTCGCGCAGGCGCTGGAGTGCTTCGAGCGGGTGCCTGGAGAGGTGGGCGACCCCGACTTCCGCCGGGTGGAGCTGCTGGCCCGGCTGGCCCAGGCGCACGTGCTGTCCGGGGACGTGGCCGCCGCCAGGCAGACCCGGCAGCGGGCCATCGACCTGGCCGAGGAGACCGGCCGGGACGACCTGCTGATCACCGCGCTCACCTGCTGGACCGAGGCCACGCCCTGGCAGATCAAGCCGTACGGGACGGTGGACGAGCGCACGCTGGACCTGCTGGCCCGGGTGCTGCGCCGCGACGACCTGGAGCCGCTGACGCGGTGCCGGCTGCTGGACATGGTGTACTCCGAGATGGAGGGCGAGGAGGATCCGCGGGCCACCGCCGCGGTGGCGGACCTGGACGCGCTGGTCGCGACCATGGACGACCCCGCGGCCGAGGCCATCAACCTGGTGGTGCAGATCCGGCGCTGCCACATGGAGGCCGACCCGCGGCGGGTGGTCGAGCTGAGCGAGCGGCTGATCGAGATCGCGGTGGCCCACCACATGGTCGCCTACCGCTGGTACGGCGAGTTCCTCGCGGCCCGGGGGCGCTGCATGCTGGGCGATATCGAGCGCATGCGGGCGCACCTGGACCGCGCGCACGAGATCGCGAAGGCGTACCAGATGGTGGAGGCCGGGGCGGTCGGGATGATCGCCGAGGGCACGCTGGCCCACATCGCCGGACGGCTGGAGGAGGCGGAACAGCGCTACGTCGAGGCGTACCACACGTTGTCGCGGGCCGGTTCGATCCACGCCGAGGGCGGGCACGCCTTCGCCGTGTTCGGGATCCGGCTCAGCCAGGGCCGGCTGGCCGAGTACGCCCCCGCCGCCGACCTGCTGTTCGAGACGTACGGGCCGACCGCGGCCGACATCGTGGCACTCGTCCTGCTCGAAGCCGGCGAGGTGGAGCGGGCGCAGGCCGCGCGGGCGCGGGGGCAGGCGCTGCGGCGGGACTACTACTACTCCATGTACGCGGTGCTGCGCGGCCAGGCGGTGGCGCGGCTCGGCACCCCGGCCGAGATGGCGGAGATGATCGAGGTGCTCCGCGAGATCGAGGACCTGGTGCCCGGGACCGCGTCCCTGTCGGTGGCCGCCAGGCCGGTCGCGCACACGCTCGGCGATCTGCTGCTGGCCGCCGGGCGGCCGGCGGAGGCGGCGGCGAGCTACCGGCACGCGGCCGTGATCGCGCGCGTCCACGGGGCCGCCACGTGGGCGGCGGAGGCCGAGGAGGCGGCGCGCGGAGTGGACTCCAAGACGGCGCCAAGAGACGGGCAAGAGGGCTGACCGACTGTAGGGGTCCAATCCGATGAAAAGGACACCCCCATGGCTCGTCTTCTCGGCCGCCTCGGCGGCGCGTCCGCGGCCCATCCGTGGCGCACGCTCCTCGCCTGGCTCCTCGCCCTGGTCGCCGCCGTCGGCGTGGCCGGGGTCGCGGGGGGCGACACCCATGACGACTACTCCATCCCCGGCATTCCCTATCAAGTGGGGACGGCCTATCTGGCCGAGCACTTCCCCGAACTGTCAGGCGCCACCGCCCGCGTGGTCGTCCACGGCGATCGGGCCGTTCCCGAGCCGCTGCTGACCGAGCTGGCGGCCCGGCTGAAGATGATGCGCGGCGTCGCCATGGTCGCGCCGCCCCGCCTGTCGGCGGACGGCGACGTTAAGGATGGAGACGTTAAGGATGGAGACGTTAAGGATGGAGACGTTAAGGATGGAGACGTTAAGGATGGAGACGTTAAGGATGGAGACGTTAAGGATGGAGACACGGCGCTGGTCGCGGTCAACTACCGCATCCCGGTGACCGACTTCTCCGGTTCGGAGGGCGTGGACGCGCTGCGCGCCGCGGCCGAACCGGTCGAGCAGGCGGGCTTCACCGTGGCGTTCGGCGGCGAGGTGCCGGAGAACTTCTCCGCGCCCAGCGGCTCCGCCGAGGCGGTCGGCGTGATCGCCGCGCTGCTGATCCTGGTGGCCGCGCTGGGCTCGCTGGTCGCGGCCGGGCTGCCCATCCTGGTCGCCCTGATGGGCCTGGGCGTCGGCACCTCCCTGATCACGCTCCTGGCGGCCGTGACCGACATTTCGTCAACCGCCCCCACCATCGCGTCGATGGTCGGCCTGGGCGTCGGCATCGACTACGCGCTGTTCCTGGTCAGCAGGCACGTGGAAGGGCTGCGCCGGGGCCTGTCGCCGCGCGAGGCGGCGGCCGAGGCCACCGCCACCGCGGGCTCCTCGGTGCTCGTGGCGGGCCTGACCGTGCTGGTCTCGCTGTTCGGTCTCAACCTGTCCACCCTGCCGGTGTACGCCTCGTTCGCGTACGCCACGTTCGCCACCGTGGGCGCGGTCATGATCGCCTCGATCACCCTGGTCCCGGCCATGCTGGGGCTGGCCGGCCGCCGGGTGCTGCCCCGCCGCGAGCGCACCGGCGACCCGGTCCGTACGGCGCTGCGCACCGGCCCCACCCGGACCGAGCGCTGGGCGCGCTGGGTCGGCGCCAGGCCACTGCGGTCCGCGCTGGCCGCCCTGGTCGTGCTGCTCGCCCTGGCGGCCCCCGTGCTGGGCATGCGCACCTGGCCGCAGGACGCGGGCAGCCAGCCCGAGAGCAACACCACCAGGGTCGCCTACGACCTGGTCGCCGCGGAGTACGGCCCCGGCGCCAACGGCCCGATCGTGCTCGCCATGCCCGCTCCGCTGGCCGCCCAGGTGGCCGCCGCCCTGCCCGGCCAGGTCGGCGTCAAGGCGGTCACGCCCCCGCTGATCCAGGGCCAGGCGGCGGTCCTCACGATCGAACCGACCACGGGACCGCAGGACGAGCGCACCACGGAGCTGGTCAAGCGGCTGCGCGCCACCCTGCCCGACGGCGTGATGGTGACCGGAACCGTCGCCGGATTCGGTGATATTTCCGACCGGCTGGCCGAGCGGCTGTGGATCGTGATCGCGTTCGTGGTCGCCCTGTCCCTGCTGCTGCTCACCCTGCTGTTCCGGGCCCCGGTGGTGGCGCTGAAGGCGGCGGTGATGAACCTGCTCTCGGTGGCGGCGGCGTACGGCGTGATCACCGTGGTCTTCCAGACCGACGCGGGCGCGCGCCTGGTCGGGCTGCCGCACGGCGGGCCCATCTCCAGCTGGGTGCCGATCCTGATGTTCACCGTGCTGTTCGGCCTGTCCATGGACTACGAGGTCTTCCTGCTCTCCCGGATCAGGGAGGACTGGCTGGCCACCGGCGACGCCCGGGGCAGCGTGGTGCGCGGCCTGGCCGCCACCGGCAAGGTGATCACCAGCGCGGCGGCGATCATGGTCGCGGTCTTCATCGGCTTCGCCCTGGACCCGGACGTGACCGTCAAGACCACGGGGGTCGGCATGGCCACCGCCGTGCTGATCGACGCGACCGTGGTCAGGATGGTGCTGGTGCCCGCCACGATGGCCCTGCTGGGGCGGGCCAACTGGTGGCTGCCCGGCTGGCTCGACCGGCTGCTCCCGAAAACCGCGCACGCGGCGGCTCCTGAGCGGGAATTGGCCCGACTCTATTAATGAGAAAGTCGTGATCTGGACAGCCGCAGCGGTGAATCGCCTGGTCGGTGGCTATGCGGCTGGCTATGGGACGGGTTTTCTCATTAATAACCGCCTGGAACGGTGAAGATCGCCCAGACGACCTTGCCGGTGCCCCGCAGGATGGTCCAGCCCCAGGTGAGGCTCAGCTCCTGGACCAGGAGCAGGCCACGCCCGGACTCGGCGAAATCATCCTCGGGGCACATCATCGGCACCCGCTCGCTCGGGTCGCGGACCGCGCAGGCGACGTGCACGCTCTGGTTGACCAGCCGCAGCTGGACGGGGGCGCCGGACGCGCCGGAGTTCATGCCGTCGGGCAGGGCATGCCGCAGCGCGTTGGTGACCAGCTCGGATACCACCAGCTGGACATCGTCGGCGACCTGCGGCAGGCCCCACTCGCGCAGGGTCTGGACGGCGAACCTCCTGGCGACCGAGGCCGAGCCCGCACCCGCTCGCAGAGCGCAGCTGGCGGGTGCGGGCCAGCTCAAGTCAGGCCCCACAACCGACTCGAACTCCGGAATGAGCCAAGAAGGCGCGGTCGCGGCTCCTAGCCCTGCCAGATGTGCGGTCATCGCCGTCCTTGAAGGTGAACTTTCGGCCTTCCCTGTAACATCATATGCAATCACGGATGCACGTGCATCGGTACGTACATCCCCAGATTCCCGGTAAATATTCGTAACCGCGGAGTTGTCAGCTCGGGTCTAAGATCGGCTACCCGCAACGTGCCCGCAATGCGACAATGGTTCACTGTTCCGGCAATCGTTCGTCCAGCCCTGGAGTCGACGTGAACGTGGCGCCTGACACAAGCGAGGAACCTCGCGTCCTCCCGTATTCGCGCGGCGGTCCCACCGTGCTGCGCATCCTGCTGGGCGCGCAGCTCAGGCGGCTGCGCCGGGCGAAGGGGATCTCCCCAGACGACGCGGGGCACATCATCCGCGCCTCGCACGCGAAGATCAGCCGCCTGGAGCTGGGCCGGGTGAGCTTCAAGGAACGCGACGTCGCGGACCTGCTCACCATGTACGGCCTGACCGACCCCGACGAGCGGGCCGTCCTGCTCACCCTGGCCAGGGAGGCCAACACCCCCGGCTGGTGGCACAAGTACAGCGATCTGCTGCCCAGCTGGTTCGAGGTCTACGTCGGCCTTGAGGAGGCCGCGGCGGTCATCCGCAGCTACGAGGTCCAGTTCGTGCACGGCCTGCTGCAGACGCCGGATTACGCCCGCGCGGTCATCAAACTCGGCCACGAGGACTCCCCGGACGACGAGATCGGCCGCCGGGTCGCATTACGCGTGGCCCGGCAGAAGCGCCTGGAGGGCCCGGACGGGGTCAAACTCTGGTCGGTGATCGACGAGGCCGCGCTGCGCCGACCGCTCGGCGGCGTCGAGGTGATGCGCGGGCAGATCGAGCACCTGCTCGACGCAACTCGTAACCCGAATGTGACCCTGCAGATCGTGTCGTTCGACCGGGGCGGCCACGCCGCCGCCGGCGGCCCGTTCACCATCCTGCGGTTCGACGAGCGCGAACTGCCCGACGTGGTCTATCTGGAGCAGCTCACCAGCGCCCTCTACCTGGAGAAACCCGAAGAAGTCGACCGTTACATGCAGGTCATGAACACCCTCTGCGTGGAGGCCATGCCGGTCTCCCGGACCGCCGCGTTCCTGGAGGACATCCTCAAAACTCTCTAGCGTGCAAACACACCTGCAAACACAACTGCAAACACGGATGCACGTGCACGGCATAGTCTTGCTCTCCAGAACGAGAAATCTGGAGGGCACGATGGACCACGTCCCCAACGCGAACGACCTGAGCGGCACCACGTGGCGCAAGAGCACCCATAGCAATCCCAGCGGCAGCTGCGTCGAGGTGGCCCGCCTCGCCGACAACAAGGTCGCCTTCCGCAACTCCCGCTTCGCGACAGGTCCCGCGCTGGTCTTCGGCCGCGCGGACATCGCCGCGTTCCTGCGGGCGGTGAAGTCGGGCGAGTTCGACGATCTGGTCGCGCGGACCTGATCTCGGCTGGAACGCTCTTGAGCGCCGCGTTCCGGGAGCGGCGCTCACGAAGGTTTGACCACCGCTTTTGATCATGGCCGCCCGCCGCGCCTGCTCGCCCGCCAGGGCGATATACAGGGGGCGTGAAGTTGGACGAGCTGGATCGTGCCATCATCGGGGCCCTCGTCGAGGACGCCCGATCGACATATGCGGAGATCGGCGGCCAGGTCGGGCTGTCGGCTCCGGCGGTGAAGCGGCGGGTGGATCGGCTGGTGCAGACGGGGGCGATCACCGGATTCACCGCGCAGGTCGAGCCGTCGGCGCTGGGGTGGACCACCGAGGCCTACGTGGAACTGTTCTGCCAGGGGAAGACCTCGCCGAGCGCGATCGCGCTGGCGGTGTCGCGGCTGCCCGAGGTCGTCTCGGCCTGCACGGTCACCGGGGAGGCCGACGCGTTGTTGCACATCAGGGCCACCGACGTGCGCCATGTCGAGCAGGTCATCGAGCGCATCGCCGCCGAGCCTTTCGTGGTGCGGACCAAGAGCGCGATCGTGCTCACCCGCCTGATCACGTCCCGTCCGGCGTAACGAATCGCCGGTCGGGCCCCGGAAAACGCAATCGATCACCGCTGAGGCGCAATGTCGCCGCATTGGCGAGAAGTCGCGGCATTTCTACCCTGAAGACAGCAACCCAGCCCTCTTTGTGGAGAAATTTCGTGATTCCTGCGCACATGACCGTGGGTCTTCCTGACCATCGGGTCGCGACCACCCGGCATTTCCTGATGTGCCGACCCGAGTTCTTCGGAGTCACGTACCGGATCAATCCGTGGATGGATCCGGCGTTGGGAGCCAGCGCGGCGACAGCCGTACGGCAATGGGAGGCCTTGAAGAGCGCGTACGAGTCGCTCGGGCACAAGGTGAGCGCGATCGATCCGATCGACGGGCTGCCGGACATGGTGTTCGCGGCCAACGGCGCGCTGGTCGTGGACGGCAAGGTCTACGGCGCCCGGTTCGCGCACCCGGAGCGGGCCGCGGAGGGCCCGGCCTACCTGGACTGGTTCACCCGGCGGGGCTATCCGGTCAAGGAGGCGGCCTTCACGAACGAGGGCGAGGGCGACTTCCTCACCCTGGACGAGATCATCCTGGCGGGCACCGGGTTCCGTACCGACACCGCGGCGCACATGGAGGCGCAGGAGTTCCTGGGCCGGCCGGTGATCACGCTGCGGCTGGTCGACCCGCGCTTCTACCACCTGGACACCGCGCTGTTCGCGCTCGGCGACGGCAACGTGGCCTACTACCCGGGCGCGTTCTCCGAGGGCAGCCTGAAGGTGCTGCGGCGGCTCTTCCCGGACGCGGTGATCGCCGGCGAGGCGGACGCGCTGGTGCTCGGCCTCAACGCGGTCAGCGACGGTAAGAACATCGTCATCAACGCCGAGGCGGACGGGCTCTGCCATACCCTGACCAGGCATGGTTATCAGGTCGTTCCCGTCGAACTGACCGAGCTGCGCAAAGCCGGCGGCGGGCCCAAGTGCTGCACTTTGGAGATCCGCCTGTGAACACCCGGGATTTCATCGAGCTGGCCGAGAGCCGCAGCGCGCACAACTACCACCCGCTCCCGGTCGTCATCGCCTCCGCCGAGGGCGCCTGGGTCGTCGACGTCGAGGGCAAGCGCTACCTGGACTGCCTGGCGGGATACTCCTCGCTCAACTTCGGCCACGGCAATCCCGAGATCCTGGCCGCCGCCCGGGCGCAGCTCGACCGGCTCACGCTGACCAGCCGGGCTTTCTACCACGACCAGTTCGCGGCGTTCGCGGATGGGCTGACCGACTTGTGCGGCAAGGACATGATCCTGCCGATGAACACCGGCGCCGAGGCGGTGGAGACCGCGATCAAGGTGGCGCGCAAGTGGGGCCACGAGGTCAAGGGCATCCGCGAACCCAACATCATCGTGATGGAGGACAACTTCCACGGCCGTACCACCACGATCGTCAGCTTCTCCACCGACCCGGACGCGCGCGACGGCTTCGGCCCCTACACGCCGGGCTTCACGATCGTGAAGTACGGCTCCGCGGAGGCGATCCGGGAGGCCATCGACGAGAACACGGTGGCGGTGCTGATCGAGCCGGTCCAGGGCGAGGCGGGCGTGCTCCTGCCACCGGACGGCTACCTCCCGCAGGTCCGCGAGATCTGCACCTCGGCCGGCATCCTGATGATCGCCGACGAGATCCAGTCCGGCCTCGGACGCACCGGCGAGACGTTCGCGTGCGACCACGAAGGCGTCATTCCGGATATGTACGTCTTGGGGAAGGCCCTGGGCGGTGGCATCGTCCCGGTTTCCGCAGTGGCCGCGAACGCGGACGTGCTCGGTGTGATCAAGCCAGGCCAGCACGGATCAACATTCGGCGGCAACCCGCTGGCCTGCGCGGTCGGCAACGCGGTAATCGCCATCTTGAAGCGCGGCGAGTTCCAGGCCCGGGCCCGCGAACTCGGCGCCACCCTGCACGACCGCCTGAGCACGCTCCCCGGCGTGGTCGCGGTCCGCAGCCGCGGCCTGTGGGCAGGCATCGACATCGACCCATCCCTGGCAAGCGGCCGCCAGGTCTGCGAGTCCCTAATGACCAAGGGCGTCCTCGCCAAAGACACCCACGGCTCCACCATCCGCCTGGCTCCCCCACTGGTCATCACCGCCGAGGATCTTTCCTGGGCGATCGACCAACTCGCCGCAGTGCTCAGCGAGTTCCAAGCCCGGTCGACGAAACTCTAAGCCGGTCTCCCGGGTAGCGGTACTCGGGAGATTTCGGTGAGTTCGGGTGGGTCCGCGACGGTCGTCGGGCTGTACCAGCGCGCTTCGGGGATGCCGTCGGCCGGGAAGGTCAGCGTGGCCAGGGCGTTGGAGAACCATGGGCCGTTGGTGATCCGCCATTTGAAGGGTGGTTTGGGGAGTCTGGCGGTTCTGGCGATCAGGCCGCCGACCAGGGTGGCGACGCCGAACTGGGCGATGATGTTGGCCAGGCGGAGCGTGCGGCTGAGGGGGTTTCTGATCGGGGAGCAGACCAGCTGGTAGAGAGGCGCCCCCTTGACCTTGGCCACATACGAGTAGTGCACGTCTCCGGACAGCAGGAGCACGGTCTTCCCTGTTCCGGCCAGCATGGTGCATAGGCGTTCGAACGAACGGCGGAACGCCGCCCAGTGCTCCAGATCGACAGCTTGGCGGACACGTTCGGACCATCGGGCCACCCGCTTGCCCCACGCGCCGTCGGCGAGCGCTTCGTTCCAGGCTTCGACGTGGTGGATTCCAGCCGGAAGCAGGACAGGAACCGACGAGCCGACCAGGAGCATGTCGTACTCCCCCGCCACCTGTTGCTCCAGCCAGGCCCACTCGGTCGCGTCCAGCACCGACCGCTCCCCCGGCACCAGATGCCGCGCGCACCGCGTGTCCAGCATGATCAGCCGGATGCCGCCATAGTCCCGCGCGTAACTCCACCGGCTGGTGGTCGGATCGGCGTCGGCCCGTTCCGCGAAAGCGTCGAGGATCTCGGCTCCGTCCTCCGCCTCCCGGATCTTCCCGTAGACCTCGTCGACGGCCCGCTCGGCCGGCGTCAGATTGCCCAGATGCTGGTAGACCCAATACGCCCCCAGCCCCGCGACCACCCGGCGCCTCCACCACGCGATCTTGGCCATCTGCTCCCGCCACGGCTGCGAGGTGTTCCAGTCATCCCGCAGATCATGATCGTCAAAGATCATCGCGGTCGGCACCGTGGACAGCACCCACCGGATCTCCGGATCCGTCCAGGCCTGCCGATACAACTCCGCGTACTCCTCGAAGTCCGCGATCTCATCCACCGGCGCGGCACTCCCCCGCCGTTCCCGGATATATCCCTTTATCTCCGCCGACGGCTCATCGGCGTACACCTGATCCCCCAACATCAGCAACAGATCAGGCAGCTGATCGTCAACCGTCATCCCATGCCCATAAGCCCGAAGCGTGTCCACCCCATGACTGACCAGATGCGCCGCGTCATGCGGCACACTCGTCCGGCACGACCCGAACACCACCTTCTCCAGCCGCCGCACCGGCCGGACAACACTCCGCTCCATCCCCTCCTCGGGCCACACCCCCACCCCGTCCAACTCCACCTGGTACGGCACCGCCTCCCGAACCGGCACATCAACCACCGCATAGTGATGCCCGTGCACCGTGAAAGTGCGCTCCGAAACCCGCTCCTCCCCCGCCACCACGGTGACCGTGCACGACGCACTGGTCTCAACCCAAACAGTCGCCGTGAACCCATCGACATGCCGCAACAACGGCCCGATCACCAGGTGTGCCACCCCCAAGTGATACCGCAGGCACGACATCGCCCGCACCCCCGCGCGACGATCAGCCGGCCAACGCCCCGCGCAGGAACACTTCCGTGATCGCCGCGGCCGCCGGTTCGACGCCGAGACCGCCGAGGCCACCGAGCATCACCCGCACCTTGATCCCTTCCAGCAGGCTCAGATAGACCTCGACCAGCGCCTCGCGCGACAGGTCGGACCGCAGCGCCCCCTCCTCGGCCGCGCGGTCGAACAGAGCCCGCAGCGGCCCCATCATCGCCGTGTCGGCCGCCTCCTTCTGGGCCTCCGTCAGCGGGAACGAGCCGAGCCCGCGGTATTTCAGCATCCCGGCGAGGACGGCCCGGGTGCCCCGGGCGAACGCCTCGGGGATCGGGATGTCGTCGAGCCGGGCATCGGCCAGCCGCTGGGCCACCTCGGCGAGGCCGGCCTCGAGCAGGGCGGCCAGCAGCGCCTCGCGGCTCGGAAAGTAGCGATAGAGGGTGGCGCGGCCGACGCCCGCCGCGGTGGCCACGTCGGTCATGCTCACCGATTCGCCCCGCTCGGCGATGAGCGCCGCGGCCGCCTCCAGAATGCCGCTCGCCACGTGATCTCTGAGCGCTTGTCCTCGTACCATCACCCCCACTATACATCTCCGACTCATGGTGAGACACTCTGTCTCATGACTAAGGATCTTCATGGGCGTACCGTCGTGATCACCGGTGCCAGTTCCGGCATCGGCGCGGCCGCCGCCCTTCGTCTGGCCGAGCGGGGCGCGACCGTCGTCGCGGTCGGGCGCTCCGCCGGGCGTACGCGGGAAATCGCGGCCCGGCTCGGCACGGAGCCGCAGATCGCCGACTTCGCCAGGTTCTCCGAGGTACGCGCGCTGGCCGGCCGCCTGCTCGACCGCTACCCGCGCATCGACGTGCTGGCCAACAACGCGGGCGGGCTGGTGTCGGAGCGACGCGTCACCACCGACGATCACGAGCTGACCTTCCAGGCCAACCATCTCGCGCCGTTCCTGCTGACGAAGCTTCTGCTGCCGCGGCTGCGGGAGAGCGGCGCCCGGGTCGTGACGACCGCCAGCGTCGGCAACCGGTTCGGCAAGCTGGACCTCGACGACCTGGAGTGGACGCGACGCCGCTACGGCGGCGGCTGGATCGCCTACTCGACGAGCAAGCTGATGAACATCCTGTTCACCCGGGAACTGGCCCGCCGCGAGGCCGGGGTGACGGCGGTCTGCTTCCATCCGCGGCGGGTCGCCGCGGAACGCGGGGTCGAGCAGGAGATCCGGTTCGCGTCCGGCTCCGGGCTGGTCGGAGTGGTGAGCCGGATCCCGCTCATCCGGCGGGTCGCGCTCGGCGCGGCGGACGGCGCGGGCCCCTTGATCGCCCTGGCGAGCGCGTCCGAGGTCGCCAACGGCGCCTACCACGACGGGCTGCGGGCCGGGGCGAAGGTCAACCCGCAGGCCGATGACGCCCAGCTCGCGACACGGTTGTGGGAGCTCTCGGAGGCTTACGTCTCGGCGTAGACGCAAGCGGCGCCGTCGGCATCGGGTTGCGACACGCTCCAAAACGGCCAACAGGCAGACCTATTCCGCCGACTCGGCATATTCCCCCGAGGGCCGACGCCAGGATTGGATCACAGGTAGAGGCGTCGCACGGGGACCGGTGCCGGTGGGAACGTTCCGTCAATGACGACGGGACGGGCCGGAGCCGTCCCCGTGCGGCGCACCGACACTAGATGGAGGAGAACTCTCCGACATGACCATCATGGACTTCCCGACAACGACGTCGGGAATTCAGGGCATGGCTCCGGGGCAGCAGGCGTTGGACGCCGCCCGGTTCCAGCTCGCCGAGGCGGTGCGCTTCCTCGGGCTTGATGACGGCCTGCATCGCATGCTGGCCACACCGCGCAGATCCCTGACCGTCTCGGTTCCGGTACGGCGGGAGGACGGCCGGATGGAGGTCGTCCAGGGATATCGCGTGCAGCACAATCTCTCGCGCGGCCCGGCGAAGGGCGGCATCCGCTTCCACCCGGACACCGATCTGGCCGAGGTCACCGCGCTCGCCATGTGGATGACGTGGAAATGCGCTCTCGTCGGGATCCCGTACGGCGGCGCGAAGGGCGGCGTGGCCGTGGACCCGGGCACGCTCACCACCCGCGAGCTGGAGCGGATGACCCGGCGGTACGCCAACGAGATACAGCCCCTCATCGGACCCGAGAAGGACATCCCGGCTCCGGACGTCGGCACCGACGAGCAGACCATGGCGTGGATCATGGATACGTACAGCGTGAACGCGGGTTATTCCGTACCGGGTGTCGTAACCGGGAAGCCGACCACGCTCGGCGGGTCGCTCGGGCGGGCGGGCGCGACCTCGCGCGGGGTGCAGATCGCGGCGCTGGCCGCGCTGGGCTGCGCCGAAGGCCGTACGGTCGCGGTGCAGGGGTTCGGCAAGGTGGGGGCGCTGGCGGCGCAGTACCTGGCGGACGCGGGCTGCCGGGTGGTGGCGGTCTCCGACGCGTCCGGCGCGATCTACTCGGAGCGGCTCGATGTCGCCGATGTGCGCGCGTGGGCGGGTGCGAACGGCGGGGTGCCCGGCTACCCGCACGCGGACGCGATCACCCATGACGAGCTCCTCGAACTCGATGTGGACGTGCTGGTCCCGGCCGCCCTGGAAGGGGTGCTGACCGGCGCGAACGCGCCTCGGGTGAAGGCGCGGCTGATCGTGGAGGGGGCGAACGGGCCCACCACCCCGGCAGCCGACCTGATCCTCGCCGATCAGGGCACCACGATCATCCCGGACATCCTGGCCAACGCCGGCGGCGTCATCGTGTCGTATCTCGAATGGGTGCAGAACACCCAGGCCTACTCGTGGAGCGCCCACGAGGTCGAGGTCAAGTTACGCGACCTGATGGAGGGCGCGTTCCGCGAAGTGAACACGCTTGCCGCCGACCGCGGGCTGACCCTGCGCGAAGCGGCACACGCGATCGGGGTCGGCCGGGTAGCCGAAGCACACCGGCTGCGTGGCCTCTACCCCTGAGATCCGCCCTGAGTGACGATCTGCTCGCAGAGGAGATGGGTCTCCAGAGCGTCATCGGCATCGAGCAGCCTGCCGGCACCGACCGCGTCCAGGAAGGTGTGGCAGGCCTGCTCGATGCCGCGTTGCCGGGAGACCGGCGTCCAGTCCGGCCGCCGGACGAGCGTCTCGCCAGGGGTGAAGTCGACGACGTCGCCGAGATTGAGCACGCGGCGTTTGATGCCGCCGCCCATGGTTTCGCAGGTCTCCTCGGCGGCGCCGCTGACCCTGCTCATGATCCCTAGCGCCGTGAATCCGTCCCCCTCGAGTTCGAGGACGACGTGTTCGAGCAGCCCGCCGACCACCCGCGTCCTGATCCGGGTCCCGGTGACCTCGCCCGGAGCCAGGAACCGCAGCGTGTCGACCACGTGGATGAAGTCATCAAATATCGCGACTCGTGGATCTTCGGCAAGGTTTGCCCGGTTCTTTTGCATGATCACCAGGTCGCGCGGGAGTCCGGCCAGAACCACGTACGCGGGGGCGTACCGGCGATTGAACCCCACCATCAGCGAACGTTCGCGCAACCGCGCCAGCCGGACGAGTTTCTCCGCGTCCACGAAGTGATAAGCGAGCGGTTTGTCGACGAAGACGTGCACACCCGCGTCCAGCAGCCCGCTGACGATCTCCACATGCGCGGCGGTGGCCGCGTGCACGAAAGCCGCGTCGATCCCATCGGCGATCAGATCATCCACCCGCGAGAACCGGCCGGACACCCGGTAGGTGTCACCCACCCGCCGCAATGTCCGCGGGTCACGCGTGCAGAGCCGTAAGTCCAGCCCGGGGGTGGCGGCGAGCACCGGCAGGTACGCCTTCGCGGCGATATCGCCGAGCCCGATCACTCCAATACGCAGCATCCCCCGACCCTACATAAGACGACATCACCGGGTTTGCGCGGCGAGATGCTGCATGCTCGCCTTGAGGGCCTCATCGATGGGTGTCGGCGCGACGCCGAAGGTCTTCTGGAACGCGGAGGAGTCCAGCACGAACGGCCGGTCGAACTGGTAGCGGGTCTCGCGGAGCTCCCGCATGAACGGCATGAACAGCCCCAGAGCCGCGACCCCCCACACGGGGATCTCCGTGATCCGGGGAGATCGCGTCCCGGCCAGGATGGCGACACGCTCGGCGACCTGCCGGATGGTGAGCGGCGGCACCGTCGGTACGTGCCAGGGCCGCCCCCAGGCCCGCTCATCCGTTCCCGCGATCACCAACGCCCGCGCCACATCCGGCAGGTACGTCCACGAGTGCGGAATATCGGGATCACTCAGCACGACGGCCCGCTTGCCCGCCGCCACCGGACCGATCACCTGCATGGACAGGTACGCCTGGTCCGTGGACCCCGGACCGAAATAGTCGGACCCGCGCACTTCGGTGGCCCTGATCCGCCCGGCCTCGTGGCTGGCCAGCACCTGCCGCCACATCTCGGCCCTGACCCTCGCCTTGTGGCCCGTCGCGGCCGGCGGAAGGTCCTCGGTCATGACGTCCACGGGGCCGTACATGTACAGGTTGCCGACCATGGCCAGCACGGCGCTGTTGGCCTCCGCGGTGCGGAGGAGCGCGTTCGCGATGGGCGGCCAGTCGGTCGGCCAGCGGTGATATTTCGGGTTCACGCAGTTGTAGAGGACATCGGCTCCCCGGGCGGCGCGGCCGAGCGCGTCGGCGTCCGCGGCATCGGCGGCGACCTTCGTGATGCGCTCGGACCCGGAGCCTGACCGGGACACCAGGACGACCTCGTGCCCCTGCGCGTCCAGGATTTCGGCGACCTGGCGGCCGACCTGACCCGCTCCGACAATGACGTGCTTACCCATGATGTGCTCCTATTTCTCGGCTTCGGCCTTGAGTGCGGACAAGTAACGTTCGTGTCCTTCGCGGAGCTTGTCCGGGCCGTACAGCACGGAGGCGAAGGGCCCGGCGAGGGATTCGGACATGGTGACGCGGGTCCTGGCGTCGTCCAGGGACTCCAGCAGGTGCCGGTCCACGGCCTTGTAGCCGAAGACGACGCCGGTCCAGGTCAGTTCGCGCCCCGGATCGATCACGGCGAACCTGGAGGTGATCTTCATGCTGCCCAGCTGCCACCGGAAGAACGCGCCCGGGGCCATCTCGGTCAGATCGAGCACCCGATACTGCGGATACCACGCCGGCCAGCCGCGAAGGTCGCTCATGACCTCCCATACCCGGTCGACCGGCGCGTTCACGACGACGCTGGAGGTGGAGACGATCGGCGCCTTCTCGTCGATCCGGCCGCGCAGCGCGTAGTCGGTGTGCAGCTTCTCGAGGGATGGCCCCCGGTAGAACAACCCATTCATCGGCGTCCCCTTCCTTATGAGAGCAATGCTCTCTCATTAGAGCACTACTCGTCAAGAGCACTGCTCTCGATTTATCGCGGCGCTCTGATATGGTGCCCACGTGAACGCAAGCCGTACCGCACGGGAACGTGTCCGGGCCGAACTGGTCCGGGAGATCACCGACATCGCCCGAGTCCAGCTGGCCAGCGAGGGGGCGAGCGGCCTGTCGCTGCGCGCGGTCGCGCGCGAGATGGGCATGGTGTCCTCCGCCGTGCACCGCTATTTCCCGACCAAGGATGATCTGCTCACTGCCCTGATCGTGGACGGTTACAACTCCGTGGGCGCCGCCGTCGAGGACGCGGACGCCGCAGGCCCGCCGGACGACTTCGGCGCGCGCTGGCTGACCGTCTGCCACGCGGTCCGGAACTGGGCGCTGGCCCGCCCGCACGAATACGCGCTGATCTACGGCTCACCGGTCCCCGGCTACCGCGCCCCCGAGGACACGATCGGCCCGGCCAGCCGCGCCACCACCGTCTACGGGCGCATCCTCGGCGACGCCCACCGCGCCGGGCGCCTGTCGCCGCCGGACATCTGCCCCCCGGTCCCGCCCATGCTGAGCGCCGACGCCGAGATCATCAGATCCCTCATGCCCGGCGTCTCCGACGACGTGATCACCCGCGCCATCACCGCCTGGACCGGCCTGTACGGCATGATCAGCTTCGAGCTCTTCGGCCAGTTCGACAACGTGGTCACCCACCGGGCCGAACTCTTCGACCACAACATGCGGGGCCTGGCCCGCTTCCTCGGCCTCCCCGACTAGTTCCGCCGGGACTGCTCCAGCTCGGCGAGCAGTTCCCGCTGCCCCACCAGCAGCTCGGTGAGGATCCCCCGGGCCGTCCGCATCAGCTCGGACACATCCGGCCCGGTCAGCTCGTAGGCGACGGTCGTCCCGTCGCGCCGGGCCGTCACCAGCCCGGCCCGGCGCAGCACCGCGAGCTGCTGGGAGAGGTTGGGCGCTTCGACCTCCATCTCGACCAGCAGGTCGCGCACGTGTTTCGGCCCTTCGCACAGGAGCTCAAGCACCCGGATGCGAAGCGGATGGCCGAGGGTTTTGAACAGTTCGGCCTTGGCCTGGTAGAGCGGCACGGGCATTACTAGACGCCCTGCTCCGTTTCGTACTGCTCCGTCTCGCCGTCGTCGCTCCGGTTCGCGGCGGGCGCCCCGTCGACGCCCAGTTCCCGTCGCAGCGACTCCAGGTCGCCGCCATCGCGATATTTCAGCTCGCGAGCGACCTTCACTTGCTTTGCCTTGGCCCGACCCCGTCCCATGGCCTCTCCTCCTCGCTTGCCATGATGGGCAATTTAGCAAATCTGCAAGTGTCAGCCTAACGTGAGCCGCCGACAAAAAACTCGGCTCCGGGCCACCTCGCCAGGTGGCCCGGAGCGAATGTCAGCGGTGCGCTCGGTTGACGGCCGAGATGATCGCCTTCAACGACGCGGTCGTGGTGTTGGCGTCGATGCCGACCCCCCAGAGGGCCTGCCCGCCGATCTCCCCCTCCACGTAGGAGGCGGCCTTCGCGTCCGTGCCGGCGCTCATCGCGTGCTCGGTGTAGTCGAGCACCCGGATATCCACCCCGACCGAGGCGAGCGCGTCGCAGAACGCCGAAATCGGCCCGTTCCCCCGGCCCTGGATCTCGCGGATCTGCCCGTCCACCCGCACGTCCGCGCTGATCACGTCCTGCCCGTCGGCGGAGGACACGTTCCGGTGCGCGAGCAGCCCGAGCCGCCCCCACGGCCGGTCGGGATTGGGCAGGTACTCGTCGGTGAACACCGCCCACATCGCGGCCGGCGTCACCTCCCCGCCTTCGGCGTCGGTGCGCGCCTGCACCACCCGCGAGAACTCGATCTGCAGCCGTCGCGGCAGGTCAAGGTGGTGGTCGGCCTTCATGATGTAGGCCACACCGCCCTTGCCCGACTGGCTGTTGACCCGGATGACCGCCTCGTACGTCCGCCCGATGTCCTTCGGGTCGATCGGCAGGTACGGCACCGCCCACGCGAACTCGTCCACCGGCACCCCGGCCGCGGCGGCGTCCCGCTCCAGATGCTCGAGCCCTTTCTTGATCGCGTCCTGGTGCGACCCGGAGAACGCGGTGTAGACGAGTTCGCCGCCCCACGGGTGACGCGGATGCACGGGCAGCTGGTTGCAGTACTCGACTACCCTGCGAATCTCATCGATGTCGGAAATGTCGACCTCGGGGTCGATGCCCTGCGAGAACAGGTTCATGCCCAGCGTGATCAGGCACACGTTGCCGGTGCGCTCGCCGTTGCCGAACAGGCAGCCCTCGATCCGGTCCGCGCCCGCCTGGTATCCCAGCTCGGCGGCGGCCACGGCGGTGCCCCGGTCGTTGTGCGGGTGCAGGGAGAGGATGACCGAGTCCCGGTAGGCCAGGTTGCGGTGCATCCACTCGATCTGGTCGGCGTACACATTCGGGGTGGCCATCTCGACGGTGGCCGGCAGGTTGAGGATCACCTTGCGGTCCGGGGTCGGCTGCCACACGTCGTTGACGGCGTTGCAGACCTCCACCGCGTATTCCAGCTCGGTGCCGGTGAACGACTCCGGCGAGTACTGGAAGTAGATCTCGGTGTCGCCCATGTCCTCGGCGAGCTTCTTGCACAGTTTGGCGCCCTCGACCGCGATGGCGGTGATGCCGTCCTTGTCCTGACCGAACACGACCCGGCGCTGCAACGTCGAGGTGGAGTTGTACAGGTGCACGATGGCCTGCTTGGCGCCCTTCACCGACTCGAAGGTGCGCTCGATCAGCTCGGGCCGCGCCTGGGTCAGCACCTGGATCACCACGTCGTCGGGGATCCGGCCCTCTTCGATGATCTGGCGGATGAAGTCGAACTCGGTCTGCGAGGCGGCCGGGAAACCTACCTCGATCTCCTTGTAGCCCATCCTGACCAGCAGCTCGAACATCTTGAGCTTGCGGTGGGCGTCCATCGGGTCGATCAGGGCCTGGTTGCCGTCCCGGAGGTCGACCGCGCACCACCGCGGCGCGCGGTCGATGACCTGATCAGGCCAGGTGCGGTCGGTCAGGCGGATCGGCTCGAAGGGGCTGTAACGCTGGAACGGCATGGGGCTGCGCTGCTGCTGGGGATACACGGAAGGGCTCCTGGTGGTCGGGTTCACAGAGAAGTGGCCGACGCGCATGGCTCGCTCCGCGACGAGGGAGCCGGCCTAGCTTCTACAGGCCCTCGCCGCGGCAGCTAAGAAGCAGACCGCGCAGCATGTCTTGCACAGTAGCAGACGCAGGAGAACACCCGAGACCGCTCAGCCGGTCAGCACCTCCAGCAACTGCTGGACCCGCCCGGCCACCGAGGCCCGCCCATAGGCCAGGTAGTGCCGGGGATCGACCACTTTGGAGTCGGTCAATCCCCCACGAATTCCAGCGGTGAACATGACGTTCAGCTGGGTCGCGATATTGATCTTTGTCATCCCATGCCGGACGGCCCGGACCAGCCCCGCGTCAGGCACCCCCGACGAACCGTGCAGCACCAGCGGCACCTCGACCGCCTCCCGCAGCCGCGCGATCAGCTCGAAGTCCAGCTCGGCGTCCTGCGTCACCATCGCGTGCGACGTCCCCACCGCCACCGCGAGCGCGTCCACCCCCGTCGCCTCCACAAAGGCCGCGGCCTCGGCCGGATCGGTACGAACCCCCGGCGCGTGCACCCCGTCCTTCCCGCCCACCTCCCCCAGCTCCGCCTCCACGAACACCCCGGACCGCCGCACGATCTCCGCGGTGGCCGCGACATTCTCCTCGTACGGCAACGCCGACGCGTCGAACATCACCGACGAGAACCCCAGCTGCACCGCCCGCTCCACCAGCTCCCAGGTGGTGGCGTGATCGAGATGCACCGCGACCGGAACCCGCGCCGCGTCGGCGACCGCCAGGCAGGCGGCCCCGATCGCGTCGATCCCCCCGTGATAGGCGACCGTGTTCTCGCTGACCTGCAGGATCGCCGGCTCCCCGATCCGTTCCGCCCCTGTCACGATGCCCACAGCGTGCGCGATCTCGATCACGTTGAACGCGCCCGCCCCCACCCGCCGCCGCCGGGCGTTGTCGATGATCTCGGCGGTGGTGATCAGCGTCATCCGGTCACGACCGAACGGGACAGATGATCAGGGCTGTCGCAGTTCAGCCCCCGATGCCGCGCGAAGGCCACCGCCAGCCGATGCACCACAACCAGCTCCGCCTGCGGATCAGCCGCCGCCACCCTGAGCGTGGCCCCCGTCCCGACAATCGCGCCGATGACGTCCTCGGGCAACGGCGCCAGCGACCACACCAGGCTCCGCGGCCCCGCGCACGCGATCGGCCCGTGCCGGTATTCCAGCGTCGCGTACGACTCCGTCCACAATTTGGCCGCCTCCCGGCACTTGAGCGCCGCCTCCTCGGCCAGCCCCAGCGTCCACCCGGTCCCCAGGAAGACGACGTGATCGAAGTCCGCGGGATCCGGCAGCGGCTCCGCGAGGGCACGCTCGGCCTCGGCGGGCAGTCCGCTCACGTCCTCGCCGATCGAAGCGCGCAGCAGCGTAAGCGCCGAGGTGGCGAAGCGGGTCTGCACCACCGATCGTTCGTCGGCGAAGTCCAGCAGCACCTGGCGGTGGGTCAGCTCGGTGATCGGCGACCCGGGCGTGCCGGTGATCGCGACCGTGGTCATGCGCTCGGACAGCTGCTCCGCCAGCGGCAGCAGATCGCTGGTCGTGCCCGACCGCGACAGCAGGATCGCCATGTCGTACGGATCCTCGTCGGCGAACTCGGTGGCGATGGTGGCCCTGGTCCGCCCCCGGCCCAGGCTCTGCCGGCGTCGCGCGTACGCGTCGAGGATGTAGAACGAGGTTCCGCAGCCGACCCCGAGCACGTTCAGCCCGGCTCGGGGCAGATCCGCGTACGGGACAGCCAGGGTCCTGGTCCACATCTCCGGCTGGCTCTCGACCTCGGCTTGGGTATGGCTCACCGCTGCGTCTCCCACTTTCGGCAACATCACCGACAACCTCTCAAAACTCTCAAATCTGTCAAACCAGACCAGTAACTGGCGTGGTGATCTCCGGGACGTAGAGTGTCGGAAAAGCGAGAAGGAGGCACGGACATGCGGGACAACGAGATCCTCTCCAGGATCGGCGAACTGGTGGAAGAGGAGCGGGAGCTTCGCGAGCGGCTGGCCGCGGGCCAGGTCTCCAGCAGCGAGGAGCGCTCCCGGATCAAGACCCTGGAGGAGTCCCTGGACCAGTGCTGGGACCTGCTCCGCCAGCGCCGCGCCAAACGCCAGGTCGGCGACAACCCCGACAACGCGGAAACCCGCTCGGTGACCGAGGTCGAGGGCTACCGTCAGTAAACGCGCGCCCCGTCCAGCTGCTTGTCCGACCTCGGCACGGCTACCCGTCGACCCCGAGCTACCGCCAGTAACGCGCGCCCCGTCCGGCTGCTTGGGGTGCGGGTGACCTCATCGCTATAAGCGGATAAATCCGGTCGCTCGGAGCCCGCGCCAGAGGGTTTGCTGGACGCATGGACATCGAGCGTCTCGACTACGCCGACCCCGGCGACCGCCTGCACGCGTTCCACGCCATCGCCGCCGCCGATGAGGCTCCCGGCCCCGTCTCGTCCTTTCCGCGCTTCGCCGTGGTGGCCGAACACGGCTGGACGGCCGAATACGGCGAAACCTACGTCGCCCGCCTCGACGGCCAGGTCGTCGGCGGAGTCGCGGTGCACATCCCGGGCACCGACAACACCCACGCGGCGCTGTTACGCATCTTCCACGTCAGCTCCGCCCACCGCCGCCAAGGCATCGGCACCGCCCTGCTCGAACGCGCCATCGCCCGCGCCCGAGCCCACGACCGCCAGATCCTCTTCGCCGAAGCCCTCCCCGACTCCCCCGGCGGCGCCTTCGCCCGCAAACACGGCTTCGAAGCCGCCTCCGCCCAGGCCAGACGCATCCTCGACCTGACCTCCGTCGACTGGACGGCGTACGAGAAGGGGGTGGCGAGCCTCTCCCCCGACTACACCCTCGACCGCTGGCAGGACGCGGCCCCCGACGACCTCGTCGACGACGCCGCCACCCTGATGGGCGCCATGAACGACGCCCCCTCCGACGGCCTGGACACCGAACCCATGCGCTGGACCGCCGCCCGCATCCGCAGATTCGAAGCAGGCTGGGCCAAAGGCCAGCAAACCGCCTACACCACGATCGCCCGCCACCGCGCCACCGGCCGCCCCGTCGGCTTCACCCGCATCATCACCGACCACACCCCCAACGACTGGGGCCGCCAAACCGACACCGCCGTCCTCCGCGAACACCGCGGCCACCGCCTCGGCCTCATCATGAAACAGTCCAACACCACCTGGTTCCACACCGAACAACCCACCGCCACCAAAATCATCACCTGGAACGCGATCACCAACACCCACATGATCGCCATCAACGAACAGCTCGGCTACCGCCTCCTGGACGTCTGGAACGAGTGGCAATTGTCGCTCTAGAGGAACGGGCCGCCGGTTCCTTCGACCGGGTCTTTGGCCGGATGCTTGGCGAGCTACAGGTAAGGCAGAGTTGTGTGGCGTCCGAGCATTTAGCACCAAAGAAAGAAACGGCCTGGCCTGTGTGTCACTCTTGGTCCAGCCCGGAATGTGCCATTAGAATTCGCCTGGGCGGGATTTTCGGATTGTTTCGCACATATCGATGATCGCCGAGACCACGAGGTCCGGCTCGTCAATATGCACGTGGTGGCTTGCATTTTCGGCGATGACATGGCGGCTGTTGGTCGACAGGGTGGCGAGGTCCTGCTGTAACGGCATCCAGATCTTCATCCACCTACGCAGGAACTCAGCATCTGCGAAGCCGTAGTAGGTGTCGACTGCGGTCATGCTACGGGTGATGACCGTTAGCGGCAGGTCGCCAAAGTCACGCCGCTCGGCAGCAAATGCCTTCCTGTTCGCTGAGCCGTTCTGTACGAGTTCGGCGACGACGGCGCGACGCCGCCGAGTGGTCAACGCCAGCGCCACAGCAGCCCCGACCCAATCGGCGGGGACGGTCAGGGCGGCCTCGTCATGGTAATCGCGATGACCCAGGAACCGGACACGGGTCCGCTCGATCCCGCGCGGCCTGAGGACATAGCGGGTGAGCGCCCGCTGCCACCGGCCGAAGTCGCCCATCCTCCAGCCGAACTCTTCCACGATCTCCTCGGAGGACCGTTCGTGGCTGGCATCGACGAGGATCAGACCCGCGGCCTTTTCCGGGTGGCGCGCCGCGTAGACCCTGATGATCGACCCGCCGAGGGAATGACCGACCAGAACATAAGGGCCGGGGATATCGGCGGCCTCAAGGGCAGCGTGAAGCTCCTCGGCCAGTTCCACGGCCGAGCGGCGGCCCGGAACCCACTCCGACCAGTCGAGCCCGCCACGGTCGTACAGCACCACCCGGTGATGGGGCAGGAGCCGACGCTGGATTCTCACCCATTCCAAGCAACCGGAACCGAGGCTGGTCACAACCACGACCGTCGGGCCGTGATCGCCTTCACACCACACGTGCAGGCGGCGGCCATCCACATCGACGAGCTTTCCCGGGGGAGGAAAGCGGCGCATGTCTTGCCGCTCGCCAAGAATCTGGTGCGCGGCACTGGCCAAGGCGGCCGTTCCCATGATCCATGCTCCGGCCTTCACCAGGCGGGAGGCTCTCGTGGGGCTCACAGAGGCACTCCTTCGCTTCACGAGGCGACTGGGTGTTCGTCTTGATCGATCATTAACCCATGACGTTGATCCAGCTCACAGTGACATGCGCGATGCCTTTGCCAAGAATGGAAGACACCGCCTTCGAGAGTAGTTCACCGCAGAATAACCATCCCGGATTTTGCCTCAACAGGCCAGTGGCTGAGTTCGGCGATTATCCCGCCCAGAAAGTTAAACTTGCTTCCCGATACGCCAGTGTCCCGGCCGAGAATTATGTGCGGGTAGCCACGGTTGATGCGCTCGCCGAGCTGGATGTCCAGGCCCTCGACGAAACCTTCGAGTTGGGCGATGGTGTCAGGCGCCGATCGTCGTGGCCGATACCCACCACGTGGTGTCCAGGCCCTGGGCTGGTACCGGCCGCATGCTGGCCTCCTCGTTCATCGACTTCGCCGCAGCGTCGAGCTGCTCCCGCAGGGTGAACAGGCCGAGCTTCGTCCGCTCCTCGTACGGGAGCCAGTCCAGCGCCAACCTGCGCACCACCCAGTCGATCACTGACCGGACACGCGGAATGTCCGGATCGTCGGTGCTGCCATTTGGGACGAAGTACAGGTTGCGGTGCTCGGCTATAAGCTCGGCGAGCGGCACGTGGTGCCGAACCGCGATCGTTAGCGCCATCGCGTACAGGTCCATGAGACCCGACGTGGCTGTGCCGTGCTTGCCCCACTGCATCACCACGTCGGACAGCAGACCGTCGTCCCCGGCGGCGGCGATCAGCGTGAAGGACTCCCCGCCTATTGTGACCTGCGTGGTGTGACCCCTGCGCCGTCTCGGCATCTGCCGCCGACCGACCATTTGCATAGCCTCTCCCCAATGTGTTGTGTTCTTGCACCGCCTGGACCACCAGATGTGGGGGCACGATCTTAATCAGGTGCCCCTGCGGATGTCCCGGACTTCAGTACTCGCAGGCGGCGAGGATCGCGTCGATGTCGGCGACCTGGCGGGCCCGCTTGACCGCCTGCTCCACCAGGCGAGGCCCGTCCGGGCTCACGAGTTCCACCGCCGCATCCTGAAGCGCCACGGCGACCCGCCTCAGGGTGTCCCCGCCGACCGCCAGAGAACCGCGAAGGAAGAACCCATCGGCGTGATCGCGGTACCCGAACAGCTCGCCCGGCAGCAGCGCCACTCCTGCGGTGTGGAGCAGGACCGCGAAAGCGTCGATACCGCTCGACGCCCCCGGCATTAACCGTGGGGAGACCCGCAGCGGCAGGAACCAGCCGCCCTCGGGCGGCTCGATCTGGAAGGCGTCGAACCCGACAGCACCGTTCACCAGGTCTATCCGATGGGTCAGGTCTCCCAGAGCCCGCTGGTAGCGGCGATTCCAGTCGTCAATCCACGACTGCGGGGTCAGGCACAGCGCAGCCGCGGCGGTCAGCTCGGTGATCTGCGGCACTCGGCCGTGTGCGAGCACCGTTCGGTAGTGAGCAACTGACTGGAACAGCCACGGGTTGGTGGTTGTCGCGAACGCGATCCGGGCGGTGGGCAGCGCGAATGTCTTGGACGCGGTGACGACCGATAACGTCCAGTCGCTCATCTGCCCCAGGGCCGGTGCGCCCAGGTCCTCCCCGTTGATCGACGCGATCGGCTGGCCCTTCACGCTGGCGCGGAGGTAACTGCCCACGTATACGTCGTCGGCCAGCACATAGACCGGGCGGTCCTTGCGCTGTGCGTTGTGTGTCAGCACGGCGTGCGCAATGGCACGGGCGCGCGCGGGGGTGAGGACCTCGCCGTTGGCGTTGTTGACCAGCGGTACGTAGATACTGCGCGTACAACCCCTCGGCTTGCGGGATAGCCCGCCGATACCAGCCGGACCAGTCCGCCCGTCGGTCTCGGCGCCACCCGCTTGCGCCGCGACGAGCCGGCGCCTCCTACCAGCGCGGGCTACATCGTGATGGCCGATCCGGAGGGAAACGAGTTCTGCTTGGACTGAACGACGGGGAACTTCACC